>JAIPHJ010000045.1 GCA_021735245.1 Candidatus Bipolaricaulota bacterium
AGATTCGCTGGTCTCCCCCCTGTTCTACTTCTTTCTCGGTTCTTTGGTCAGCTACGGTGTTGGAGTGGCTTTTGCTCTAGTTTATAAAGCGGTAAATACCCTTGACTCCATGATAGGCTACAGGACAGAGGATTTGCGTAACTTTGGTTTTCTCGCGGCACGGTTGGACGACCTATTAAACTGGTTGCCTTCTCGGATCTCTGTTTTATTCGTGTCTCTGGGAGCCCTTTCGTGGAATACTTTCGCTGTTGCTTTTCGAGACTGGGATTGTGCCAGGAGCCCAAACAGTGGATGGCCGATGGCTGCAGCGGCAGGTGCGCTAGAGGTGAAATTGGTCAAGAAGGGGGAATATTCTCTGGGAGAGGAGTACAAGCTTCCGGAGGAAGAGGATCTGAGGTTAGCGATTAGGTTGGCGGTTAGAACTATTTTGCTATATCTTGTGATGTTACTCGGGGTTACCGTTCTTCTGTGAATGTCCCTGGTTGGTGGTGGATCCAAAAGGTTATAATACTGGCTCTGCGGGTTAGATTAGTACTGTCAACGGGTGTTTAGTTTGATTTGAGGAGGTCTTATGACTCGGACAATTCTGGTGGCAGGAACGGCGAGTCACTCCGGTAAAAGTACGGTTGCTGCCGGACTATGCCGCCTTTTTTCTCGTCGGGGAAGGTCAGTCTCTCCGTTTAAGGCTCAGAATATGAGCAACAATGCCCGAGCTGTGGTCTCTCCGGATGGTGGCTGGGGGGAGATTGGAGTCTCTCAGTACGTACAGGCAAAAGCAGCTGAGGTGAGTCCGACAACTGATATGAATCCTGTCCTACTGAAACCACGCGGGGACGGGGAAAGCCAGCTGGTCATCCAGGGACAGGCGGTCGGAAACTTTGAGGCGGGGAGCTATTACGAGTCGCATTGGCGAGAGGCGCGCCGGGCGGTCGAAGAATCCTACAAAAGGCTGGCCGACAGGTACGACATAATAGTTGCAGAGGGGGCGGGAAGTATCGCGGAGATAAACCTTCAACACAGGGATCTGGCCAACATCGAGACCGCGAGAATTGCTGACGCCGATATCCTTATCGTCGTGGATATTGAACGGGGTGGTGCGTTCGCCAGTCTCTACGGGACGGTGAAATTGCTCCCGGAGGACATCCGGAATAAAGTGATTGGCGGAGTTATTAACAAGTTCCGAGGGGACGAATCCTTGCTGAGTTCCGGGATTGATCGAATCGAAGCCGAGCTTGGTCTTCCAATACTTGGAGTTGTTCCCCACAAGAAGATAGAACTTCCCGCGGAGGATAGTGTTTCATTGCCTGAGAGCGGTGGTCGGATGATCTGGGGCGATGAAGACGGACTCTCCGATGAAGAGTCGGTCCAGGTTGCAGTACCTAGACTTCCGCGGATCTCGAACTTTACCGATCTCGAACCGCTTGCGCGGGTCCCAGGGGTGAGAGTCATATTTATCCCGCTGAACGCAGAGCTTGAGTTTGCCGACGCTGTGGTAATCCCCGGCACGAAAAATACTGTAGACGACTTGCTTTCCTTACATAAAGCCGGTTTTGTTGAAAAGCTAAGAAATTTTGAGGGGTTCGTAGTCGGGATCTGTGGGGGGTACCAGATGCTGGGCGAGCGGGTGGTAAATGCCAGTATTGAGGGGATTCAAGAAGAAGTTAAGGAGGTTGAAGGTATCGGATTGTTGCGGGCAGAGACTGAGTTTTCCACCTCGAAGGAGGTCAAAGAAGTTACCAGGGTCTTAGACGGAGCAGGTCCTCTGGTTGGTGCTCAGGGAGAGGTTACAGGTTACGAGATCCACATGGGGTCAACGGTTACTTTTGGCGACGTAAAACATCCTCTGGGAAGAACAAGCGCGGCGACGGATCAGGTACTTGGTACTTACCTGCACGGTCTGTTTGAGAACGAAGCACCGAGGAAGTCTTTCGTGGAAAACCTTTTTTCTTTAAAGGGGCAAAGAAGTCCAGAAGCTTGCTTCAGGTCTGGTGCACCCTATCGTGACGTTGCCGATTTACTGGAGGAAAACATGGATTTGAGCGAATTAATTGAGTCTGGATAACTTTAGGTTACAGCGGAGTTGGGCTGGTTTTTTATTCCCTCTTTAGGAAAGTAAACCGGGCAATAAGGCCGATCACAAAGCCCGCTATAGCTGTTCTGTTAGGAATAGCAACGCAGCCCGTGGCATTTTGACCGTTGCGAAGAGTAATCGGGTAGAAACGGGTTCAAGGTTCTGGAAGATGATAATTATCAGGACCACCGCAATGATCGCGGAGATTCCGAGTTTAAGGTTTTTCATGTTATCCCCCTGTTTAATTGTATTTGCCGTTCAAGTGAATTAAGTCCGGGTTATAGAGTATATCCGAACCCCGCAAACTTGATGTTATCCGGGTGAAAAAGTCGTGTCAAACAATCCACTACTTTATAACCATAGGCTACTGATTTGATTTAGTCCAGCTAGACAAATAGACTTTGAGTTGGACGATGTCCGAAGTTTTTTCTAATAATAAATGATACAGGAGGTTGGAGAAATGTCCAAATTTTCAAAATTTACTATTTACGCGCTTTTACTGGTCTTAGTTGGTGGTCTGCTGTTTGTCGGATTAAGTTTTAACAGCAGGATTAACTCCTCGGTCAAGCTGGAAAGAGTAGACGAACTGGAGACCGAAGTCAGCAACTTACAGGATCAGCTTGAAACACTAGAATCCAGCCAGGCGGAGAAGATTTCTTCCCTGAAAGCCGATTTATCAAGTAAGATGGATGAGCTAGAGAGCAGGACCAATAGCCTGGAAGATAACCATGATGCACTAGCTGACACGGTAGCGGACTGGAAGGAAACCTATGGAAAGTTAGCTGGAAGGGTGGATGAGCTAGCAAAAAGTGACGAAGAGATGTCCGAAAACCTGAAGACGGTGGTAGAAGACATCGATAAGCTGGACAAGCGGGTTACCCGTCTGAACGAGGTTATTAATTACAATTCGGAACTGATTATTAGCTTAAAAGAAAAGATACAGGAAAACTCGGAAGCGATAGAGGAGATGGGATCCTAAAATTCGATAACTGATGGGGAAAAACTATCCCCATTAGATGAAAGAAGAGCTTTTACAGGCGATTTTCGGAGACAGTAACATGCTATTGGTCCGGATCTTACTTACCGAGACCATTCCCAGAGTATAAATATTTTGTAGGGAATTTTGGAATTTTCCATTAGAGTATGACCGAAGAAATATCTCAGAAACTTCATCCGGCTGAGGCTGCAGACAGGTTATTAAGGCTTACGGATAACGAAGCGGCGGAAGACGTTCGTGAGTTAGAACTTGATTTTGCCGCAGAAACCCTGGAGTCTATGGATCCGTGGCAGGCTTCCGGGATATTTAAAGAGTTATCCCAGCAGCTCCAGGGAAAAATTCTGAAGCGTATGGACCCGGATGACTCGGTCGATTTGCTTCAGGAACTCACTTCTGAAAGCCGCCGCGGAATCCTCGAACGCCTGGACTCACTAACCCGGAAACGACTGGAAAGCCTGCTGGAATATCCCCCGGACACGGCCGGTGGTACAATGTCCCCGGAGGTCATGAGCCTTCCGGGTGATATGACGGTTGGGGAAGCGGTTGGGCAGTTGAGAAAGGATGAAAGGAAATTAGAAAACATCAACTACGTTTACGTTACGGACCAGCAAGGCAATCTCTCCGGCGTGCTCCCTCTGAGAAATTTCGCGTTCAAGGAACCGGAACTCAGGCTGGATGAGGTAATGAAGGAGGACGTGAAGACGATTCCCCCGGAACTCGACCGCGAAAAGGTTGCCCGTCTATTTGATAAGTACGATTTTCTTGCTCTCCCCGTTGTTGGCGAAAAGGGTAAATTGCTCGGAGTTATCACGGTTGACGACGTAATGGACGTACTGAGGCAAGAAGATACGGAAGATATGCTGGAAATGGTGGGAATAAGCGGAGCAAGAGAAGAATCGGTGTGGACTCCCTGGAAAGTGTCGGTAAAGCATAGACTGCCCTGGCTCGTGATCAATCTGGGAACGGCTTTACTGGCCGCAATCGTCGTAAGCGTTTTTGAAAATACAATTGCAAAATACGCCGTATTAGCAGTTTTTATGCCTGTTATTGCCGGACAGGGAGGTAATTCTGGCTCCCAGACAGTCACCTTGCTCATCCGGGGAATTGCTCTGGGAGAGATAACCGATGGTCAGAGTTCAAAAGCTTTGGTCAAGGAAGCTACTCTCGGACTACTTCACGGCCTATCGATAGGAATTATAGTTGGTTTGATAGCTTTTTTCTGGAATGGTTCCGCCAAGATTGCCTTAATTGTCGGTGTTTCCATGGTCTTGAGCATGATAGTTGCCGGAATTTCCGGAGTCTTGATTCCTGTTGGGCTCAAGAAAGTTGGCCTGGATCCGGCTCTATCGGCAAATATTTGGATGACCACTATCACTGACGTCGCGGGTTTCTTTTTTCTTTTGGGTCTAGCCTCCTGGTTGCTTATGTAGATCCTACAATCAGGCCGGGAACCTAGCCCTGATAAACCGAGTTTTGGGTGATTGGTTTGAGGGAGGCTCCCAAGCGAGATTTTAAAATTAGTGGTCAATGTGATATACTTATCATACGATATATGATTTTTATCACGAAATTACACTGGTCTTATACATTTTGTTCCCGGTGGGGTTTTCGGGGCTCCATTAATTCTGGTTTTTGACTTTAACCTCGTTATTTTTGGGGAGGCGATATCATCAAGACCTCTCAAAAGACCCAAAAGGTCGAGTATATTCGAAATAGAATGGAAAAACCGGACTGGAAATTAGCAGAGGAGCTTGACGAAACTATTTATTATGTTTGGTTGGTTAAAGAGGTAAAGAGGAATCCGAAGCTACAGAGGAAGCGAGGTCATATCAAGCGTTAAAACTAAACTGGATTGGGTGAATTCGGGGGATGTACGGGGGATTATCTTTAACAGCTAGATTATTATGACTGTGGGCTGAAGCGCACAAAAAGCGCGCGAAAGGTACTAAACGGCCGTTTTTAATCGAGTCAGGGTTCACCAAAATTAGTTGGAAAATACCTCCAGCACTCACCTGGCACTTTGTTTTCCGCGAAGGAATTGAGTATAAACTTACAGTGCCAGGTCAGTACTGGAGGCCTATTTATTTTATAATGTGTAGATAGAAACGGGAAGCCTGCTGGTTATAAAACAAAAGGAGTAGTATGGATATTTTGCGAGGATTTTATCTCTACCTGATTTGTCTGGGGACGTTCCTGGCGATAGACTTCACCTGGCTTGGTCTGATTGCCCGGGAGTTTTACAGGAGAGAACTGGGTGAGCTAATGTCGGACTCGATTAACTGGACGGCCGCGTTCGTATTTTACCTCCTATTTGTGGTAGGGATAGTTGTATTTGTAGTAAACCCGGCCGTACAAAAGAGCTCACTCGGATGGAGTATCGGGGCGGGATTCCTGTTAGGAGTAATTGCCTATGCTACTTACGATCTGACTAACCTGGCTACGCTGACCGGTTGGTCCTTAAAGGTTGCCGTAGTTGACATGGTTTGGGGAGGGGTTCTCTCGGCTACGGTTTCACTCGTGGGTTACCTGGTTGGCGGGCGTTTTCTGGTCTAAACTTTTTTTCGTTCTTGACTTCTCTTTAACAAAATCTGCCGAGACTTCCAGGGATTGCCAGGCGATGAATCGGCTGTTTTGTGTCCATCTCTCAATTGAGTACTGGGTCAAGATACCGTCGTAAAAATTGCGTACCCAGGATCCCTTACGTCTAACTTCTCTAGACCGGGAAAAATCCTAGCGAAGCAGCGCATATGTTTGACCCATCCAGCACCTATCTGGCACTCGAGTTATGAAAATTAAATCACCTACAAATTTATATCTGAGAAGTGGTAAAACTTGACTCACGTCCGAACTTAAAGTGCCAGATAGGTGCTGGAGAGGGATATTCCCATAACTAACAAACAGTTCAATCCCTGATGAATTTCCTGTAGTGAATGCAGTTTTCATGCACAAAAATGTTTGAGCACGCGAGTCAGGAATTTTCGCGGTCTATAGTGGAGTGTCTTGGGCGAAGGATGAATTAATACGCTTATACACAATTTTTGCGGCGGTATCTGGGTCGATTTAAGATTAAAGTTTCTGTCTAAGTGTGTTTTTTATATACCCCGCCCCTTGTGGTAGGATTCTTGACTGTACCGCTTTAAGTGGACCCGCCACTTTGACATTAAAAATTTTAAGATATTCTAGAGTGGAATACCTCCAGAGTCGAACTATTGAGCCAGTTTATATATATTCAGTACATCCTCTTTTTCCAATTCTACAAAATTACCTACAGGTCCACTTTCGGTGCACTTTTCCGACATTTCTTCGAGATCCTCGTCCGTGATTTCTACCTCGAGGTCCTTCAGTTGTGTGGGAAGGTCGATACTCCGGTAGAATTCCTCGAGCTTTCTAATCCCCTCGACTGCTGTTTCCTCGAGAGAAAAGTAATTTGGGTCGAGGTTCCAGACCCGGGCGGCGAACTGGGCAAACCTCTCTACGTTATTCTGATAAACATAATTCATCCAGGCCGGGAAGATGATTGCCAAACCCGCGCCATGAGTTATATCGTACATTCCGCTTAGCTCGTGTTCTATATCGTGAGATGCCCAGTCTTCTATGCGTCCCGTACCGAGTAAGCCGTTGTGAGCTACAGTACTTGCCCACATTAGCTGCGACCGGACACTGTAATTCTCCGGTTCCTCCATTGCCTTCGGTGTATTGTTGATAACGGTTTTCAAGGTAGCCTCGCTTAACCTATCGGTAAAACCCACGCGTGGTTCGTTCGTAAAATATCTTTCCATGACATGTGACATGATGTCGGCAGCTCCGGATGCGGTTTGATAATCGGGTAACGTGTAGGTAAATTCCGGGTTCAGTATAGAAAATTCGGGCCTTAGTCTTTCGCTTTCCGCAACTCTTTTATATCCTCCTTCTTCCTTGGTAATGACCGATCCCGGACTGGATTCACTACCGGCGGCCGGTATGGTCAGAACCGTGCCTATGGGTAGGGTTTCCTCTATGAGCTTGTCGGATGAATAGAAGTCCCAGACGTTTCCCTCGTACGGAACTCCGATAGATATCGCCTTGGCGGTATCTATTACGCTTCCCCCGCCGACGGCTAGCACAAAGTTAATATTTTCGGATTTACACAGTTCTATTCCTTCTTTGACCAGTTTTAACCGGGGATTCGGCTGGACACCGCCGAGCTCGGCGACTTCTACTCTCGATTCTCTGAGAGAACTCAGCACTTTGTCATATATTCCGTACTCTTTAACTGCTCCTCCACCGTACAGAAGTAGGATTTTGTCGCTATATTTGCGTACTTCGGAACCGATTTCCCGCTCTGCTCCCTTACCGAAAATTATCTTCGTTCGGTTTTGATAGGTAAAATTTTGCATAATACTCACCTGGTTAGAAGAAAATCCTGGAGTTGATTCAATACTACAACATTTATCGGTCAAGGACTAGAAATAATAGTAGGGTATGCGAACCAGAAATTGTGTCTCTACTTTCTTTGTGTGTTTCATTATTATAGGCCAGGGAAAATCCTAACGACGCGACGCATATGTCTGACCGAACCAGCCCAGCAGTCAATCAAGGGAATGATCCTTGAAACCGTTTGGTGATTATCTATCCGTTAATCTCTCATACTGGGTATAAGTCGAGAAACGTGCTCGATTGACTGCTGGGCCAATAAACCATCTGATTCATCCCCAGGGCAAGCCCTGGGGGTTTTCAGCTATTATTGGTAATTTTATTACCTATTATGAAAGACTCAAATCCAGAGGTTCCCCGAGGCGAGGATTTCAACTAAACTATGGGAAAAGTAGGCGTCCACTATGTCTCCCTTCTCAATTGATAGGCGTAACCTGGTCCGTTCGGGTCCCCCAATCCCGTCCGGTTCTCCGCCGGCTTCGAATTCCAGCTCGGAACTCTCTTCTACTTGATTGTTGTGGACCATGGCTATACCTACGGCCACCGTTCCCGTTCCACACGCGGGCTCGATATGACCGGTCGATACCTGGTGAGGGAAGATTAACCTGCCGTCGCATGTTTTTGATCGTCTATCATAGACGGCAAAGTCGGCGTTGTCTTTTGACATTACCCCCAATTTGTCAAATTGCTTCTGGGCTGACTGGAGGGCGTTTATGGCTTTCTGATCTAAATCATCAAGCCTCACCTCGGGAAATGCGTTTTCCAGTTCCTTTGCTTCTACGACCAAGAAGTCTCCCGCCCTGGTAGCGGGCATCCCGTTCAAACTCAGCTTCTCAACGCCGAGCTTGTAAGAGTGTTGGACAAACTGGGCCATTCCGGTCTCCACCCTGGCTATCCGTTTGTCCTTTACACTTATTTTAATCGGGATATTACCCAGATTAGTTTCAAGGGTGATTTTAATTGGGCTCTTGTGGAGGTTGATGTCGAAGTAGGGACCAAGGTTCGTTTCGACCAGGGCGTGGCCCAGTACCTGAGTCAATCCGCCACACATGTCAAGATAGTCCTCGTAACTCCGGTCAAGGATGGTAACGCCGAGATCGGTTTTCTCGGAAGAAAATAAAAGACCGATTTGATCACCCCGAATATGGGGTGGATTTAGCACGGAAATTGCTTCCTCTGGAGACAGGTTGGACTGGATATCTCTCCCGTAAACCAGGATTATTTCATTACCGCCCATGTGTCCCTTGGTAAAATTTATCTCTCGCTTATTCACAAGTCACCACCCTTTTCCTGGAGATAATATGATATATTTAACTTTTATTGAAGAAGATCAACCCTGCTCGGCTTCAGCCAACAGGGAATCTAGCTGGTCTCGTACGTCTCCCGGTAGTGGAGCTACCTCATGCTCGGTTAAGATTTCTTCAACCTTCCGACGAGCTTTTTCCTCAGTGCTTTCCTCTCCACTTTCTTCCCAGGCCTCAAAACTCTGGCGATCGCTTAAGTAGGGATCTGACAGTGCTTCCCGCATGTTTTCTACGGTGTGTGTTTGGTTAAGGTAGACGCCTCCCGGGCCCAGATCCCGTATCAAGTCCAGGGCGAAATCCTCTTCGTCCGCTGTTATGCCTTCCAGTATCTCCTTAATGTTATAGGCGATCTCGTGATCTAATACCAGATTCTCGTAACGGAATAAATTTGAGCCATCCAGGAGTCCGAATCCAAATAGAACGTCCGCATCGTTTAACGTCGGTAACAGATACGACAGGGTGTTTTCCGTCCCATGCTGAAGTCCGGTACGTTTTGCGCTTGTCGCCCCCGCTCCAACGTGGGAGGGGATACCGTAATGGCTAGCCAGCTGTCCCACTCCGGCCCGCAAGAGATGAGCTTCCGGTGAACAGCCCACGTAACCACCGGTATTTAGGTCAATGGTTGCAGGTCCTCCCGAGTAGAAAACTTTGGCGCCTGGATGGGCCAGTTCCAGAAGGGCGAGAGCACTAATTACCTCAGCATTGATTACGGCGAGTGTGCCAGCCAGAGTTATTGGAGAACTCACGGCCGCGGTTGCCATACTGTATACCCCTACTGGAACCCCCGCTTCCGCGAAGGTCAGAGCCGCATCGATCCCTCCTTTGTCATGGGCGAGAGGGGAGATAGTGCACACGAAATTTGAGAATATAGGTTTTTCTCTTAGTTTATCCCTGCCACCAGCAATCGCGGCAGCGATCGATATTTCTTGCTCTGCTTCCTCGGCGGTACTCACTGATTCCGTCAAAACGTGTTTCTCCGTGTTGGTCAAACCCGCTTCCAGTTCGTGCATGGCCCTGGCCTGCTTTGGCGTGTCCTGGGCACTTACTATAGGGGAAACGATGTCAATAAGGTCCAGGTAGTCCGCAATCTTCGAGACGTTTTCGATATCTTCTTTCGTCGAGGCCCTTCGTTTGCCCGACGAGAAATCGACTGTTTTCGAGGAACATCCGTCTACGGATAAATAGGTGTGATCGCGATCCAGTTCGAGGTTGTTGTCGGGATTTCTTCCGTACAGGGTAAAGGATTCGGGTGCTTTACCCAGGTTCTCTTCGATTAATTCCGGCGGTATTTGGATTATATCATCGTTGACCTTTGCCCCGTGGCCGGAAAGGATTTCCTGGGCCTTTTGGGAGGCCAATCTTACCCCGGGATCTTCCAGTAATTGGAGTGATTTTTCGTGGATTTGCTTGATCTGTTCTTCGCTTAATAATGACCAACTGTCGACCTTACGATGAAAACTCATGAAAGTCACCTCTAAAAGAAATAGAGTTTATATCGGACTGTACTGCAGACTTCTTTTAGTCCAATTGTGACGGTTAGATTTAATCTATCAACGTAATAACATTTGCCCCAATCTATCTACCTCACTGTTGTCTTGTCAAATGGGGATCGAGAACGTCCCGTAACCCGTCACCGAGGAGGTTAAACCCCAGGACGGTCAAAGCGATAGCAACGCCCGGAAAGACTGAAAACCAAGGTGCTCTTGTCATGAACTCTCGCGCGTTGGATAGCATTACACCCCAACTCGGGGTAGGGGGCTGAACCCCCAGACCAAGGAAGCTAAGTGTTGCCTCGACGATAATTGCATTTCCCATTGTAATGGTAATGAGTACAATAACTGGCCCGATGACGTTGGGAAGAATGTGACTGCGGAGAATTCGAACATCGCCCGAGCCGATGGACCTGGCAGCCGCTATGTATTCTTGTTCCCGAACTGAAAGTACTTCATCACGTAGTACTTGCGTATAACGTGGCCAGTAGCCCAGTGCTATTGCGATCATGGTGGTAAATAAGCCGGGTTGCAGCATGACTATCAGGACCAGGGCCATAAGCAGGCTGGGAAAAGCCCAGAAAGCGTCAGTTAATCCCTGGGTGATTCGATCTACGGTCCCCCCGAAATACCCTCCCAACAGGCCAAGTGTGATTCCTATAACCCCGGCCAACCCGGCGGCTCCAAGAGCAGATAGTAAAGATGCCCTGGACCCATAAACAACCCTGGTAAAGATATCCCGACCAAAATTGTCCGTCCCGAAAAAATGGTCCGGACTCATTGGGGCAAATACCGCGGTATAGTCCTGAGCCCAGATTTCGTAACGAGTAATATAGGGGGCGAGAACCGCGAAGAGGCTAAAAACTAGAATGATTACGCCTCCGGTGACAACCTTCTTGTTATGGAGTAGATTATTCATTTACTCTCACCTGTGCCTAATTCGAGGGTCTACGAAAGCCAGCAAGACGTCTCCGAATATGTTACCCAGAACCACCGAAGCTCCGAGCAGTAGAATTAGTGCCTGGACAACGGGATAGTCACGGGTATAAATGGAATTGATCATTAACCTTCCCAGGCCCGGCCGATTGAAGACGTACTCCACCAGGACAGCTCCGCCAATTAACCATCCAAACTGTAACCCAAACATAGCTATAACCGGATTTAGCGCGTTCCGCAGGGTGTGCTTGTAAAGAACTATCCGTTCCGAAAGACCCTTAGACCTGGCAGTCGTAACGAAATCTTGTGTAAGAGTTTCGAGAATACTGGAACGGGCAACTCTCGCCACGTATGCCATTACCGACGCGGCCAGGGTAAACGTGGGTAGGACCAGGTGAGCCGGTGTTCCAATCCCGGAGGAAGGAAGCCAGCCGAGGTGAATTGAAAAGCCCAGTACCAGCAGTAACCCAAGCCAAAAACGAGGTAAAGCAATTCCGATAAGCGCCAGGCCCATGGAAAGCAAATCCAGGATACCTTCCTTGTTGATCGCCGCCAGTAACCCGACTGGCACCCCTACCAGAAAAGCCAGAGATAGGCCCGAGACACCCAGCACGACAGTATTCCAAATGCGTTCGGCAATTAAACTGGATACTTTCTGACGGGTATAGAGTGATTTCCCAAATTGGCCGGTGACCGCCCTTC
>JAIPHJ010000001.1 GCA_021735245.1 Candidatus Bipolaricaulota bacterium
GAGCACGCGAGTCGGAAATTTCTCGGTCCGGGAAGCCCGGAGGTCCTACCGGCCGGGCACGGGGACCCGGCCTTCTTTGTATTGGTTAAAGGGTGGAACCGTGCCCGCTCGGCCTCCGATAGGATTTTCCTGAACGGTCTGCAACAAGATAAATTAGGTAGCTGAAGACAATATTTGTTATATTAGGGAAATTTGAAGATAATTGAATAAAGACTTTAACTAGAGGTCTACATTGTGAACGAAAGAAAATACGAACTCAATAAAATCGATGAATATACCTGGGAAGTACCGAAAACGGGTAATATGAGAGTTCCCGGGCGACTGTTCGTGGACGAGGACACGGCAAGGAGCCTGGTCGACGATGCCCGCGGAGGAGCCGACTGGAACGCCCTGGATCAGGTTATTAACGTTGCCTCCCTTCCAGGAATAGTAAAAGCCTCGATCGGCCTGGCCGACATTCATCCCGGTTACGGTTTCCCTATAGGAGGAGTTGCCGCTTTTGAAAAAGATAAGGGAGTAGCAGTAGCCGGCGGCGTCGGGTTCGATATAAATTGTGGCGTTCGGTTACTAAAAACGCCTTTAACTACAAGGGAAATCGAGAAATCGAAAAAAAGGATTGCTGACGACCTGTACGAGAATATACCCGCCGGACTGGGTTCGGAAGGCAAGATTGACCTTTCGGTCGACGAAATCAACCATGCCCTGACAGAAGGAGCTCAGTTCTCGATAGACAGAGGCTACGGATTCGAGTCGGATCGGGAATTCATAGAGGAAACCGGAAAAATTAAAGGAGCCAACCCGGACCACGTAAGCCGAAGAGCCAAGCAAAGGCAGTTCAAACAAATCGGAACACTTGGCTCAGGAAATCACTATTTAGAGATTCAGAAGATAGAGGAGGTATACGAACCGGAGACTGCCAGTGCCTACGGAATATCTGAGGATCAGGTGCTAATCTCAATTCACACGGGTTCCAGAGCCCTGGGGCACCAGATAGGTCAGGACTACCTGAAAAAACTCGAAGAAGCAAGTAAGAAATACGACCTCCCGATTCTGGAAAAAGAGCTCGTCTCCGCCCCTATAGACAGCCCGGAGGGTCGCAAATACCTCAGTGCAATGCGCTGTGGTATCAATTGCGCCTTTGCAAACCGTCAGGCACTTTCCGGCCTGGTGAGACGTTCCCTCAAGCGGTCGATCGGATTGAAACCACGCGACGTTAAAACGATCTACGAAGTCGGGCATAACACGGCAAAGCTCGAACGCCACGAAGTCGAAGGAAAGACCAAAGAACTACTCGTCCACAGGAAGGGATCCACAAGGGCCTTCGGTCCCGGCAGAGATGAACTTCCCGAAGCTTACAAAGCCGTAGGTGGACCGTTACTCGTGGGAGGAACGATGGGTACATCTTCTTACATCCTCAGGGGTTCCGAAAATTCGTTGAAGGAGACGTTTGGCAGCGGTATTCACGGCGCGGGCAGGTCGATGTCCAGAAAGAAGGCGAAATCAAAGTTCTGGGGAGAAGACGTAGAAAAACGGCTAAACAAAGAAGGGATAACTGTACGTACTCATTCTTATCCCGGCCTGGCCGAGGAAGCACCCGGAGCTTACAAGGACGTGGACCGAGTTGTTTCCTCGGTTCACCGGAGCGGACTTACACCCGCGGTTGCCAAACTAAAGCCTCTAACAGTAGTCAAAGGTTGACCAAAACTCGCCGAGACCCCGGGTTGAACCGGCTGGGTTGGTTAGACCACGATCCGACAAAATATTGACGGACTTAGAGAGAGCGAACCTCGATATTTGCACCTTCTTTTTCAGCTTTCGCTATTTTCTTTGCCTGAGGAGATCCTCGGCCTAGCTTTATTCTGCCCTGCTTGGATACGGCGCCGGAGAACACTCTCCTGCCGTCTATGGATATCTCTACCTCCTCCTCTCGAAGTGAGGAATTAAAGTTCAATATAAGGTACTCGTCCGTCTCTTTAATTTTTAACGTTTCCTGGTCCGATGCCCTCTCCTCGAAACTTCTGACGTCGATGCTGAGACCAATTTTGTCTTCAAGAGCGTCGATTTTCTCTCCGCCACGGCCGAGAACGGCCGGCACGTGATTATCAGCCACGTATATTGCAATCCTGTTGTCGGACTTTATTTCCAGGTCAAATTTAAAGTTAAATTCTTTACCTAGGTAGTACTCCAGTTCTCGCCTGGCAAGCTTCCACATTGGCTTGTCGTCCGAACCCTCAACTCCCATTACTACGACCTGCTCGCCAAACGTGTACATCTCATAGGCCAGTTTGCCACTATCGAAATCTCTTACCTCTATCACCGGCCGTGCGAGATCTCCCTGTTCCATTCCCGACGGAGTTTTTACGGTAAGCTCGACGTCAAAAACCTGCTTGATATCTCCCCCGTCGACGTGAACGACGGTATCGACTATCTGTGGTATCATTCCCAGCTCAACCCTGCCTATTAGCCGTTGAAGGGAGTCTATCGCCTTGGTGGCATGTACAACGCCGACGAGCCCGACCCCAGACATTCGAAGGTCGGCAAATACCTCAAAGTCGGCCGTCTGCCGCATTTCGTCGAAAATAGTATAGTCGGGTCGAGTCAATAAAAGAACTTCCGCCGTATTTGCCATTTCTCCGTCCAGGTCCCTGTACTGGCTTATCTCGGGAGATACGTCCAGGTCCCTGGGCTTCTCCATGGTCTTGACTATCCAGCCGGAAGTTCGAAGAAATTCTGACAGAGCCTGAACGAGGGTGGATTTACCCATGCCCGGAGCACCCGATACGACTACTCCCCGGTGGGATTCGTTCAACCTCTCTTCCAGCAGATCCGAATAGGAATAATCCCCTATTTCAGTCTTCTTTACCGGCCTGGTGGCGGTAATTTCCACTGCATCGGAGAACGGTGGCTTTGCAATAGCTATCCTCAGGTCGGCAAGTTGAACAACAGAAGCCCCACCCGAATCCATCTCTATAAACCCTGATGGATGGGTGTCAGCAACTTCCACTATCTCCTCTGCAAACCGCTCCAGCTTTTCCGCACTTACCTCTTCCTCGCCGATGGGTTGCAGGTTCATGCTCCCCGGGGTACCCTTCTTAGCCTTGGGAACGGTACCCGACCTCAGGTGGACGGACATCGTCTGGTCGTCAAAGTATTCTAGCAAGCCCAGTCTATTTAGACTGAGCGTTGCCGTTTCTTCCTCGGGCTCGTCAAGGATTACGGAGATACCTTTGCTCTCCCCTACGGTGGCCTGGATTTTGTCGCTCGTGACGAGTGTTGCCCCTTCTTTCTCCGCCAGATCTCTGATCATCGCATTTATCTCACCCGAATCCTCGAGATCCAGTTCCGACCTGGCAGGTCTCTTACCTTTAAACTCGAGCTCGACTCGGTCCTTCTCACAACGTTTCCTCAACCTTTCCAGTTCGTTCAGCCCTTTGTATCCGGTTTCCTTTCCCTTGGAAGCTTGAGCTTCCAGCTCGGCAACAACTGCCTCGGGTACTATGATCTTTGCTCCGTCTATCTTATCTTCTGCCAGCAGGTCGGTTACCCTGCCGTCCACAATAACACTCGTATCAAGAACGTACTTTTCTTTAGCGGTATTCATTTCCTTACCTCTCCGTGTATTGTCGTATATTTAATCCCGTTATCCGGGGGAATAACAACCCAACCAAAACAATCAATCAAGGGACGACAGAACAAGTTTTGCCAGCCGTCCGTGATCGTGTTTGACCGTCCTTTTTCCCTCTAATTCTACAGTGTCGACCAGATCGTCGAGAAGCGGTCTAACTCCGTATTCATTATCGTCGACCAAATCCGGCTCAACAAGCTCGGCTCCTTCCCGGGCGTATCTATCCAGCAACTCCTGGCGCGCCTTTCCCACGTTAACTACTACGTAATCGAGACTAGAGAGGTTCAAATAAGGCCCCAGAGCCTCCAGGTGATCGGTCGCCGAAAAGCCGTCAGTTTCTCCCGGCTCTGTCATAATATTAGCTACGTAAAACTTCTTCCCGGAAGCCTCCTCAACCGCCTTTCCAACCTGATTAACCAATAAGTTTGGAACCAGAGAGGTAAACAGACTTCCCGGTCCAAGCACGATGACGTCGGCGGATTTTATTTCCTCTATTGCCGGCGGATACGGCGGTGCTTCTTCCTCCAACTCGATCCTTTCTATTCGTTTGGGGTGATCGGACAGGCTGCTTTCTCCGGAAAGGACTTCGCCACCTTCAAGCCGGGCAACCAGGTTCGTGTTTTTTAGCGTGGACGGAATTACCCTTCCCCTGATGTTCAATAGTTTACTGGTCTCTTCTATTGCTCTCTCAAAACTACCCTCTATCTGCTCTACGCCCGCAATTATTAAATTCCCCAGAGAATGTCCTCCCAGCTCGGACCCGTTTTCAAACCGGTGCTGAAATATCTTACTCATCCACGACTCGTCATCCGCAAGAGCAATAAGGCAGTTCCTGATATCCCCCGGAGGTAGCATGTCCATTTCTCGCCTCAACCTGCCCGAACTGCCGCCGTCGTCCATAACCGTCACGATCGCTGTTATATTAGAGGTATACTGTTTTAGTCCTCTCAACAGGACGGACAGGCCAGTCCCACCGCCAATCGTCACTACTTTCGGACCTCGGTCCAGTAACCTGCTTCTCAGTATAAGATTCGAGGGAGATCTATCCAGGAAATTCAGGGGGCCAGTTACTGATAAAGCAAGTCGGCTGACGGCCCATATTAAGCCAAGAATACCCCCTAAGAGGGCAAAAGAGGCGGCCAGATAGTAATAGATAGGGCTGGAAGAAAGGAAATCGTAAAGCGCGCCAATCCTCTCCCCCCCAATAAGTAAGATCAGCGAAAAACCAACCATCAGGCCGGAAAAGATCCCAAGCGCTCCCCAGCGCTTGATTCGGGTTCCGGGATAAAACCATTTCGAAAGCTTATTCCAGTTCATCAGATATACCCTAATCCTTCGGGTTCAATTTCACGTCCGTCACTTCTTCGAACTCGCTCAACCTCTGCAGAAGTTCCTTATCCGCCTTTACACGAAAGTCCTTTCCCGCCTTTACCACAGTGTAGCTATCGGTCTGGTCGTCAGCAAGGGTAAAGTAAACGGGCGTGTCTCCCTCTCCGGGTAAATCACGAATCTTCTTCAGGGTCTCCTCCGAAATCAGGTTCGCATTTAGAACTACTTCCATCTCCGTCTCTACTTCAGACCAGGCACGCTCGATAGGGATCACTTTTTGAACAATTAGCTGCCTATCCCCGTTTCTTTCACCGACCTCGGCCTTTACCAGCAAAATGTTATCTGTTACCAGCAAAGGGGCCGATTCGTCAAATACGTTCGGAAAAGCCACCAATTCCTGCTCTCCGAACCCGTCGGAGAGGGTAATGAAAGCCATGGGATCGCCTTTTCTCGTACTTATCTGGTTCATTTCACTTATCCTGCCCGCCAGCCAGGTGGAGCCGTTAAGTCTCGCTCCATCCAGTTCGTCCAGTTGACAGCAGGAAAATGAATCGAGTTCAAATCTATGCTCTTCCAGGGGATCACCGGAAATATATACTCCGAGGAATTCCTTCTCAAGCCTGAGCTTCTTCCCCCGGGAGAACTCTTCCATTTCTTCCCTGGCAGTATCGTCCTCCTGAAAAGATATTCCCTGATCGAAAAAGGACTGCTGACCGCTCTTCTGTTGGTCGGCGGAGATACCACTAACCTCCAGACCCTTATCCATCTGGGAGAGGAGGTACTTCCTCGTGCCGAACTCGTCCAGTGCCCCCACCTTTATAAGGCTTTCCAGAGACTCTTTATTCAGGGCTCCCCCGATACGCTGACAGAATCCCAGGAAAGAAGAATAACCGTCTTCGCGTTTCTCCACTACGGCCCGGGCGGGCTTCGAACCCACGTACTTGACCGCCTCCAGACCGAACCTGATGTTTCCTTCCTCCGTCGGGGCAAAGCCGAGGAGGCTTTCGTTGACCGAGGGTGGTAGTACTTCAATGCCCATCTCGTTACAGTCTTTTATGTACTTTTCTACCTTGTCTTCGTTTCCCCCGACTGATGTAAGAAGACTGGCCATGTAGGAAGCGGGGTAATTAGCCTTGAGCCAGGCAGTCCAGTAGGATATCCGAGCGTAGGCGGTAGAGTGCGACTTATTGAATCCGTACCGGGAAAACTTGTCTATGTCGGCAAAGAGATCGTTTGCCTTCTTTTCCGATATCCCGTTGTCAACACAGCCCTGGACGAACTTTTCCCTGAGCTGGTTCATAACTTTCTTCTTCTTTTTGCCCATCGCAACTCGAAGGGTATCCGCTTCCGGAAGAGAGAATCCGGCTAATTCCTGGGCCATCTGCATTATCTGTTCCTGGTAGATCGGCAGACCGTAAGTCCCGTCCAGGACGCTTTCCAGTTCCGGATGGGGATAAGTTACGTCCTGTCTTCCGTGCTTCCTCTCTATGTAGTCCTCGGTCATTCCGCTCTCCAGTGGTCCGGGGCGGTACAGCGCGTTTGCCGCTACGATATCCTCGAATTCCTCGGGCTCAAGTCGCTTCATCAATCCCTGCATCCCTTCACTCTCCAGCTGGAATACTCCGACCGACCTTCCATCCCTGAGCAATTCATAAGTAGCTTCATCACCGTCCGGGATATCCCCAATGGAGAGGGTTTCGCCTTCAACCTCTTCTATCAGATCGAAAGTATTTTCTATAATAGTCAGGTTCCTGAGGCCAAGGAAGTCCATCTTGAGCAATCCAATTTCTTCCAGTACGTCCATATCGTACTGGGTAACGACCTCCCCGTCACTCAACCTCTGCAACGGGGTATAGTTAGTCAGTTCGCCCGGAGCAATAACTACTCCCGCAGCGTGGGTAGACGCGTTCCTCATCAATCCTTCCAGCTTACCGGCCACCTCGAACAACCTGCTGTACGTCTGATTGGCGTTTGATTTTTCCCTCAGCTCCGAGACGCTCTCAAGTGCCTCGTCGAGAGAACTGCGGGTCGGTATCGCTTTGGCGATCTTATCGGCGTCGTCATAGGGAATATCCAGAACCCGGGCTACATCTCTGATCGCGCTTCTGGCAGCCATAGTATCGAAAGTACATATCTGGGCAACCTGGTTTTTCCCGTATTTGTCTACCACGTACTCGATAACTTCGTCTCTGCCATCCATGCAAAAATCAATATCTATATCGGGCATGCTTACCCGGCCCGGATTGAGAAAACGTTCAAACAGGAGATCGTGTTCCAGAGGATCGACGTCCGTAATCCCCAGCGTATAGGCAACTACACTTGAAGCAGCCGATCCTCGACCCGGCCCGACAGGTATGTCATTCTCCTTGGCAAACTCGATAAAGTCCCTGACGATTAAGAAATACGTTGGATAACCCATATCGTCTATGATACCGAGTTCGTGGCTTATTCTGTCTTCTATCTCCTCCGTTATTTCGCCCCAGCGGTCCCTTGCCCCTTCCTCCACCAGATCTCTAAGGTAGTCCAGCGAAGATTCGTACCCGTCCGGTACTTCGAACGGAGGCAGAAGATAGTCTTCACCGAAGTCGAGGTCTACTTCACACCGGGAAGCTATCTCGACGGTATTTTCCAGCGCTTCGGGGACGTGGGAAAACCGCTCCTGCATCTCCTCGGGAGATTTAAGGTAGTATTCTTCCCCTTCGTACCTCATTCTGTCCTCGTCCGTAATCTTCTTGTTGGCTTTTATATTTAACAGGACTTCGTGAGCCAACCGGTCATCCGGTTCTAGATAGTGAACATCGTTAGTAGCGACCAGCCCGAGGTCCAGTTCCTCGGCGACCTCTATTAACTGGTCGTTGAGTTCGTCCTGCCCTTCCACGTTCTGGTCCTGAAGTTCGAGATAAAAGTCCTGATCTTCAAATATTTCTGAGTATTTTCGTCCGGCCTCCACCGCGCCTTCGTAGTCACCCTGGAGTAGTTTTTTCGGGACTTCTCCACTTTTACAGGCACTCAACGCAATCAAATCGTCGGAATATTCTGAAAGAAGTTCTTTATCAACTCTGGGCTTGTAATAGAAACCCTCGGTGAACGCCTTGCTGGATAACTTTACGAGGTTCTGATAGCCCCGATCGTTCTTTGCCAGGACGACTAAGTGGAAGTATTTATCTTGCCCCTGGTTACCGCCTCGCTTTTCGTGTCGGCTCTCAGGAGCTACGTACAACTCGCAGCCGATAATTGGCTTTATTCCGACGTCCTGAGCTTCCTGATAGAACTCCACTGCGCCCCGTATATTGCCATGATCGGTCAGGGCAATTGCCGACATTCCCTGGTCTTTGGCCTTCTCCAGTAATCCCCTGATCGTATTGGTCGAGTCCAGGAGGCTATATTCAGAATGGGTGTGTAGATGGACGAAATCCATGGTTCTCCTTCCGGCTAACCGTCTTCTTCGGTCTCCTCATCAGGAGGGTAAGTCAATCCGAGCTCTTCTCTTGCAAGCTTTTCTATGTAATCCAGGTCGTTCCGTTTATTCCTCTTATTCAATAGCTCCGAGATATCTTGCCTTATATCGTCCCGCTCTTCTTTCAACTGGGCTATCTCGGCCTGGAGAGAAAAAATCTTCTGGAACCTCTTCCAGTAGACCCAGCCCAGAAAGCCGGCAATAAGTAAGGCTATGACTAGCAACACGGGAACGGTCCGATTATCCAAAATTTCTCTGAACCGTGAACTTTTATTTGAGGTAGCTCCCATAACTAGTTATTACGGATCCGTCCCGTAAAATTTAGCTGACTCAGCACTACATTGGCCACTCGGCCAGTGGAAGTTCGTATTCTTCCTCAATTCTGAGCAGCTGGTTGTATTTACTTAAGCGATCGCTTCGAGATAGAGAGCCGGATTTCAGTTGCGTGGTGGGCAATCCGGTGGCCAGATCCGCGATAAACGTGTCCTCCGTTTCACCCGATCGATGCGAAATTATGGCAGAATAACCTGATCTCAAAGCAGTTCGGACTGCTTGAATAGTTTCCGTGAGAGTGCCAATCTGATTCACCTTGATCAAGATAGAATTAGCGGCTCCCTGGTCTATTCCTCTTTGTAGCCTCTTTACATTGGTAACAAAGAGGTCGTCTCCCACTATCTGAATCCTGTCTCCCAGTCTATCGGTCATAACCTTCCATCCGTCCCAGTCCTGCTGATCCAGACCGTCCTCTATCGAAATTATCGGGAAATTTTCGACCCACTCGGAATAGAGATCAACCATGTCCCCGGACGTGAGACTCGATCCTCCGAGGTGATAAGTGCCGTCCCGGTAAATCTCGCTTGCCGCGGGATCCAGAGCGATGGCCACGTCATCTCCCGGCTCGTATCCCGCCTCCGTTATACCTTCGACCAGGAGATTCAGCGCTTCCTCCTCGCCGTCCAGGTCCGGGGCAAAACCCCCTTCGTCTCCGACAGAGGTCGGCATGCCTCTGCTCGTTAGAATGTCCTGCAACTGATGAAAAACTTCGGAACCCATCCGGGCCGCCTCGCCAAAACAACCGGCACCTACCGGAACTACCATGAACTCCTGGAGATCTATATTGTTATCTGCGTGTTCGCCTCCGTTAACCAGATTCATCATGGGAACCGGAAGACTGGCAGGGGTTACGCCGGCGATATATTTGAACAGGGGTACTCCCAAGTCGTTCGCGGCCGCTCGAGCCACCGCAAGAGAAACACCCAGAATCGCGTTCGCGCCAAGGTTGCTCTTGTCTTCGGTACCATCAAGCTCGATCAACCGCTTATCTATCTTTTCCTGCCATAGAGGATCGTAACCATCAAGAGCGTAGGAAATCTCTTCGTTTATGTTTTCAACGGCTTTACGGACCCCCTTTCCCCCGTACCTATCGGGATCCCCGTCCCTCAACTCCAGAGCTTCAAACTTGCCGGTCGAGGCACCGGACGGGACAGCGGCTTTTCCCCAGGCACCGTTCTCCAGCACGACTTCGGCTTCCACCGTCGGGTTTCCCCGCGAATCAAGAATTTCTCTTCCAATTACTTCTCGTATCTTGGCCATACGTATCATCCTTTTTACGATAATTTTTTAGAAATGAAATAAGCAAAGACTCGGACAAAATATTATAATCGATTATACGTCAGGGCTGCAACGCGCCGAAGACCCGAACCGGGCAAATTAACTCGGACAGACGGTTGAAAGACGGGTATCTCCCGGGATAATTACCCGGGTCAAATAATTAGAAATTCTACTTCCACATCTTCGGACTGGAAAACCTTTATGAGAGGATCAAATAATGAGTTTAGTGACCGCGGCCGATATAGGTACCCGTTCCACAAAGGTAGTAGCGGGAGAACTGGAGGAAGGAGTAATTTCACTGGCGGGTGTAGCGAAGAGCGAAAGCAAGGGGGTAAAAAACGGTCGGATAGTTAAACCCGGCTCCGCCGGTGAATCACTGAAAGAAGCAACGGAAAGAGCTGAAGAGATGGCGTCGGAGCGAATTCAGTCGATTCACCTCGGTGTGGGGGGAGATATACTGCGCTTCTCTACAAATGAAGCCACTGTTACAATAACTTCCAAGGACAGAATCGTCAGTCAGAAGGACGTAGCTAGACTTAAAGAGCTAGTTAGCTCGATCGACCTGGGAACAAACAATAAAATCGTAGCTACGATCCCCCGGGATTTTTCTCTCGACGGTCAGGAAGGAGTCACCAATCCGGTGGGCCTACAGGGGCGAAGACTCGACGTGGTCGCTACTCTGGTCATGGTCGATAACAAGTGGATGAATAATTTCAGAGAAACAGTCTCCCGGGCGGGCTTTGAATACGCCGGATTATTACCATTACCACAGTGTATAGGAGACCTGCTACTAACGGAAGAGGAAAAGAACAGGGGAAAGGTTCTAATCGACTTCGGCGGGGAAACGATAGAATTACTCGTCTTCAGGGAAGGAGCGCTGGCAGATCAGGATTCTTTCTCCCTCGGTGGGAAAAATCTTACCGGGGATCTATCTGCAAAGTTAAACGTACCGAGGGAAGAAGCCCGAAGAATCAAGCACAAGTTTGATCTCTCGGACCCGGGAGATAGGCAAAAAACCTCCGGTCGATTCCGGGGTGACCCGAAAAAATACGGCGATGGTGCGCGATCGGAGATTTCCTCGACCCTATTGGCTAGAACTCGGGAGATATTCGAAATGATACTGACCAGGGCCAGCGATCGGGGCCACGATCAGTTGCTAAACTACGGAATAAAGATTACGGGCGGGAGCTCCCGGTTGAACGGTTTGATAGAGTTCCTCAATGATACTTTTGAGCCACACTTCGAACGGGGCACGCCCGTCCGACCGGTCGTTGGAATTAAAGACGTTGTCGAGGATCCGAGTTACGGTCCGGTGCTGGGGCTTTTAAACTGCGTTACGGGTGAGCGGATCGAAGGCAAAGTACCGACCTCTTACGATTCAGAGGAATTTCAGTTCTTCACCTGGATAGGGGAGAAGTTACGAAACACCCTTTCATGATAATTATAAGTTATAGCGCTATCAGTAAACACTACCCGCTTCAAGTAGTCAAGTAGATCCTTGTCCAAATAAAAAAGGCCACCCTCTGGTACTGGGGCGGCCTTTGAACTTTTGATAAGTTTACTTTTACTTTTTGGGGATGGTAGAACCCACACGCTGGATAATATATTGCCATAGACTATCCAAGTTAGACCACCTTAGAAGGATTATTCACGTCAAATAAAAAAGATTAGAAAACCTTACGCACTGGTTGAAAGTCATTATATTTTACGTCCCACCCATTTGCAAGATAGCGTATAACGGCTGTTTTGGCCTTCTCCTTCGGGATTATTTGTTTTTAATATACGCCTGAATAAAGGGATCTATCTCGCCGTCAAGGACCGATTCCGTATCCCCGACTTCGATCTCGGTCCTGTGATCCTTGATCTTCTGGTAGGGGTGCAAAACGTAAGAGCGAATCTGACTGCCCCACTCGATGTCCTTCAACTCTCCCTGAATTTCTTCGATTTTTTCAGCTCTTTTTTCCATTTTTAGCTGGTATAGTCTGGACTTCAAAATCTTCATCGCCGTTTCCCTGTTCTTATGCTGGCTTCTCTCGTTCTGGCAGGTAGCAACCAAACCGGTAGGTTCGTGGGTTATTCTGACCGCAGAATCGGTAACGTTTACGTGTTGCCCCCCGGCTCCGCTTGCCCGGAAGGTATCGACCCGAAGGTCATTTTCGTCGACCTGCACTTCCAGATCGTCTTCGAACTGAGGTGTTACGTTTACCGAAGCGAAAGACGTATGCCTCCGGCCCGCGGAATCGAACGGCGATATCCTGACCAGCCGGTGTACACCCGCTTCGGCTTTTAGATACCCGTAAGCCCACTCGCCTTCAACTTCTACCGTGGCACTTTTGATACCGGCTTCTTCTCCCTCGCTTACTTCCAGGGATTGATAGGAAAAGTCCTCTCGTTCCAGCCAGCGGGTATACATTCTTAGCAACATACCAGCCCAGTCCTGGGCGTCAGTTCCCCCGGCACCCGCGTTGATTCCCAGGTAACAATTCCTGTCGTCGAACTCCCCGTCCATAAAAAGCTCGAGCTGGAAGGAGTCCATCCGGTCCCGAAGCCGGGATACCCTGTCTTCCAACTCCTCCAGTTCTTCATCGTTTCCTTCTTCCGATGCAAGCTCGTAAAGAACTTCGATTTCTTCTAGTTCCTCGGTCAGCTCCCTGTAAGTTTCTATCTTCTCTTCTTTTCTGGTCGCCAGTTTGGACTTCTTTTTTGCCTTTTCCTGATCGTTCCAGAAATCGGGAGCATTCATCTCCTCCCTAAGCTCACCCAGTTCCTCTTCAAGTTTCTCGAGGTCAAAGGTAATCACCAACCTCTTCCAGCTCATCTCTAAGCCGATCAATCTTCTCCAACCAAATCAACCTCCAGTTAATCTTATTGAGCAATCTCGAGCTTAGCAACCGAAAGAGTGGTCGAGATTTAATCTATATAACATTGAAAAACTTGCTAATGAATATAAAATGATTAAATACATAAGTGATTCGAATGGAGCGACGCCCTCTAGTACTCATCTTTCTGAGTCTCGCGGCGGGACTAATTCTGGCCGAAACTCTTGGGATAAAGACCACGCCAATCTGGTCCGTTGCCGGGGTTCTACTGTTGCTTGTAATCTTCTCTCTCACCGAGTACTTCGGTTTTGAGCGAGACTCATGGGTAATGATTCTCTCAGTAACCCTCCTGGGAGTAGCTCTGTATGGTGGGCATTACTTCGAACCTGAGGGCCTTTATTCGAGACTAAATTCCATGACCGAGGTAAAGGGTAAGGTCACTTCCTATCCTGTGAAAACTCAAACCGGAACGGAACTTACCCTGAAACCCGCTAAATACCGGGGGAGACTCAAGATTTTCCTCACTCCAGACAACCCCTCAGACCTTAATTACGGGGACCAGTTGACGGTCAAAGGGGAATTTGAAGCTCCAGCTATATTTGAAAACTTCGATTATCGAGACTTTCTCCGCAGGAAGGAGATCTGGGGAGTGGTCTATCGAGGGGAAGTCCTGGAATCAGAAAGGGGTTTCGGTAACCCGATTCTGGAACTGGGATGGACAATTAGAAGGCTCATCTCCGATAGGATTAAGGAAGTGCTCCCAAAACGCGGTAACTTCCTAAAAGCCCTACTGTTTGGCACTAGAGACGTCCTGGATGACTCGACCGAAAAATCTTTTACTAAAACGGGCCTGGCCCATCTGCTGGCGGCCAGCGGTCTCCATCTCGGAATTATCCTCGGAGCAAGCTGGTGGGTGGCAACCAGACTGGGTTTCGGGCGAGAAACCACGTATTTAATTAGTTTACCTATGGTCTTCGGCTACCTGGTAATCGTCGGTTTCAAACTCCCGTTATTGAGGGCGTCATTGATTTATTTATTTGGTGGGGCTCACCTCTGGCTAAAAGAGGCCGGAATAATCCTGGACGACTGGTACGATCGCTTTCAAGCTCTTGCAGGGGCAGCGCTTGTACTGGTAATAATCAACCCGGAGACTATCTCCACAGTTGGTTTCCAGTTGAGCTTTGGCGCCACTTTCTCCCTGGCCCTGTTTTTTCGCCCGATCCAGGAAACCCTTACCGTTAAACCTGATTACTTAAAGGGAATAATCGCGGCCTCCCTCTCGGCCCAGCTCGGAGTTTCACCAGTTCTGGCCGTGCACTTTGGCCAGATTCATCCCTGGGCACCGTTTGTCAATCTCCTTGCCATACCTGGAGTAACCGCGGTTCTTTACCTGGGTATTGTGGCAATTATTCTCGGCCAAGGACTGGCCGGTCTCTCAGGACTTGCTCCCCTGACAAACAGGGCCATCCTTCTTTTTCGGGGGGCGATAGGAAAAATCTCGGCGCTCCCGCTGGCCCGGGTCCAGCTACCTCCCCCCACACCGCTATCTCTGATTTCTTACTTCGTGCTGTTGTACTGGTTCAACCGAAAACTGAATCACGTCAGGAGAACAGATCTCAAACTACGAAAAACCCGGAAGTTAGATAAAACTGACTAAACCCGGTCAGGTGACCGCCAAATTAATATATCTCAGTTTTTTCACCAGGGGCGGGGAGCCTTTAGAAAAATAATAAAGTTAACCTCGTGAATTAAGTTTCGCCTTCATACGATAGTCAAGAACCCCGCCCCAAGGGACGGGGCTTGTAGAAAAACAGGTTTAACTACGGACTTTGTTCTTTTACAAAAGAAGACCCAGCAGTCAATCGAGTCCAGCTCCTGGTTACACCCTAGATAAGAGAGATACACTTAAATAATAATCAGCAGCTCTTAAGGGAAGTATCCTCGATTGACTGCTGGACAAAAACCCGCCGATTCCTCCCCACAGCGAGCTGTGGGGCTTCCTCGGCAAGTTTTGGTGAAAGATTTGAGTAGATAAGAGATCACCGAGTTAAAGCTTAATTATCACTGGTCCCGTTCCTGGTCTTCTACGTCGATGTAGGATTTCCGCTTTGAATCCCACTCTCTCTTAAACCATCGCCTGCCGTATCCTCTCACACCTCTCCTAAAGAACGGAATCAGACCGACAAGGCCTATTACGTCAGTAACTATTCCCGGAGTCAGCAAAAAGGCGCCCGAGAGGAGAAGTATGACCCCGTCAATGAGTTCCTCCGCCGGCATCCGGCCCTCTCGGAATTTTTTTCTCATCCTTCTCAAGACGGATAGACCTTCCCTTCGCGCCAGCAACGCACCTACTACCCCGGTACCGACGACCACCAGAGCTGTCAATAGGTATCCGATGGCGTTTCCGACCTTGATTAAGAGATAGATTTCTATAAGGGGAAGTGCGGTAAATAGGAAAATGAGCCTTAATGACATTTTAACCAACCCGTAAACGATTTTCCCGGCGGCCAGTATTTAAATCTGTAAGCCTATCGATTCCGGTCTCTGAGAATCCCGCGAATTTCACTCTTCATTTTTTCTAAAGCCTTTTTTCGATGGCTGATCCTGTTCTTTTCTTCCTCCCCAAGTTCGGCCAGGGTCTCATCGTAGCCTTCTGGGACGAACACCGGGTCGTAACCAAACCCCGAACCTCCCTTTGGTTCGTGAATAATCCGACCCTCTAAAACCCCCCTGGATACGTACCTCTCCTCCGGAGATATGTACAAGGTCGCTATCGTAACGAACCTGGCCCGCCTATTCCGGACGTCTTTCAGCTTATCCAAAAGCAGATTCAGGTTTTCCTCGTCGGACGAGTCAGGTCCGGCAAACCTTGATGATCGAGGGCCGGGAGCTCCGTTTAGAGCAGCGACTTCCAGTCCGGAGTCGTCGCTTACCACGGGTAAACCGGTGTGATTGCTTATCTCCCGGGCCTTTTTAAGGGAGTTTTCCAGATAGGTTTCTCCCGTTTCTTCCACTTCTGGAAAGTCCCTATCCTGAAAAGAAAGAATTTTAAGATTACTATTCAATGAGGAAAGAATCCTCTTCGCCTCTTTGACTTTCCCCGGATTTCTCGTGCCTAACAGCAGCTTAAATTCACTCACTTTCCATGGAAGCCAGGCCGCCCAGCTCGAGATCTTCGGCGTAGTGGCAGTGCACGTAGTGCTCGTCCTCTATCTCCCTGAATTCCGGTTCCTCTTCGCTACAGTCCGGTTCGCTGTAAGGACAACGGGGGTGGAAGTAGCAACCGGAAGGCGGATCGACCGGAGACGGAACGTCTCCTTCGAGCACTATCCGTTCGGTTTCGAAGTCGGGATTGGCTACCGGTACCGCCGACATCAGCGCTTCCGTGTAGGGATGCTGGGGATCGGTGAAGAGTTTGTCCACCGAGCTCAATTCGACTATCTGTCCCAGGTACATTACGGCAACTCTGTCGCTTATGTGTTTAATAACCGAGAGGTCGTGAGCGATAAATAGATAGGTCAGGCCGAACTCGTCCTGGAGGTCGTCCAGCCGGTTGAGGACCTGGGCCTGAATCGATACGTCAAGAGCGGAAACGGGTTCGTCGGCTATGATCAGCTGGGGGTCCAGGGCAAGGGCTCTTGCAACGCCTATCCGTTGCCTCTGGCCTCCACTGAACTCGTGGGGGTAGCGCTTCATGTGGTTTTCGGTTAGTCCGACCGCCCGCAGCAGCTCTTTTACCCTGTCATTTCGTTCGCTCTTGGAGCCTATGCCGTGAACGACCAGAGGCTCACCTACGATGCTGGCCACCGTCATTCGAGGATTCAGCGAGGAATAGGGATCCTGGAATATTATCTGCATGTCCCGGCGAAGCCGCTTTAACTCCTTTTTGCCGGCCTGGGCGATGTCAACTACCTTCCTTTCACCGTTGCCCAGCTCCTCGCTTCTGAACAACATCTGGCCTGCCGTGGGCTCTATCAACCTCAGGATGGTTCGACCGGCGGTGGTTTTTCCGCATCCACTCTCTCCTACCAACCCGAGAGTCTCCCCTTCGCGGATAAACATATCTACGTTATCTACGGCCTTTACGTGACCGACGACTCTCCTGAAGACACCCTTGCGAACAGGGAAGTACTTCTTCATTCCACTAACGTCAAGTAACCGATCAGGCTCCATTTCTACCACTTATGTTCACCCCTATTAATGATCAATATGCAACCAGCAGGAAGATTTATGACCTTCAACGACTTCTTCTAACGGGGGATCTTCTTTTTTACAGATATCCATGACATGTGGGCACCTGTTGTTGAACGGACAACCATCGGGTACATCGTAGGGATCGGGTACGACACCCTTTATGGGTTCCAGCCGACCTTTGTCGACGTCCAGAGACGGAATGGATTCCATCAGACCTTGTGTATACGGCATCGTCGGGTTGTGATAAATTTCGTGAACTTCTCCACTCTCGACTATCTTCCCGAGGTACATCACTACTACGTAACTGGTTATTTCAGCTATCACGCCCAGGTCGTGAGTTATAAACATTATCGAGGTATCGAACTCGTCCTGGAGGTCCCCCATCAGTTCAAGAATCTGAGCCTGGATGGTTACGTCAAGTGCGGTAGTGGGCTCGTCGGCTATCAGCATGGTGGGATTACAGGATAGCGCCATTGCTATCATCGCCCGCTGTCTCATGCCCCCGGATAGCTGGTGGGGGTATTCGTCCACTCTCTGTGCGGGAAGAGGTATGCCGACCTCCTCGAGCATCTGTATCGCGAGGGTCTTTGCCTCTTTTTTCCCCACGTCTTGATGCAGGGTTATGGCTTCCATTATCTGGTTCCCGATAGTGAATACGGGATTCAAGGAGGTCATCGGCTCCTGGAATATCATGGCGATCTCGTTACCCCGGATCGAACGCATCTTTTTACCTTTGGGATCCAGGCTGGCCAGGTCCAGGCTTTCGCCGTTTCGATGATAGAGGATTTCTCCTCCTTCGATCCTTCCGGGCGGCATCGGCACCAGCCCCATTATGGAAAGAGCCGTAACGGATTTGCCACAACCGCTTTCCCCCACGACCCCGAGAGTCTGTTGTTTATCTATGTCGAAACTCACTCCGTCTACAGCCTTTACTACACCATCTTCCGTATAGAAATAGGTTTTCAGGTCGTTAAGTTCAATTAATGGCATAAATCCCCCAGAAAAAGATCTTTATTCAAATGATAGACAGGAATAAACTGGCTAACATAAACAGGGCTGCCAATACAGAAGTTGCAGTCCTCTTAGGGTCAGTCTGCTCATCTCTACCAAATACCGTACTCGAACCACCGGCCCCAAACGCTCCACCCAATCCGGCGTGTTCGCTCATCTGAATCAAAACTATACCTATTAGTCCGAGTGAGCTTAGATAAAAAATCGCTCTAATGATTATAGCTAACATCTTACCTCCCGATTATCTTATTACTTAAATACTATCTTCGCAAACAAAAGACCAAAAAACACCTCTAGGAACTCATCAAAACCTCAATTAACCTGGTGTCCTGGGTAGTAGTTATCTTCACGTTAGACCTCTCCCCTTCTACCACTCTGGGCCTCACTCCGCCCAGCTCCATAACTATTCCTGCATCGTCCGTGAAATAACGATCACTTTCCACTGCCTCGTCGATAGCATCCAGGTGCAACTCTTTCCTAAAACACTGGGGAGTCTGAACTTTTACGTAACGATCCCTATCTATCGTTGATCCCGCGTAGCCTTGATTGTTGGCTCGAATCGTATCCACGGGCTTTACCCCGGGAAACGCTGCGCCGTACTCTACCGTGGCATTCAGCAGTTTCACGATTAAGTCCGAACTAAAGTTCGGTCTGGCTCCATCGTGTATACAAACGTAATCCGTTTCGGAGGCTCTCACTCCGGCCCTTGAAGAGTCCTGCCTTTTCTCTCCCCCCGGTACACGTTTAACCGGTATATCGGAGAGGTCGTGGTCCAGGGAACCCAGGGCTTTTTCCTCAAGTAGTTCCTCCTCCTCCTCGTTGAATACGAGTACTACCTCATCCACTATTTCGGAACCAAGGAAGGTCTCAATAGAATGAGTTAGGACGGGTTTACCGAGAATTTCCCTGTAAACCTTGTTTACACCTCGTCCCATTCTGCTGCTTCTACCGGCGGCAAGAATTACGGCCCCAACAGTCCGCTCCCGATACATCTTCCGTAATTTAACCTTCCTCTTCAGTTGAAGAACTGGTCAACTGAGTTAGTTCTTTCCCGGAAACGTCAACGGTAAATATCTCCCAGGACCCGGTTCTATCGGAGTTAAAAATAATTTCCGAGTCACCGGACCATCTTGGGTTTACGTCCTGAGATTCGTTCGTGGTCAATCTGGTCTCATTCTCCCCATCAACGTCAACTAAATATATATCCGTGTTGTCGTCGCGCTTGGAGACAAAAGCCAGCCTTTCTCCTTCCGGTCCCCAGTCGGGGCCCCAGTCGTCGTGGTCGTTGTTCGTAATCCTGGTCTTCTCACCCGAATCGGGGTCCATCAGGAACAACTCAAAGTTGCCCCCTTCTTTACTGGAAAACACTATCTTATCCGAGTCAGGAGAAACGGACGGTTGCCAGTTTTGAATCTCTGGGCCCTGGTTGAACAAAGAACATCCAGTCAGCGAAAAAACCAACCCACCTATAAGTAACCCTAGAAGCACGATTCTTTTCATCCTCACATCTCCACCTCACAAAGCCGACCACCAGGTCGGAGAGTACTTTTACTGCACCTGTATAATAACTACCAAAAAGAAAGACTTTTAATCTTACAAAACCTAACAAAAGCAATAGCAAAGTTTAGGGCCGACTTGACCTTTTTGCAATGTTATGATATCCTTAAATTCGCTTCGGGAACCGCTTATAAAACTTACGAAGACGAGGGATATATTCTGTCAAAAACTTGGACAGTTAAAGAAATTTTAGACTGGACCAGGGATTATTTTAAGGGGGCAGGGGTCGAAAGATCCCGGCTGGAGGCCGAGCAGCTTCTGGCCCACACGCTGGACGTCGATCGGATTCAATTATACATGAATCCAGACCGGCCTCTTGACGACAAAGAACTGAATAACTTCAGGCCCCTAGTAAAGGAGAGAAAGTCCGGCCAGCCTTTACAGTATATCACCGGTCAAGTATCGTTCATGGGCCTCTCCTTAAAGATCGACAACAGGGCCCTCATACCCCGTCCCGAGACAGAAGAGATGACGGAGGAAATTCTCGGAGAGTTCAGAGATTACGAAGATGTTAAAGTACTGGACCTGGGGACTGGATCCGGTGCGATCGCTATTGCGCTGGCTCGTTTTCTCGTCGAACCCAACGTAACGGCAATTGACAATAGTCCCGAAGCCCTGGAATTAGCAAAGGAAAACGCCCGACGTAACGACCTTGAGAAAGAGATAGAGTTTAGGCACTCCAACTGGTTTTCCGAAGTCTCCGAGAATTACGATGTAATCGTCTCCAACCCTCCCTATGTACCAAGTGCGAAACTCGAGGAGCTTAAAGAAGAGATAAAGGATCACGAACCTACTGAAGCTCTGGACGGCGGAGAAGAGGGAACCCGAGAAATTAAAAATATTCTTGATCAGGTAGAAGGATACCTCTCAGAAGGCGGTGCAGTTTTTCTGGAGATCGGACACGATCAGGGGGGAGAGATCAAAAACTATGCCGCAGCCCAGAATCTCTCGGAAGTTAGGTTAATCGAGGATTCCCAGGGCACAGACAGAATTCTTTGCGGGAGTAAGGGGGCTTAAATGGGCAAGATAGTCCAAATAGCCGAGCTGTCTGTTTACGGAGAGGAAGACGAGGTTTTACTGGATGACCTTAGCTTTACCGTGGATCGCGGAGAGATAGCTCAACTCCCGAATCTTTCCGACCTTCAATACGAAACGCTTTTTCACGTATTAACAGGTGATTTATCGCCGGATTCGGGCCAGGTTGTACTTGGGGACAGAAATATCGTCCGGTTGAGCCGAAAAAACAGGAAGAAGATGTTGCGAGACGAAGTAAGCTTCCTCCCCCGTAATTTCGTGCTTCCGGAGAATAAAACGATTTCCGAATCTCTGGAATTCAAGTTAAAAATCACCAATGCACAGCCCGATATCCGGGAAAGGTTGAACGAGGTACTGGAGCTAACGGATCTAAAATCTAAAGCGGAACAACTACCCCGAGAAACGAGTGCAGTAAACCAGGTAAAAACCGCCCTGGCTATATCGATAGCTACCAAGCCCGAGTTGCTGGTTTGTCATAAACCGTTCCCGGGTTTAAACTCGACCGGAATAGAAGAAGTTATAGACCTTCTAACCAGGATAAACGCGCAACAAAATCTGAGTGCGCTGTTATTGACTGACGGGATAAAAGATAACTTCAATGGGGTTAACGTAATCGAGACCAATCTGGACAGCAGAGTAGTCAATTAGGAGAAAATGACTAAAGGCTTCTACTTCATAAAAGAGTTCGGAAGCTTGGTTGATGGAAATAAATCGGCAAAGGTTGCCGGCGCGATACTTAGCATATTTGCTTTTATCATTTTAATTTACGCCCTCCTGCTTCCAAAAAACCAGCCACTCCAGGTTTCCTCCGGGCTTAAAAAGTTTCCAGGAAATCACAAAACGCTGGCCCAGATCGAACAGGGACTCTCGGCAAGCAGGATAAACGATCTATATCTTTCGCTCAGACAGCTCAACTCAGTAGATAACCTAATACTTGTCCTGTCAGAAGAAGTCAAACAGGGGATTCTCAACGTTCCACCCGAAATGTCCAAAAATTCCAATTTCTTTCTGATTAAAACGAGTGACAGAGGACAATTACGAGAGGAACTGAAGACCCAACCGGAGATAAACATGATAACCACTATTTCCGGTCAGATAAAACGGCAGGGTTCACAGTCATTATCGTTATGGCTAAAAATTCTTATCCTGGTAATAGGGGTGACTTTTGCCGGACTTGCCTTTTACCTCCTCCGATCCGCTACGGAAGATATCCTTGAGGGCTGGGAGGGAGAACTTCAAATAATTAAGTATTCCGGCCTGTCCAGGTTTTCGGTAAAACTACCCCTGGCTCTGCTTGGCACACTATTTGGACTTATCGGTTCCGTACTGAGCGTGGTCATGCTATTCGTCCTATCCCTTCTGGCTGATAACGGAGTGTGGCTAATTCAAAGCCTGCCAGGCCTGCCCACTAACACCTCGCTCCTGTTAGTCTCGGTCTGGTCACTTCTCCTCGGGTTGGTACTGGGTTTCCTTGCCTCTCTTTCCAGCCTACGGGTAGTCGATCTAATGTGGAGTTCTCAAGAAAACCAATAAATTTACCAGGTGATCGCACTTGAAAAGAAAGGAAGCACTGGATCTTGTTGAGGAAAGTATATCGGAACGTAACTTGATCAAGCATATGAAAGCGCTAGAGGCAGGTATGAGAGAACTCGCCCGGTATTTTGATAAGGACGAAGAAGAGTGGGGAATTGCGGGTTTATTGCACGATCTAGATTACGAGGAGACGGAAAAAGATCCCGATCGTCATGGCTTATTAACTGTAGACAGGTTGCAAAACGAGGATTTAACTGAGAAGCAATTAAACGCGATAAAGGCTCACGCAGGGCAGAAGACACCAGAGACCAGGATGGAGAAATCCATCTACGCCACGGACCCGTTAACAGGCCTTATCGTGGCCGGTGCCCTGGTTCACCCAGATGGTCTGAGTGAAATGGATGCCGAGTTCATTCGAAACCGATACGAGGAAAGTAGTTTTGCAAAATCGGTGGACCGAGAAGCTATAGCAAGCTGTGAGGACCTGGGATTTGAACTTGAGGAGTTCTTTGATTTAGTTCTGGAAGGCATGCAAAACATCCAGGACGAACTGGGCCTCTAATAATCGAAAGCTTTAATTCAGTTCTTTTCTTTCACCGTTGAATTAAGGCAAGTCATCATTAATGCACGAAGACTTCTTCTATTCTTCAAGCTCTCCACGCTCACCCGGTAACTGGTTTAACTTTAAATGTTGAAAATATACAAATCCCGGCAGCAGGGAAGAGGAGAGCAGTTATTCGAACCAGACAATTAGTACGGCGGAAGTCACGAACCCCCAAGGATGGACGGAGCTTGGAGAAATTCCTTTAAGCCGATTCATCCCGACGGTGCCCCGGGGCTTCCTCGTCAAGTTCTGGTGAAGGAATTGAGTTTGAATTTAGCAGCGTGCAAGGTGGTCGGTTACTAAAATGGCAGGAAATTCAAAAGGGAGGGTCCTACTACCATTACCCTCCCCGCTTGAAAGTTTAATTACTGATTTTCCACAAAGGTAAGGCGGGCCATTTCGGCTCCATCGCCCCTCCTGGGTGGAAGACGAAGAACCCTGGTATAGCCGCCATCTCTATCTTCGTATTGTTCTCCCAGGTTCTCGAACAAAGTCGTTACTGCTTCTTTATCGTTCAAGAAACTAAAGGCTCGTCTCCTGGCGTGCTCGTCTCCTTTCTTGGCGAGGGTAACCATCCTATCGGCAAATCGACTTGCCTCTTTGGCTTTCGCCACCGTGGTATCTACTTTACCGTTCTTAATTAAACCTTTCACCAGGTTAGCCACAATCTGTTTCTGATGGCTGGATTTTGCAAGATTCCAACCTTTCGTTTTATGATCCATTTTCTTCCTCCTGATCGGCTAACGAATAGCCCAGTTCCTCTAGTTTGTCTTCGACTTTCTGGAGCGTCTTACTTCCGAAGCCATGAATATCGAGTAGTTTATCGGAGGTCTGGTCCAGCAAGTCCTCAAGAGTCTCCACGCCCTTTTCCTGAAGCAGGTTACAGGCACGCTGGTTAAAGCCAAGATCTTCAAGCCTTTCTTCAAATTCTTCCGGTACTTCTTCCTCGACTTCCTGCAACGTCCCCAGTTCTCCAAACGGATGCTCGGGTAAATTGGAGAATAGTTCATACCTTCGGGCAAGTATCCGAGAAGCTCGACCTACCGCTTCTTCGGGTCTGATTCCCCCATCCGTCTCCAGTTCGAGCTCTAACCTATCACAGTCTTCCTTGCCCCCGGCTCTTACGTTATCCACGTCAAAATCAACTTTCTGCACAGGAGAAAAGTTCGAGTCAATGGGTATAACGGAAAGAGGAGAATCCTCGACTTTGTTTTCGTCGGCGGAACGGTAGCCCATACCGGCCTCTACGTCCATTTCCATGTTTATTTCTGCTCCGTCGGACAGGTGAGCCAGTGCGTGATCCGGATTGATAACCTCTATACCGGACTCGACCTGCAGATCACCCGTAACGACTTCCCCCGATTCCGAGGCCTCCAGGTACATCTTTCTCTCTTCCGCTCTATCAAGTCTCAGGGAGATCTCCTTAACGTTCATAATTAACTCAATTATGTCTTCCCTGACTCCCTCTATGGTATCGTACTCGTGATACTTCCCGTCAAACCTAACCCTGGTCACGGCTGCTCCCGGTATCATTGACATCAGCACTCTGCGCAGGGAGTTACCCAGAGTAGTGCCCATGCCTCGTTCCAGGGGCCCGACCACAAGGCGGCCATGGTTATTGTCTAACTCTTCGAAATGAACGTCTTCTGGCTCAATATATTCTAACATTAGCCCTCCGCTATTTATAAGTACTCTATCGAGAGTAGAACTCTACAATTCTATTGACTTGAAGTGACTCCTCAACGTCCTCAATAGCGGGTTCAGATAAAACAGAAGCTCTCATGTTATCAGTTTCGACGTCTATCCAGGATGGGATTCTCGGATTATCTTCATCTACCAAACTCCTTAAACCGTCTCTACTCCTGGAAGAATCCTTATAGGCAACTACGTCTCCCTCCTCCGTCATATAGGAAGGAATATCGATCGACCGGCCGTTTACCTCGATGTGACCGTGATTTATCAACTGACGTGCCTGATCGCGCGACTCGGCCAATCCACTCCTATACAGCACGTTGTCAAGCCGCCTTTCAAGCGTCTTTAGGAGGGCTTCACCCGTAATCTCTGTGCTCGCGTCGGACTGCTCAAAGTAATTTCGGAACTTCTCTTCTCGGACCCCATATATACGTCGGGCTTTCTGTTTTTCCCGCAACCTGATTCTATATTGAGACCACCTTGACCTACTCTCCCCGGCTTCACCAGGGGGATAGGACTTCCTCGTTACGGGGCATTTATCCGTATAACACTTATCGCCTTTCAAAAATAATTTCGTACCTTCGCGTCTACATTTCTTACATTTAGCTCCGGTATCTCTTCCCATATCAATATCCTCCTGTCAACTATGTGCCCTGGGGGTTATGTTTGCGACCTTGTCCACTTCGATCCCGGCTCCCTCGATCGTCTGGATCACCGAGTTTCTACCGGATCCAGTCCCTTTTACAGTTACGATAACTGATTTAACCCCGTAATCGCGTAATTCTTCGACTAAGTTCTCCGCAGCAACCTGCGCGGCGTAAGGAGTACCCTTTCGCGAACCCTTGAAGCCCACGGCACCAGGCGTAACCCAGGAAATTACGTCCCCATCCGTATCAGTCAACGTCAATATCGTATTGTTAAACGAAGCATTAACGTGGACTCTCGCTTTATTCAGCTTTACTTGTTTTCGTGCCAATTAAATCTCTCCCTGTTTCATATCCGAAGTCTATTTGCCCGCCTTAGACTCTCGCGGACCCTTCCAAGTTCTTGCGTTGGACTGCGTCTTCTGTCCCCGGACCGGCAACCCTTCCTTATGTCTTTCACCCCGGTAACAACCGATATCTTTCAATCTCTGTATATCCGCCTCGACCTTTCGTTCCAGATCACCCTCCACGCGGTATTCATCTATCGCGTTTCTCAGTTTTGCTACATCGGCTTCTGTAAGGTCGTAAACGAATTCGTCGGGATCTACTCCCGAAGTCTCGGCTACTTTTCTGGCCCGATGACTCCCTATACCCTTTATATAGGTAAGGGAAATCTTGACTTTCTTATCTTCCGGAATATCTACACCTGCTAACCTGGGCATCCTTTATCACCTTTCTATTAACCTTGACGTTGTCTGTGCTTCGGATTCTTACAAATAACTTCGACTCTTCCGTTCCGCTTAATAATTTTACAATCGTCACATATCTTTCTTACCGAACTTCTGACTTTCATACTAACCCCCCTCAATCAGGACTCTCTATATACTATTCTTCCTTTGTTCAAGTCATGGGGTGAAAACTCCACCAGTACCCTGTCACCAGGAACTATCCTAATAAAATGCTTTCTTATCTTGCCTGATATATGGCAAATAGCTTCGTGCCCGTTGTCCAGTTCGACCTTGAACATCGAATCGGGTAGAGCTTCAATAATCTCTCCCCGCTTTCTTATAATGTCGTCATCTTCTTTTTCAGCCATGGATTTTATAAACCACCCCTGACTAAAACTTCTGGTCCGTCCTTGGTAGCTGCAACCATACCTTCGAAGTGAGCAGATAGATCACGATCCGCCGTTACCGTGGTCCAGCCATCGTCTAAGACTTCCACTTTCTTGTCATCAAGCTTAACCATCGGCTCTATACAGAAAACCATTCCTTCTTCGATTCTCTTTCCCGTATCCGGCTCTCCGTAATTCGGAATTTGAGGATCCTCGTGCATATCCCTTCCGATGCCGTGTCCGACAAATTCCTTTACCACATGATACCCTTCTTCGTTAACAAAGGACCCGATAACGTGCGAAATATCGCCAACCCTATTCCCTACGGCCACCTTATCTATTCCTTTGGTAAGCGCCTTATCCGTAACCGACATCAACCCCATAGCCTTTTCAGTTACCTTTCCTACGGCGACCGTGGTCGCAAAATCGGCAAACAAACCGTCCCTTTCTATTCCGATATCCAGGGAAAGCAAATCTCCCGACTCCAGCTTTCTCCTGCCGGGGATCCCGTGCACTATCTCTTCGTTCAACGACGTGCATAAGGAGCTGGGGAAGCCACGATAATTCTTAAACGCAGGCGTTCCATCCGCTTCGTGAATTAGGTCTTCCGCGTAGCTATCAAGTTCCTGAGTGGTTACACCTAGCTCGATTCTGGAGACTACTTTGTCAAGAATTTTCCTCAAAATACTAGCGTTTTCTTTCATAATTTCAAGTTCCGAACTGGATTTTATCTTGATCATCAACCAGTACCTTGATGGAGGGCGCTCTCGATCTCTGCCTGAACCTCTTCCGGTTGCTGTTCACCGTCAATTTCTTCAAGCAGCCCCCTCTCACGATAAAAGTCAATTAACGGAGCCGTTTCGTCGAGGAAGGTCGCAAATCTATCACGGATAACCTCCGGCTTGTCGTCGTCTCGCTGATACAGATTTCCGCTACATTCGTCGCAAACTCCCTCTCTCTCAGGGGACTTGAAGATCGTATTATATATTCTACCACAATCGCGGCAAACTCTCCTCGAAGACAATCTCCTAACGGCTTCTGACTTGCTGATCTTGATATAGGCTACCAGATCTAAATCCAATACTCTACCGAGTGCTTTTGCCTGGTCCATCGTTCTCGGAAAGCCGTCAAACAGATATCCTTTTTGGTCGGTTAACCGTTTTTGAACCATATCCACGACAAGATCGTCGGGAACCAGTTCACCCTTATCCATATATTTTTTTGCCTTAAGCCCCAGTTCTGTGCCTTTATCCACCTCGTCCCTCAGAATATCGCCGGTAGCTAGATGCTGCATCCTTCTATCCTCCAGAAGCTTTTCCGCCTGGGTTCCTTTCCCTGCACCCGGACCACCCAGTAAAACTACGTTACACTTTTCGCCGTCCGAAGGGGCTAACATTTCAACCTCTCCTCCCCAGTATGGCGGATCCACCGGCTTCCGTTAGACTGTCGTAATGCCTCATAACCATGTGCGATTCTATCTGCATCAAGACGTCAAGGCCTACTCCGACGACAATCAGGACCGACGTACCTCCAAGCCAGAACGAAGTCAACCCGCTAATTGCCGTAAACACGTAGGGTAACACCGCAATCGCACCGAGAAACAGTGCCCCGACGAGCAGCAACCGATTAAGTATCGATTGAATATATTCAACCGTCGACTGACCCGGACGCACGCCTGGTATGAAACCTCCAGATTCCTTGAGGTTCTTTGCGACGTCGTTCGGATCAAATATTATCGCACTGTAAAAATATGTGAAGAACACTATCAAAAGAACGTAAGCAATCAAATAGGGAATGCTCCCGCGTTGAACCCAGCGAGTCATCCACGACAGGCCCGGGGCCCATTGAGCAAGGGTCATGGGCAGGGAAAGAAGCACTGAGGCAAATATGATCGGTATTACTCCCCCTTGATTTACCTTTATCGGTAAATGGCTTGTATGACCGCCGTAAACCTTTCGACCGGCAGTTCTTTTCGCGTATTGGATCCTTATTTTCCTTCTCCCCTGCTGGACTATCACTACGCCTGCAATTACCACTATAAATACCCCTACAAGAATCAGACCCCAGATCGGGCTAACATTACCGTAGTTTACTTCAACCCACGTACTGTAGAGCTGACTCGGAAACCTTGCCATAATTCCGGCCATAATTAAAACTGATATACCATTTCCTATTCCGTTTTCAGTTATCCTTTCTCCAAGCCACATAAGAAAAACCGTCCCAGTGGTCATCGACAGAACGGCGGTGATGAAAAACAGCGTCACCGAACCTTCGACCATACCCTGTCTCACAAGGAAATAGCTCCAGCCGTACGATTGAATGAAAGCAATGGCAAGAGTCCCGTATCTCGTGTACTTTGTAATTACTTTCTTACCTTCCCGACCTTGCTGTTGCAACTCCTTCAACTTGGGTACGACGGCCGTCAAAAGGCTCATAATAATTGAAGCGTTAATGTAAGGGGTAATTCCCAGTCCAAAGAGAGTTCCTCGCCCCAGGGCACCCCCGGTAAACATGTTGAGATACTGGAGGATGTTCCCCCCACCCTGTTCAAACAGGTTTCGTAGCGCCTCCGTAGCTATACCCGGTATCGGAATGTGCGTCCCGGCCCGGAATATCGCTATTGCCCCCAAAGTAAATAAAATTCTCTTTCTGAGCTCAGGTATTTTTAGTATACTGGCTAACTGATTAAGCACGAATCATCACTCTTTGTCACCCACCAATTCCCACGTACCTCCTGCGTCTTCGATTTTTCTCTTTGCGCCCGCACTGAACTGATGTGCCTTCACGGTCAACTTCGTTTCAAGCTCTCCATCTCCGAGAACTTTTAAACCGTCTTTAAGGTTCCCTACAAGACCCTCTTTCTTAAGGCGCTCGGGGTCGATTACCTCGTCATCCTCGTAGCGGTCGAGCTGGTACACGTTTACCCATTCCAATTCCTTTTTGTTCGGGTTTGAAAAGCCTACTTTGGGAAATCTCCGCCAAATCGGAGTCTGTCCCCCTTCAAAACCCACCTTGGGCTTGCCTCCACTCCTGGCGTTCTGGCCTTTCGTTCCTCGACCGGATTCGTGACCTCCCTTGCCTGAACCGTAACCCCGACCTCTGCGGTTTTTCGCCTGTTTACTACCTTCAGTCGGTTTGAGATCTTCTAATTTCTTCATTCCTGGAAGGCCTCCTCAAGATCTTCTACTTCCTTACCCCTTTTCCTGGCAACACTCTCCGGGGTCTTCAACCTGCTAAATCCCTCTATTACAGCTTTTGCCAGCGTCATCGGGTTGTTCGTTCCAAGCGACTTCGTCAGCATATTGTCCAGCCCGGCCAGCCTACATATAGTACCAACTACGTCACCAGCGATTATGCCCGTACCTCTATAAGCAGGCTTTAGCACGACTTTCCCCGCCTTGAATTCCCCGATCACTTCGTGAGGAATGGTTCCATTCACTATCGGTACGTCTATTATGTGCTTCTTCGCATCTCTTACGGCCTGGCCTATAGCTTGAGGAATCTCATCGGTGTTGCCGGAACCTACTCCAACCTTTCCTTCGTAATTACCTGCGGCAACTAGCACCCGAAATCTAAGATTCCTCCCACCTTTGGTAACTTTACTTACCCGACTTATGTCAATTACGTTATCATCAAAATCGTCTTCTCGTCTATTGTTCCTTGCCATAACTAAAAGTCAAGTCCCTCCTCTCTCATCTGGTCGGCCAGTGCCTTAACTTGCCCGTGATAAGGGTATCCTCCCCTATCGAAAACTATCGTTTCGTAACCTTCTTCCAGGAGTTCCGAGGCCATCAAAGAACCTACCTTCCTGGCGGTTTCGATCGTCGCGTTCTCAACCTCTTCCTCAATTTCCGGACTCAAAGACGAGGAAGCAGCAATAGTTTCGTTATGGATATCATCTATCGCCTGAGCGTAAATATGTCTGTTCGACTTCTTTACGTAGACCCTTGGCTTGCTCCGTGTCCCTCTTATATTACTCCTAATCCGTTTATGCCTTATCTTTCTCCTCTTCTCTCTATCAACTTTTGGCACTGATGTATCCTCCTAAATTCTGATTTTGACGGTTAGTTTACAATAACTCTCGGACTATCCGATCTCCGCTTCTTCCCCGCCGGAAAGTTTACCTTCTTTCCTGATTATTTCTTCGCCTTTGTACTTTATGCCTTTACCTTTATAAGGTTCCGGTGGACGAAGGCTCTTTATATCGGCAGCCACCTGACCAACTACCTGCTTTTCCGGGCCTTTGATGGTGACCTGATCGTTGTCCTCCACCTCGGCCTCTATATTTTCAGGCAGGGGGTACTCGATGGGATGAGAGTAACCCAGTTCAAAAACCAGACTCCCCCCCTGTTTCCTCACCCGGTATCCGAGTCCTTCCAGAACCAGTGTTTTTTCAAACGGATTCACCAGTCCTTCAACCATGTTTGCAACCAAACTACGATAAAGTCCGTGCTTTTCTTTGTACTCCTTCTTATCCGCCTTCCGTCCCATCACCAGTTCGTCATCATTTATCTCAGCAGTAACGAAATCAGGATCGTATTCCTGGGTGAATTCGAGTCCGTTCTCAGCTTTTGCTGTAACAGCCCCGTCTTCAACCGTCAGTTCGACGCTTTCCGGAATATCTATCGGCGTCTTACCTACTTTAGACATCTAAATCACCTCACCAGACCTTGAACAGCAGTTCCCCGCCAACGTTATCCTCTCTGGCGTCCTTACCCGTCATTAGACCACGGGACGTACTGAGAACTACGGTTCCCAGCCCACCCAGGACCTGAGGAATTTCTCCCTGAGAGACGTAAACACGCCTCGACGGTTTACTTACCTTTTCCATACCGTCTATAACCGGTTCTCCTTCGTTATAACTGAGTCCTATCTCCAGTTCCTTCTTGTTACCCGGTAACTCTTCAACCTCGAAGTCCGAAACATAACCCTCGTTAACCAATACTTCCGCAACCGACTCCTTAAGGTTCGAGCTGGGCAAGGTAACGCTATCATGCCCCATCCGACTGGCGTTTCTTATTCTGGCGATCATGTCGCTTAGTGGATCCTGCGTTGTCATTTATGCTCCTCCCGGTATTGCTTTACCAGCTAGCTTTTTTAACACCCGGCAACTCTCCCTTGTGGGCTAACTCTCGAAAGCATACTCTACATATACCGAAATCCCTTATGTAGCCCCTGGAACGTCCACAAATATTACACCTGTTATAATCCCTTACATCGTATTTCTTTTCTTCTTCCGCTTTTTCAATCAGTGCTTTTCGAGCCATAACAACCTCCAATTATTCTCTGAATGGGGAACCAAGTTCTTTAAGGAGATAGGATCCTTCTCTGTCTGTTTCAGCGCTGGTAACGATGGTTATATCCATCCCCTGGACCTGCCTAACGTCGTCAAACGTGACCTCCGGGAAAACCAACTGCTCGTCCATTCCCAGACTGTAGTTACCTCGGCCGTCAAACGAATCAGGAGAAAGACCACGAAAGTCCCTAATACTGGGCAAAGCTACGTTATAAAGTTTGTTTAGAAACTCGTACGCTCTTTTACCCCTCAGAGTCACCTTACAACCCACAGGCACACCTCTTCTGATATCAAAATCCGATATCGATTTTCGGGCTCGCGTCACTACGGGTCTTTGCCCGGTTATGTTCATCAGGTTTTCCACTGCACCGTCTATTATACTTGGGTCTTCGTGCTCCGAGATACCCATATTTACTACGACCTTCTCTACCTCAGGTACCTCCATGGGATTGTCGTAACCTAACTCTTTCATCAGCGTGTCCCTTACTTCTTCTTCGTATTTTTCGTTGAGCATTTCCTAATCCAGAACCCCCTCGCACTTCTTACACACCCTAACCTTATCCCCGGCTACCTCGTCGAATCCAACACGAGTTGGCTCGTCACATGACGGACATACAGGCATTACGTTTGAAATATCTATCGGCTCCTCTCGCTCAATTATTCCCGGCTCCTTCTGTTGTTGAGTCCTACCCTGGTGTTTCAATCTAAAGTTTACGTTTTCTACTACCACTCGATTATTTTTGGGATCAACACTCAGTACCTCTCCCACTTTACCTTTATCGTTGCCGGAAATTACCTTTACCCTGTCACCTTTCTGAACTTTCCTCATAGTTAACCTCCTATAGAACCTCGGGCGCCAAGGATATTATACGAAGCATATTCCCTTCCCTGAGTTCTCTTGTTACTGGTCCAAAAATCCTCGTTCCCACCGGTTCCATCCTGTCATCAACCAGAACGGCGGCGTTATCGTCGAACCTTATATAGGATCCGTCTTCTCTGCGGTAGTTTCCCGCAGTTCTCACGATAACTGCCTGAACGATTTCTCCCTTTTCAAGGTCGCTATCGGGTATCCGTTTCTTGACGGAAGCCGTAATCAAATCGCCTATCTGGCCCTGGTTCTTGTTGGATTGGCCTAGAACGTTAATACACCTCAACCTTTTCGCGCCTGAATTATCAGCCACTTTCAATTCCGTCTCCTGGTGGATCACGTTTCCCCTCCCGACCTTTCCAGCACTTCCGTTAGCTTCCACCGTTTCTTTTTGCTTATGGGCCTAGTCTCGGATATCAGCACCCGGTCTCCTTCCTGAGCTTCCTCGTTCTCGTCGTGGGCGTAGAACTTTGAACGCTGCTTAAGGTACTTCTTGTACCGCGGGTGCTGCCTCTGGGTGTCTACAGTGACAGTAATGGTTTTGTCCATCGCGGCACTGACCACCCTTCCTTTCTTCGTCTTTTTCATTTCACTTCTTCCCCCTCACTTTCCCTTTGAATTGTCTTCGCTCGAGCTATATCTTTCCTCGTTTTCTTGATTTCAGCAGTATTGTCCAGTTCTCCAGTGGCCTTTTGAAACCTTAGATTAAACAGTTTTTCCTTTAACTCGGCGACCTTTTCCTCCAGTTCTTCGGAGGTCATTTCCCTCAGTTCCCCGGGCCTCATTTTTCTCCTCCCAGCTTTATCCTTTCTTTCAACCTCGTCTTTATCGGCAGCTTGTAGGAAACCAACTGGTGTAATCGTTTGGCCTTTTCGGCGTCCACGCCCGAGAATTCGAAGACGATCCTTCCCGGCCTTATAACTGCTACCCATTCTGCCGGTTCTCCTTTTCCCTTACCCATTCTGGTTTCCGCAGGAGTCTTGGTAATGGGTTTGTCAGGGAAGACTCTTACCCAGATTTTTGAATCACGCTGGGTTTCGTGTGCCAGGGTCATCCTCGCCGTTTCTATTTGCTTGCTGGTCAGCCATCCAGGGTCCTTTGCCTGAATACCGTATTCCCCGAAAGAGACCTTATTGCCCCTGCTGGCTTTTCCTTTTGTCCTACCACGTTGTTGTTTTCTATGTTTCGTTTCAGCTGGATATAATGCCATTGGTTACCATCCTCGATTAGAGACTTAACCCCTCGGGTACACCCTCGGGCAATAATTCTTCTCGGAAAACCCAAGCCTTGACTCCAATCGGTCCGTATTTCGTCCGGGCTTCGATAAATCCGTAATCTATATCGGCTCTTATCGTCTGAAGCGGAATCCTCCCTTCGTCCTGGGATACCGACCGGGCGAGGTTTGCTCCCCCGATCCTGCCGGAGCATTTAACCTTTACACCTTTGGCTCCCTTGTTCATCGATCGAGATATTACTTCCTTCATTGCCCTACTTGGCGGTATCCTGTTCTCGATCTGAAATGCCACTTCTTGAGCTATTAACTGTGCCTGGAGGTGTGGATCCTGAGCTTCTTTGACAGATATATTTACGTTCCTGCCCGTTTTATCACTCAGTTCCTTCTGAAACTGGTTTATCTCGTTGCCCCCTTTACCAATTATTATTCCCGGACGCGCCGAGACAATTATCATCGAAATGCGATCGTCCCTCGGCCTTTCTATACTGACTTTCGCTATTCCTGCACCTCGATAACGTTCCTCTATCAACTCGCGAATTTCGTGGTCTTCGGCGACGTACTCCGGGGCCTTCTCGTCGCTGTACCAATTCGATTGCCATTTCTTGTTAACGCCAACGCGAAAACCGACCGGGTTTACTTTCTGTCCCATTATTCTTCCTCCACTAGTATCACTGTAATATGGCTCTGTCTTCGTTGCATTAGATCGGCCCTACCTTGAGCTCTTGGCTTCATCCGTTTCATAGTTTGCCCTTCGTCAACCGCGGCTTCTTTAACCTTTAGCCTATCCACTGCCATATCGTGGTTGTGCTGAGCGTTCGCTATCGCCGATTCGAGAGTATCTTTCAGAAACCGGGCGGCTTTCTTCTTGGAAAACTTTACCGTCTTTAACGCTTCATCAACAGATTTTCCCCGGACGGCGTCGGCAACCGGCCGCGCTTTCTTCGGGGAAATTCTGACGTTTTTGGTAATAGCTTTGGCTTCTTTCATACTAACCTACCGGAGTAATTGGCTCTTTTTTCGTAATGCCACCGTGTTCCCTGAACGTTCTGGTCCGAGCGAACTCACCGAGTTTGTGGCCAACCATATTCTCCGATATCTCCACTGGAACGTGGTCTTTCCCGTTGTGAACATTTATCGTCAGACCAACCATTTTGGGCAATATCGTAGAATCCCTCGACCAGGTCTTGATTTCCTCTATTTCGCCGTTCTTTGCTTTATCAACCTTTTCGTTCAAGCTGTCTTTTACGTATGGTCCTTTCTTAACTGACCTAGGCATGACTACCCCCTCTTTTTCTTCGTCCTTCGTCTAATTATCTTTTCGTCACTTCCCTTCGCCTTTCTAGTCTTGCCACCTTTTGCAGGAACCCCCGTAGAAGAAACCGGAGGCCTGCCTACGTAAGCACGACCTTCTCCTCCTCCGTGTGGATGGTCTACGGCATTCTTGGCGGTACCTCTAACTTTCGGCTTTCTTCCCATGTGCCTTTTCCGGCCGGCCTTTCCACTCTTTACGTTCTTATGGCTCGGATTGCTCACCTGACCAACTGTGGCCTTACACTCGGGACTAAACGACCTGATTTCACCAGAGGGTAATTTTACGTCGATTCCCTCGGCGTCCTTGGCAACGATCCTGGCATCAACTCCCGCCGATCGGGCTATCCTTCCTCCGCTACCTGGAGAAAATTCCAGATTATGAATCGGCTTTCCGGCCGGAATTTTCCTGAGAGGTAGCGCATTTCCGGGCCTGACCTCGGCTTCTCCTCCTGACTCTACCACGTCCCCAACTTCCAGTTTTAACGGGGAGATGATATAGCGTCGTTCACCGTCGGAGTAAAGCAATAAAGTAATCCAGGCAGACCTGTTCGGATCGTACTCGGTACTCATTACTCTCCCCTTTATCCCTTCTTTGTCGCGCTGAAAATCTATCTTCCTGTACTTCCTCTTGTGTCCTCCTCCGCGACCGCGAACTGTTTCTTTACCCTGGTTATTTCTACCGCCGGATTTTTTTAACGGTTCAAGCAGTGATTCCTCGGGCTCGTCAGTCGTCAACTCTTCAAAATCCGTCAGCTCCGCATGACGTCTTGAGGGCGTTACGGGTTTAAACCTTTTTATTCCCATTTTTTCACCTTATCCTATCCGAATATGTCAATCCTGTCCCCTTCGGCAAGCCTGACGTAGGCCTTTTTCCAGGCACTCGTCTTACCCTTTTCCTGGTTGAGTTGCTCTCTTTTCGGCTTTCCTTGGAGGTTCATAGTATTTACGTCGGTAACTTCCACGTCAAACAATTCTTCTACTGCCTCCCGTACCATCACTTTATTGGCGTCAGGGTGGACCCTGAAGACGTACTTATTACTTTCCTCCTGGAGTCTCCAGGAATTCTCTGTCACGATCGGTTCTACAATGATATCTTCCGTGCTTAATTCCATTTAGACCCCCTGCGCCTCCAGTTTACGGTCCAGTAAGATTTCGCTTAGTTCTTCGATGGATTTCCTCGTTATCAAAATCCCTTCATGGTTTAAGATTTCGTATGCATTAATCTGGGAAGTTGAGATGCATTTAGCAGTTGGAATATTGCTAAAGGACTTTTGAACTTTCCAACTATCTTCTTCCTGCGGCGAAATTATAAGAGTATCCTTGGGCAAATCAAGAGCTTCCAGCACCGACAGTGCTTTTTTAGTCTTCGGTTCTTCGAACTTCAGCTCTTCAACCACTAACAGATTGCCTTCGGAATATCGCGTCGAAAGGGCGCTGCGTATAGCCTTGTGTCTCATTTTCTTGGGTAGATCCATCCCGTGGTCTTTCGGCTTGGGACCAAAAATGACCCCGCCTCCGCTCCACAGGGGAGACGCTCTGGACCCATGTCTGGCTCTTCCCGTCCCTTTTTGGCGCCAGGGCTTTCTATTAGAACTTTTAACTTCTGACCTGTCCTTGGTGCTGGCGGTACCGGCTCTCCCGTTTGCCCTGTAAGCTTTGACCGCTCGATAAAGGAGGTCATTATGAAATTCCAGCCCCAGTAAATCCTCGGAAACCTCTATCTCTTCGCTCAGGTTACCTTCTTCGTCTTTAACGTTTAGTTCAATCATTGCTACCCCTGATCTGAATCAAATTATCTCTGGGTCCCGGAACTGAACCTTTGAGCACCAACAGGTTGTCCTCGGGGCTGGCTTTTAGAACTTCCAGGTTCTGAATGGTAACGGTTTCGTTCCCCGTTCTACCCGGCAATTTCTGTCCCTTCAAAACCCTGCCGGGCTCGACACACATGCCAACAGAACCGGGCTTTCTATGAAACCTGGAACCGTGGGTCTTCGGACCGCCCGAGAAATTCCATCGCTTTACAACACCCTGAAAACCCTTTCCTTTCGAGTTACCTGTCACGTCCACCTCATTACCTGATTGAAATTGTTCCACGGTTATTTCATCGCCCGAGTCGTAGTCTTCAGGATTATCCACTCTATACTCTACCAGGTACTTTTTGGGCTGAACGCCGTACTTGTCAAAATGGCCCTTCATCGGCTTGGTCAACTTTCTCTTTTCGGTATCCTTGTAGCCAAGTTGAACTCCGTTATAGCCGTCCTTTTCGAGGGTCTTCACCTGCACAACCACCGCGGGCTCGGATTTTATTACAGTAGCTCCCACAGCAGCACCTGATTCCTTAAAGTACTGAGTCATTCCAACTTTTTCCCCTAACGTCCCTAACATTTTGTGAACCTCCCAGTTAATCCAATGACAAATTGACTATAAAGTTTAAAGTTTTATCTCGACGTCGATTCCGGTTGGCAGTTCTATGTCCATCAAGGCATTAATCGTCTCTGAGGTCGGTTCCTGTATATCGATCAACCTGTTATGTATCCGTCTTTCAAAGTGCTCCATTGAGGTCTTGTTGACATGGGGTGATCGAAGAACAGTATACAGTTTCCTTTCTGTGGGAAGCGGCACCGGACCGGAAATCTTCGCTCTGGTTTCTTCCGCAGTCTTTACTATTTTCTCAACCGACCTGTCGACCAACTCGTGGTCGTAACCTTTGAGCTTTATTCTTATTTTTTCTCTTGCCATTTTTAATAACCTCGTTTATTTAAGATTTCCTCCTTTACTTTCCTCGGTACTTCTTGAAAATGAGAAAAACTCAACGAATAGGTACCTCGACCCCTCGTAATGGAACGAAGCCTCGTAGCGTAACCAAACGACTCGGCAAGAGGAAGCTTGAACTCTATCAGCTGGATCCCCTCGCGGCTCTCTATTCCCGTCACTTTCCCTCGACGTTTGGATATATCTTCCATCACGTCCCCGACGTGATCCCCGGGAACGAATACCTCTCCTTCCATGATAGGTTCGAGCAACCGCGAATTTCCTTTGAGAGCCCGGGTAGTTGCCCGCGATCCTGCCGCCTTGAAAGCCATGTCGGAAGAATCCACGGGATGGTGGGCTCCGTCGTAAAGAGTAGCCCTTACGTCCGTTACCTTATAGCCGGCCAGTTGGCCGTTCCCAAGGGATTCTTCGATTCCCTTTCTGACTGATTTGATATACTCCTTTGGAACTCTCCCTTCCTTTATCTGGTTTTCGAATTCGATCCCGGCGCCGCGCTTAAGAGGCTCGAAATGAATCTTGACCCGAGCATACTGGCCCCTGCCTCCGGTCTGCTTGGCAAATTCCTCGTCGACATCGGAGTCCGTCTCCAGTGTCTCTTTATACGTGACACTCGGTTTACCCACGAGAGCCTCAACGTCAAATTCCTCTTTAAGCCTTCTCGTCAAAATCTCCAGGTGAAGTTCACCCATACCCGAAATTATCGTCTGATTCGTGTCCGGATCGTTTTCGACCTTGAAAGTCGGATCCTCTTTGGCGAGCTTTTGGATAGCCTCGGTTAGTCGGCTTTCGTCAGATTCCTTCCTGGGCTCTATTGACACGGATATAACGGGTTCTGGAAAATCTATTCGCTGGAGAACTATGGGGTCTTCTTTGCTACAAAGAGTTTCTCCGGTAGAGGTATGGTCGGGGCCGACCACCGCTACAATGTCCCCCGCCTTTGCCTTTTCCACTCTTTCTCTCCGGTTTGCATGCATGTGGAACATCCGGGAGATCCTTTCCGTTTTGCCCGAGTTCGGGTTAAAGACGTTATCTCCTTCCTCCAGCGTTCCCGAATAGATTCTTAAATAAATTAGCGTCCCGGTATACTGGTCAGTGGTTACCTTAAACGCAAGGCTTGCAAGCGGTTCCTCCGGCGAAGGATATCTCTTTAACTTTTCTCCGTCCTCCCCTCCATCCACTCTAAACCCTTCAACCGCCGGAACGTCGTTCGGGCTGGGAAGATAATCGACCACGGCATCCAGAATCGGTTGCACTCCAACGTTCTTCAGAGCCGAACCGCCCAGTACCGGTACACAAGAACCAACTATAGTAGCCTTACGTATAGCCCTGACGAGCAGGTCCCGTGAAATCTTTTCTTCTTCCAGGAACTTCATCATCAACTCGTCGTCGTACTCGGCGGCTTTCTCAATAAGATCTTCTCTCCACCTGGCCGCCTTGTCCTTTACGTCGTCCGGAATCGGACTGCGTTCGAATTCCGCCCCTTTCGTCTCCTGATCCCAGGTCATTAGGGAAGGATTAATCAGATCCACCATCCCTAACAGCTCGTCCGACTCGTCCCTATAAGCTAATTGAAGCGGCAGGGTGGTTACCCCTAACCGCTCCTCAATCATTTCTATCGTCTTGTCGTAACGGGACTCAGTCCTGTCCAGTTTATTAACAAAGGCAATTCTCGGCACGTCGTACCGATCCGCCTGGCGCCAGACCTTTTCCGACTGGGATTCCACCATTTCAACGCCAGAGAAAAGAGCCACCGCTCCGTCCAGTACTCTCAGCGACCTCTCTACCTCGGCAGTAAAATCCACGTGACCGGGAGTATCTATAATATTAATTTGATGATCCTGCCAGTAACAGGTAGTAGCGGCAGAAGTAATCGTTATTCCCCGCTCTTTTTCCTGATCCATCCAGTCCATTTCTGCATCCCCGTCGTGGACTTCCCCGATCTTATATGTCCGACCGGAATAATAGAGCATCCGCTCCGTTGCCGTAGTCTTCCCTGCATCGATATGGGCCATTATACCGATGTTCCGCATCTCCTCGAGTTCTTCGTCCCTAATTTCCTCGTCCACGATCTCGTCTGACTTCTGTTTTGTCATTATCATAAATATAGATCCCTATAAATTCCTAAAAGTACCTAAGATACACAAAAACCCTTTCTCAAAAGGAAAGGACTTTATGGAGATAAAACCGGATTAGTTTCGAATCGCCGAAGATTTACCAGCGATAATGGGCAAAGGCTTTATTTGCCTCTGCGCGACGGTGGGATTCAAGCTTTCTCTCGTAAGCTTCCCCTTCCTTGTTGCTGGCCAATATAATTTCGCTCGCCAGGCGCTCTTCCATCCGGGGTTCGTTTCTAGACGAAGCTACATCAACCAACCAGCGGAATGAGAGCGCAACCTGTCTATCGGATGAGACTTCGTAGGGCACCTGATAATTTGCCCCTCCAACCCTTCGGCTTCTGGTTTCCAGATCGGGTGAAATATTGTCTATCGCTTCTCGAAAAACCTTGACCCCAGGCTCCCCTTCTCTCTCTTCGATTAGTGAAAAGGCCCCGTAGATAATTTTGTAAGCAAGGTTCTTATTCCCGTCCTGCATTATATAGTTTGCAAACTTCCCCACTAGCTTACTACCGTGCTTAATATCTTGTTCAACGTCTCTTCCAGGCAGTGCCATTAACCCATCCTCCTAACTCGGCTTCTTTGTTCCATATTTAGACCGACCCTGCTTTCGTCCATCTACACCGGTTACGTCGTAAGCTCCCCGAACAATATGATATCTTACTCCCGGCAAATCTTTAACTCGGCCCCCTCTGACCAGAACTACGGCGTGCTCCTGGAGTTCGTGACCTTCGCCAGGGATGTATGCCGTCACTTCTTTACCGTTACTCAACCTGACTCGGGCAACTTTTCTTAACGCCGAGTTCGGCTTTTTCGGAGTTCTGGTATATACCCTGGTCACCACTCCACGTTTCTGGGGACAACCGTTCAGAGCGCGGGAGCTGGTTTTCTTCTTTTTACTCGATCTTCCTTTCCTCACTAGCTGATTAATCGTCGGCATATCGTCTTATCATCACTCCTGTAAGTGCCAGAAATTATAAGCTAGCCCCTTTTTATTGTCAAGCTGACTTAGAATCCACGGGGCTTAGCTCCTCTTCCTCGTCTGCAGTCTCCTCCCCTCCCTCTTCTTCCGGCTTCTCTTCCTCGTCTTTGAAGCCAGTGCCAACAGAAACCTTCTTCCCTACAATTATGTTAGGTTTAAGACCCTTTAGTTCATCGGATTGACCGCTCAAAGCGGCATTGGTCAGTGCGGAAGTTGTCCTCTGGAACGAAGCCGCGGAAAGCCAGCCTTTGGTCTTGAGAGCAGACTTTGAGATCCTCAATAGCTGTCTATCTGCCTCGGGTAGCTGGAACTCCTTAACGCGTAAATCTCTTACTTCGCCGTCCATAATTACAGGAATCTCCTCTACGCCAGATTCCGTCGCGTAGTCCAGCACGTCTTCCGTCACGGTTTCCTCTTCTTTTGCTATTAAACGCTTGCCCTTCTTCACGTCTTCAGCTATTTCTCGTCCCAGTATCTCCCTTCGATTTTCCCTGACTTTTTCGTTCTTTACCCTTAGCTTCTCAACTACGCTTCTAAATTCTTCCAGGGTAATCAATTCGTTTTGAGTTAGGTCTGAGTCTCCCCTGTCGCTTACGATCACGTTATTCAACATCTGAGCAATAATAATCTCGACGTGGGTATCGTTGATGTCTACTCCCTGGCTCTTATAAACCTTCTGTATCTCGGTAAGCAGGTATTCGTAAGTTCTCTCCACTCCCGCTTTGTCCAGTAAATTATGAGGTGGAATTACTCCCTTGGAAAGCTGTTCACCGGGTTTGACTTTATCACCTATTTCTACGACTGGTGAATGGGTAATATTGAGTTCTTCCCTGTAGCGGTACTCCACCCGGGCGAAATCCTCGCTCACTTCCTCCACTGCTTCGATAATAAGTCTGCGATCGACCGGTCTGTCGAGGGAAAAGAGCGATTTGCCCTTCTTTACTTCTTCTCCGTCCACGACTTCCGGAATCATCGCTTCGGAAAGCGGTATTCTCTTACGGCCGTCTTCGGGCTGGAATATAATCACCGAGTTTTCAGCAATCACTAAAACGCCTGACTTGTCAGCTGTGAGCTTGTCGGAACTCTTCAAATCGATTAGCTTTTCGCCCTCTTCGACCCCTTCACCTTCCTCGACTAGCGGCTTCGCCATGGGGGGTATGAGGTGGTCGACCACGTTACCCTCCTCATCGATCAGAGAAATTAGCCGCTTGCTCCTGTCTATCTCCTCGATCGTCCCACCTTTCTTTGCGAATACCTGGTCGAGTTCTACCTTCTGGGAGAGAACGTCTCCTTTTTCTACAAAATCACCCGACTCTTTTTCGATCTCCAACCCGTCAGGTAACTCGTAGTAAGCGTCCGAACGGCTCATCAGAAGGTACATAACCTTCTGGCCCTTTTCCTCTACTATTCGAACCGTGCCTGCGTGAGGACTGGTATTGTCGACGATATCCGAGAGGTTAGCTTCTTCACCAGGTTCCACCAGACAGAGAGACGAAGGCACCATCAACTCCTGAGGCTCTCCCTCAATTTCTACTCTCTTCCCCTCTTCCGTGTCGGTCATTTCCGTTATATGGCCTTCGATGTCAGTAATAGTAGCCTGAGCACTCTTCGTGGTCTTCCGGGCTTCAAATAGTTCTTCCGCTCTGGGGAGGCCCTGGGTAATATCCTCACCCGCAACACCACCCGAGTGGAACGTCCTCATGGTCAACTGTGTACCGGGTTCGCCAATTGACTGAGCAGCAATGACTCCGGCAGCTTCACCTTTGTTTACCAACTCGTGCTTCGATAGGTCCATGCCATAACACTGCTGGCAGACGCCTTTCTCGGTTTCACAGGTCACTGGCGACCTAACTACAATTCGCGGGCGCACTTCGATCTCATCCACGTCATTAATTTCCAGTTTATCCCGTTCGACCGGACCTATAACTTCGTCCCTTTCTACAATTACTTTACCAGTTTCTGGATCCCGAATGTCTTCCAGACTGTTTGTACCTATTATCTTCTCAAAACCTACGTCGGTAAGCTCGATTGCCACTTGCTTGTTAGCCAGCCTGGACGCTAGTTCCTTACTCACCAACTCGCCCTCTTCTCCCATAACGCTACCGTCATCGGGATTGATAACTGGTTCAGCCAACGTCTTACCGTAGACCCTCTCCTCTATACCTTCCATCAATTCTCCTCCGTCGTATCTCAACGGATCTATTTCGAGGCCTCTATTGGTGCCGCAGTCCGACTCGCGGACTACGATATTCGAAACAGCTTCGACGAGCCTTCGAGTAAGATAGCCAGAATCGGCAGTCTTTAAAGCAGTATCAGCAGTTCCCTTCCGTCCCCCGTGGGTAGATATGAAGTATTCCATCATATCCAGCCCCTCGCGGAAGTTCGACTTCACGGGCATTTCTATTACGTCGCCGGAGGGGTCCGCCATAAGACCACGCATACCTGCCAGCTGCTTAACCTGATCGGCGCTACCTCGAGCCCCGGAACCAACCATCATCTGAAGAGAGTTAAACTTGTTTTCCGCAAAGTTGCCCATGGTAGCTTCCTCGATCTCGTCCACCGTTTCGTGCCAGATGTCCACTATAGTTGAAGATCTCTCGTCTTCGGAAGCCAGCCCGCGTTCAAACATCTCGTTTACTTCTCTTACCCTCTCCATTGCATGTTCGAGAATAGAATCCTTTTCTGCCGGAGCAAGACAGTCGGTTGTAGAAATAGTAAGGGCCGATTGAGTCGCTTCCGAAAAGCCAAGCTCTTTCAGTTCGTCCAGTAAACTAACAACCCGTTCGTTGCCATAGTTCTCGTGAACTTTCATCAAAAGGTTGGAAATATCGGAAGACTCGAATCTTTTATCGTAATCCCTGAGATCAGATGGGAATAGCTCGTTCAACTTCGCCCTTCCTAAGGTCGTATCCACTATCTCACCGTCTATTCTTATCTTTATAGGCGCGTGAAGGCTAATTACGTCGTTTTCGTGTGCCCTTTTTGCTTCCTGAAGGCTGGCAAAGTACTTGTCCTTTCCCTTACCTTCCTCGTCTACTTCGGTAAGATAGTAGTAAGCGTAAATCTGATCCTGGGTCGGTTTGGTAAGTGGTCCTCCGTAAGCAGGAGAAAGCAGGTTTTTCGACGAGAGCATTATATCTCTCGATTCGCTCACTGCTTCCCTCGTTAACGGAATGTGAATGGCCATCTGATCCCCGTCAAAGTCCGCGTTGTAGGGAGGACAAACGTGAGGGTGAATATGTATGGCGTCGCCGTCAACCAATTTCGGTTCGAAAGCCTCGATTCCCAGCCTGTGAAGCGTTGGGGCTCGGTTGAGCAGTACCGGCCTTTCTTTAAGCAATTCTTCCAGGTAATTCCAGACATCGGGCATCTTTCCTGCGAGCGCCTTGTTTTTCACTTCGTTGTAATCCGAATAAGTCGTGTCGTCCAGATACCTGGTCACGAAAGGCTTGAAAAGCTCCAAAGCCATCTTCTTCGGAACCCCACACTCCCAGAGATTGAGTTCCGGGTCCACCACGATAACTGCTCGGCCGGAATAGTCAACCCGTCTGCCCAGCAGGTTCCGTCTCAACCTTCCGTGCTTGCCGGATATCCTGTCCGAAAGAGACTTGAGCGGACGATCGTCTTTTCCCCTAATGGGTGTATTTTTCTTTTCATTATGAATAATGGCGTCCACGGACTCCTGGAGCATCCGACGCTCGTTCCTGAGAATAACCTCGGGAGCCCCCATGTCCTCCAAACGTTTCAATCGGTTATTTCTGTTTATGATCCTTCGATAGAGGTCGTTCAGGTCCGTCGTGGCGAACTTACCCCCTTCAAGGTGGACTATAGGTCGGAGATCTGGAGGTAGAACAGGTATTGCATCCAGAGAAATGTCGCTCGATTTGTTTCCCGAATCCCGGAGTTTTTCTACTACACTAAGTCTTTTTGATAACTTATTTTTTGCTGTTTTCGATGTTTCCTTCTTCAATCGGTCGCTCAGGGATTGGCTGAGCTCTTCAAGGTCGATATTCTCCAGCAAGCCCTTTATCCCCTTCGCACCCGTATAAGCTGAAAATCCGGCCGGATACAACCTTTCGTATGCTTCCTTTTCGAGTTGAGCGATCTTCTGTCCGACTTCCAGCGGAACCTCTTCGTTCTCCACGAAGGTCACCAAAAAGGCGAGGTTGTCAACTTCTTCCTGGGCTTCCTCGGACTCGATGGCGTCGCCGTAACGTGATTTGGCCATTTCATGGAACGTTTCCGAGCAGATCTCACCCACAGGTGTCTCGGCAATTAAATCCCCTTCCTCTACCTCGTCCCCGTCATTAACCTCGAGAATCACATCCTCCGATACGGGAAATTCTTCGTCTCCTATCGAAACCACTGCGATGCCTTCTCCGTTCTGTAACTTTTTGTGGTCTATCGATACTTCCCCGGCCTCGTTCGCGGTGAGTTTCGGCGCATCGTTTATTACGATCCCGTTCTCCGTTTCAAAATCGAGATGTCTGGAAAGTATTTCCAGTTCCGAACTATAGAGGCGCTCGCCCTCTCTGACCTTGTCGTCTTCCGTCGAGGTAACGATTGAAATATCCTCTAGCGTAGTCTCCGCCTCGTAGTAAGCTATTTTCCTCAGGGTTTTCTTCTTTATATCCAATAATTTGCTCAGCGGACTGGATATTCCTTTTAGAAACCAAAAGTGGATAACGGGACTCGCGAGTTCGATGTGGCCCATGTTTTTCCGTCTGACCGAAGAATCAGTAACCAGAACCCCACATTTTTCACAGGTTATGCCCTCGTATTTCTTCCCTTCGTATTTACCACAGGCACACTTATAATCCTCTTCGGGCCCAAAAATTTCCTCGGCGTATAACCCACCCTTTTCGGGCTTGTGAGTTCTATAATTTATCGTCTCGGATTCAGTCACTTCACCGTGAGACCATCTTCTGATCTCTTCCGGAGAAGCGAACATTAATTTTACTTCCTCGATATCGTCACCCGACAACATCCACAATCACCTCGCTACTATTGATAAAACAACCATTTTACAGGAATCTTTTCATGACAATATTACCTGTAGAAAGGCACCTAGCGTTAGTTAAGAGCTATTCTTTTCCTGCTTCGACTCGAAGAATTACTCGTAAAACCAGCCAACCCGGATAAATCAAAAACTACAAATTTATTTGTCCCCGATCATTTATTGAATTTGATAAGCTTAGGAAAGTTTTACAGTTAAAGTGGAACAATTAACCAGCTCTAAAACGCCGCGAGAAAACCGAGAAAAGAATACAACCCTACCTTTTCAGGACTTACGTTCTTGCCGAACTGGAATGCTTCGTAAAGCCAAGAACACTTCTGGCGTAAAGACCCGAAAAATTCTGAATCTCTTAATAATACCGAAAGTAATCAATCCCCGGTCAATCCTTTCATTCACCTGAACTGGCGCCTTCTTTCTCGCTCTTTCCCGTCTCCCCGGAATTATTTTCGTCTCCTTCTTTTCCGCCGTTTTTTCCGTTTCCTTTATAACCATTACCGTAATCGGTTCTGTAAAAACCACTTCCTTTAAACCGAATTCCGACACTTGAAATGACTCTTTCCGTTTCCTTTGACCCACAAACCTTACACTCGGGCTCTTCGTCCTTGTTACCGTTTCTCTGTAGGACCTTGAAGGTGTTGTCACATTCGGTACAGCGATACTTATATAAAGGCATAATTCCTCCACCTCTCCATAAAACCTAAATTACCCGATTCGGAGACAGTTACTTTATCTCACCGTAAAGTCCATAATTCTGACTAATTCTTCTTTTTGGTACCAATTCGAGGTTGGTGCAATGGATAAGAATAAAAGCATTAAGTTAACTTAACGAAACTGCTCACCAATTATAAGGCAGGTGGGAACTATTTCAACTCATTCCACGAAGTCCTTCCAGTTCCCACCGCTACCGCTACTAACTCTTGAGCCATCTCCCTCAGAAGACAGGGTGCCGGGCTTTCCTTCTAGGTAAATTTTCTCCTCCTCGGGAATCTCCTCCAAAAACCGGGAAGGTAAGTGACTGAACCTTTGACCGTAGAGGAACCTGCTATCGGTATAACTAAGGATAACCCTGTTTTTTGCCCTAGTCAGGCCTACGTAACACAGTCGCCTCTCCTCCTCCATCCCCCCTTCTTCGAGCGACCTTTTATGGGGAAGTAACCCGTCCTCCATCGCGACCATAAAAACGTAACCAAACTCAAGGCCTTTCGCAGAGTGTAAGGTCAACAGGGATACTTTATTGCGTTGATCCTCGTAACTATCTACGTCGGACTCGAGGGCGACGTTTTCCAGGAACTCCTCGAGATCGGGGGTTTCGTCATCCGTCTCCTTTATCTGACCGATCAACTCACGTACGTTATTCCTCCGGTCTTCAGCCGATTCCGGATCGTATTCTTTTTCCAGAAACGAGAAATAGCCGATCTCCGAAATCATCCCTTTTACGTAGTCAACCAGATCTCGTTCCCCCCTCCGCTCCCTCATATCTTCAATCATTTCCTCGAAGGCTTTCAATCTGGATATCTGGCGACTCGAAAGTTCAGAAGGCTCCTCTTCACCTGTCAGGACGTCCCACACAGATGCCCCCCGCCTCCGGGCCGAGCGCCGAATTGCCTCCTCGGTTCTTGACCCTATTCCCCTGCGGGGAGTATTAATTATCCGGAGCAGGTGAAGATCGTCATGAGGGTTACAGATAACCCTTAAATATGCCAGTACGTCCTTTACCTCTTTCCTTTCATAGAACCTGGTACCCCGAACAATTTCGTAGGGGATATTCCGCTTTACCAGCTTTTTCTCAACTCCCCGTGATAACGGATTTACTCTGTACAGTACGGCAATTTCCCCCAGTTCCGCCCCGTTTTCCCTGAGCTTATTTATTTGTCGGACGAGAAAGTCCGCCTCATCCTCCTCGTCTGTTGCGTTGTAGATCGTTATGGATTTTCCCTCACCCCGCTCCGGCTCCATTTCCTTTTGCTTCCTCAGCTTGTTATTTTCTATTATCGCGTTAGCCGCCCTCAATATAGGCTTCTTGGATCGGTAATTCCTGGAGAGGTGCACTACCCTTGCATCGGGATAATCCTCTTCGAATTCCAGCAGGTTACTTACGTCCGCTCCTCTCCAGCTGAAAATAGCCTGATCGTCGTCCCCCACCACGCAGATGTTGTTTTCGGGAGCTGCCAGCTGGCTGGCCATTACGTACTGTGCGTGATTCGTATCCTGATACTCGTCGACGAGGAGGAATTTAAATCTTTCTCTCCACCTCCGGACGGACTCCAGGTCCTTCTCGAGCAATACGGTGGGAAGTCTGATCAAGTCACCAAAATCCAGACCGTTCCAGTCCTCCAGCTTCTCCTGATAAGTATTATATACCCTGCTAACCATCCTTAGCGTGTAGTCGTCGAGCTCTCCCGCTTTCTCCGACCTAAATTCATCCGGACCGATCAGATCGTTTTTGGCCTCGTTAATTAAAGACGCTATCATTCCGGGCTGAAACTCCTCGGTAGAGATATCCAGGTCCACCATCGTCTCCTTCACAGCCTTTTTTTGGTCGGACTGATCGTAGATAGTAAAGTACCGATCATAACCCCTGCCGAGCTCTTCGACGAGATCCCGAAGAAGCTGAGCTCCCAGGGCGTGAAACGTTCCAAGCCAGGGAGATCTACCGTCCAGCTGTCGGGGTAATAAGTTTTCCAGTCTTTCGTTCATTTCGTCAGCCGCTTTGTTGGTGAAGGTTAGCCCAAGTATATTGGATGGCTCGACTCCGTAATGATCTACTAAATAAGCCGCCCGATGAGTAATTACTCTCGTCTTACCGGACCCGGCCCCCGACAGAACCAACATGGGGCCCTTATAGTGAGTAACTGCGCTAATCTGTTCGGGATTCAGTTCTTCCAGCAATTCTTTAGATTTATTCATTGTTTTTGGTTTTTGTAGTGTTTTGATCGCCTGTTTTTAAATTTCTGGATTGGGAATTACAAAAAGGCTATAACGATAGTTCCGCTAATTTCCTACTTTCCAGAGGAGTTACTTCCAGGCTATAAGTTTCGTTATCGTGCTCAAACCTGTAATTAACGGGGGCCCTCACCTGGTCGTCCACTTCACTTTTCGCGACCGTAATCCTGGCAGCCAAATCAACGACCTCCTCCAGTGTACTGTCGGACTTTCCTTCCCAATCGGACCGAACCAATCCCATGGGGCCCGAATGGGTTGGAAGGTAAAACCGCAGGTCCCTTGGAAGAAAGTAATTGTGTAATTCCCTTTTCTCTTCTGGATTTTTTGCTAAAACTATTTTTGTATCCGGAGGAATTTTGTAGTAATCACCGAAGCCCAGCAACCTGAGGTCGTTCACGTTAAAACCCTCTTCCTCGACGAGGTCTTTCAGCCTTCTTCGGTACCTCGGACTCGTCAACTTGCACCTTGTTCCCGAACCGTAGAACTCGGGCTTCGTTTTCAGGTCAAGCTTTTCGGCAAGGTCTTTCGAGGAATTCTCCGAACTGACTCCCAGATCACCATCCGAAGTTGTCCAGCCCTTCCTTTCCGGAAGGGAATCATTCATATTCGGAGAAAGCGGGCGAAAAACCTTTCCCTCGACTTCGGCCCGTCTTTCGATTTTCGCAAGTTGTTCGCCCCAGGATTCACCCCTTAAATCGGTCGTCTCTCCGGAAACTAAAAAATCCCCCCCGACTCGATCAAGGAACTCTCCTCCCGTTTTCAGGAGAGCGAATCTACATCTCATACAGAAAGAATCGGCCTCCAACAGGTCCATTCCCCCTGACGACGCTATACTTTCCGTCTTGCGCTTTATCGACTTACTCCTGAACTGACATTCGGGCCACAAACTATTGGCGGTCTCCTTAATTTCTTCGTAGTAGCCGAAAAACGGTGACCGAAAGGTCAGAAGGATCACGCGGTCGACGTTACAATGGTTTACTGCTATCTCCGTGGAAAGTGAACTTGAAAGGCTACCTGAGAATAGAGAAACAGCCTCTCGCATTGAAGGGCTCCCCACTAAGATATATTGGATCAAACCCGGACCCGAATGTAGTTAAATCTGAGGATCGATCAACCCGTATTTTCCGTCGTCTCTCTTATATATTATATTGATCTGGTCGTCGTTCGAATTCACAAAAACGAGAAAATCCTGCTGGTACGAATCTAATTGCATTGACGCTTCGTCCGGCGTCATTGGCTTCTTGAAATATATATCCATCTTAACTATTTCCCTTTGACTTTCCTCCGGGGAAAAGTATTCAGAACTAACCCTTCCGTCGTCATCCAGCTCCCCTTTATGTTTATCTTTCAGTTTTTCCTTAATTTTTTTTAGCTGTCGTTCCAGCTTATCCATTGCACTATCTATCGACACGTACATATCGTCGGACTCTGCTGACGCTTTCGCTACCTTTTTGTTTATTAAGTGAGCGAATACCGTAACCGTCCTTCTCTCCTTTTGCACGTCCATCGTTACTTCCACGCTAATTATCCCATCGAAGAATTTCTGTAGGTTCTCAGCTTTTGATATCGCGTATTCCCTCAACGGATCGCTTTGCTCCATATGCCTTTCTTCTATTCTAACTTTCATTTTTCTCACCTACGGTGGGAGTTATGGTAACTTATCGATTTTACTAATTCAAAAACTCAAAAAACGGCCCTGTGATGGCACCTTCGAAAAAGAAAATATCTATATGGATTCGGAAGACGAGCCCGTCCGGGTAATCAACTCCTGTCCGAAATGAAATTGGCCAAACCTGTCCAGAAGGGAAAACCCATCGTGCAACTGGTTTTCCGTAACTTTAAGCCGTTTGACCTCGATCTGGGGTGTGCCGCTCAACCTTACGAGAACCTTTCTCAACCCTGCGGATAATTGAAACTCTTTTTTGGACGAACAATCGGGACAAACCAATCCACCGGCCTCTGGCGAGAAACAAACGGAATTTTCATCGTCCACGGAACTGCCACATCTGCTGCACTTTCTAAGCTGGGGCTGATAGCCAAGGTAGCGAAAAAATTTAAGGTAAAACGCCAGTTCGACCACCTTCGGCCGGAGCTGGCTTTCGTCAAGAGACAATAGGGTGTCCTTAAGCAAGTCGTAAGCTTTCATTTCTCGCTGGCCCTCCTCCAGCAGTTTATTCACAATTCGGGCGCAGCGCAGACCGGCATCTATAGCCTCTCCGGAACCCCTTATCCCCTCCCAGTTTTCTATCAATTTCGCTTCACTGATAAACTCCAGCCCGGAACCCTTATAGAACACTACTTCAACCAGGTTCAGCAGGTCGAACACGCCCCCGAACTTGCTCTCCAGCTTTCTTGCACCTTTTGCGATTCCGGCGAATTTCCCCGATTCCCTCCCAAAAAGAGTCACCACGTAGTCACTATCCTTGAAATCTACTTTCCGGATGACGAATACAGTGGCTTTCTCAATTGCCATTAAAATCTATTGTATGGTTAGTCTTCCGGTGCACCCTGAACTATCTCAACCCCACTACTCGCGCCTATCCTGGTTGCTCCCGCCTCAATCATCTCCCGGGCGGCTTCGAAATCGCCTATCCCCCCGGCAGCTTTCACGCCCATCTCATCCGAAACCAGGCTGCTCATTAGCTCTACGTCCTCGACGGTGGCTCCAGCAGGACCAAATCCTGTAGAAGTCTTAACGAAATCGGCTCCGCTGGCCTGAGCTATTACACAACCGGCCCGCTTTTTCTCCTCGTCCAGCAAACTCATCTCCAGGATCACTTTTACGAGCACGTCCCTCGTACTGCCCTCCGCGGCCTCGGTAACCGCAGCTATATCCCGGGCGACTTCTTCGTAGTCTCCTCTTCTCAACGCAGGAATGTTTACCACCATATCAAGCTCATCCGCCCCGTCTTCAATGGCCAGCTGGGCTTCGAATCCTTTCGCTCCCCGTTTGTGAGTTCCGTGAGGAAAACCCACCACCGTATCTACCTTGACCTCCGTTTCCTTCAGCAGTTTCTTTGCGGTTCTAACGTAGATCGGTTCAATACAGACCGAGGCGAAACCGTACTCCTTCGCTTCTCGACAGACTCTTTCCACGTCTTTTTCTGAAGATCTGGGACCCAGAGTGGTATGATCGATTAACCCCGCCACGTCGGATTTTTTCATAGTTCCCTCCTCTGATAGTTCATCCAGTATCAAAACCTGCCAGGGATTCCACGGAATCGGAACTTCTGTTCCAGTTTTTTGCTACTTTAACCTTCAAATCAAGGTAAACTTTACTACCCGTTAACTTTTCCAGATCCTTACGAGCTCGTTTTCCGATTTCTTTTATCTTCTGCCCGTCCTTTCCAATTATTATCCCTTTTTGAGACCCCCTTACCACGAAAATATCGATGTATACTTCGAGCAGGTCTTCCTCCTCCCTCCGTTCGTAGGATTTAGTCCGGGTCGCTACGGAGTAAGGTAACTCTTCGTAAGTCAACTCGTAAACTTTCTCCCTTACGAGTTCGGACATCAGGAACTCTAAAGGCTTATCCGTGGAAACGTCTTCGGGGAATAGTCTATTTCCTTCTGGCAGGTATTCGATTATCTTGTCCAGAACGATATCAACTCCGTCACCGGTCAAAGCCGAGATCGGTATATATTCTTTAAAGATTCCCTCATCCTCGTAGGCCTCCAGTGTTCTGGCGATTTCAGCCGGGGTATGAACATCCACTTTGTTGACCAGGAGAAATGCGTCCTCCTCCTGGCCAGAAACTTTCTCGAGAAAAGGACGTTCGTCATCAGGAACCTCCTCCCAGGGCTCAACCATATAAAGAATCAGGTCGGAACCTTTTATACCCTTCCTGGCTTCTTCCACCAGGTAGCTTCCTAACGAGTTATCGGGCTCGTGGATGCCGGGTGTATCCAGAAATACGACCTGGGCATCATCTCGATTATAAATACAGTTTATTCTATTGCGCGTGGTTTGGGGTTTGTCGGAAGTTATGGAGACTTTATCCCCGACTATCCTGTTCACGAAAGTGGATTTACCGACATTTGACTTGCCCAAGAGGTGAACGAAACCGGATTTCAATTTGCCCTCCTTCCTTTCAAATAGATTATAGTTGAGCAAGGAGGGTTCTTCCAGCGCTCTGGAAGCGGAAAACTCTTGTTCGCTGTCCCCATGCTGGGTATAATGGCTTTTGATCTTCAGAAAGAGAACAATAAAGAATTAGGAGTGAGGTCTCCAAGAGTGAAAATTTTAGCGAAGTCTTTTGCCAAGGTTAATCCTCGACTGAAAGTACTGGGTAAGTTAGACGAAGGGTATCACGAACTTGACATTAGCTTTTTGAGCGTCAACCTGGCGGATAAGCTGACTTTCGAACCCTCTAACGAGAGGAAGATTAAGGTCTCGACCGGGGCGGACGTCCCGCCGGAAGAAAACTTGTGTTACAGGGCCGCAAAGAAGCTCAAAGAATCATGTTCCGCGAGTCAGGGAGCAAAGGTTACACTCGAGAAGCATATCCCGATCGGAGGAGGACTGGGAGGAGGAAGTTCGAACGCCGCCACGACACTCATCTGCCTCAATCGTCTATGGGACTGTAAACTCTCCCGAAGGGCGCTAGTAGAGATAGGAAAGGAGTTCGGAGCCGACGTACCGTTTTTCTTCTACGGAGGATACTGCAACGGTAAGGGAAAAGGTTCCGAGCTAAGAAAAAAAGAGAACGTATTTCGGAATTGCTTCATTCCCTTAATAATTCCACCTTTTTCCCAGCTTACTTCTGAGGTTTATTCCAGATTCGATAAACTGACGGAGGGTTCTGAGAATCAAACTTCAAGGACCGACCACGATTATCCTCCTGAAATCGATAATTTCAAAATAGAAAACGACCTCCAGCGGGCCTCAATAGATTTGAATCCCGAACTGCAAACCTATCTGGACCTACTCCAGAACGCTTCCACCATAAAATCGGCTGGAGTAGCTGGAAGCGGTAGTTCGATATTTGGTATTTCCCGGAGAAAAGTTTCTTCAGAGGAAGTCGAAGAAGAACTGGAGAAAGGTTTGAGGTCGATCTCCGGGGAAGCAAAGCTGATAGTAACCAGACCTACGAACCACGGCCAGCTAATAAGGGAAAGGGAGTAATCACATGCAGGTTACAATAGACGGACCGGCTGGAGTAGGAAAGACCAGCGTAGGAAGGAAAGTCGCCAGGAGGTTTTCACTGCTCTTTATTCAGTCCGGCCAGCTCTACAGAGCTCTGGCATACGGGAGAATCAACGATCTGGACCTTGAATCGCTCTCCCTCAGGTCTCGCGGTAAAACGGAGCCGGAGCTCTCAATAGGCGGGGAGAAGGTGAGAGAAGAACTCACGACGGAAGTAATTGGCGAGAAAGCTTCAAAGCTGGCTAAAGAGGAAGGAATAAGGAACCTCGTAAACGAAATAATCGTAGATTTTGCCGGAGACAGGGACGTTCTAGTAGAAGGCAGAGACATCGGGACGGAAGTTTTAACTGAAGCAGAGGTCAAAATATACTTGACGGCTTCGGCTGAGGAGAGGGCGAGGCGGAGGAAAAAGCAGATGAAAACCGACCGAACCCTGGAAGAAATTGAGGCGGGGATCAAAAAGCGCGATAACCGGGATCAGACGCGTAAACTGGCTCCCCTCGAACCGGCTGAAGACGCGATAATCATCGATACGACCTCGCTATCGGAAAGGGAAGTGGTGGAGCGGGTCTCCGGAATTATCACCGACCACGAAATTCGAGAGAAGTGATGGAAAGTGAGGGAAAAAATAGGTAAACTGCTGCACAAACTTGGATACATGGGGCTTCTTGTAATAATCTATCTCGCTTCCAAGCTGTTCTTCAGGCTAAAAGTAGAAGGCAGAAAAAACATTCCCGAAAACACGGATGATCTGGTAATTACTTCAACCCACTCGAGTTACTGGGATCCCCCGTTAATAGGGATTACCTTCGGGCTCCTGCAGAAAATTCATTTCATCGCCCGGGAAGGTTTATTAGAGAATCCAATATTCTCACTCCCGGTAAGGACTTATTCCACGACAATAAACAGGGACGATTTCGGAAAGAAGGATCTAATTAATATGCTAAAGGCATTCAAACAAAAGGGTCCAATCTGCGTATTCCCCGAAGGAACGACCTCAGAAGGCTCTCCACCGAAGAGCGGTACAGTAAGGCTGGCCGAGAAGACCAATAGAAGATTTCTTCCACTGAAAATAGAATACGGCAGGAGTCCAACGGAATTTCCGTTCTTCTGGGCTCCGGCGGAGGTAACTATCGGCCCCCCTATCGATCTCGAGGACTTAAAACGACCCTCGACCGGGAAGGATGAAGGCGAAGAGCCAGCTCCCAAAGCCACCAATGACAAGGAAAAAGTCGATTACCAGGAACTTAGCGTTAAGCTAATGGATCACATTCGTCAGCTTTGAGGCCTCCCGAGCCCGAAATAAATCAAGGGCTCCTTAGTTTGAAAAAGAAATTTTATCCCATCTTCCCTGTTGATTCAAAGTAACTAAGAGGTTATTATATTATCACCTTTGTAAAGTCGGTAAAACTACAAGCCCAGAAGGTGGGGCTTGTAAAAACTCTAATTAATAGGTGGTCGTTTGATGGAAGAGAAAATTAAGATGGAAGAAGCGTTTGACGAAACTGACGTAAGGACGTATAGCAGGGGCGATACTATTACAGGTAGTGTCGTCCAAGTAGAGGAGAAGGACATATTAGTGGATATCGGATACAAATCCGAGGGCATCCTGCCCAAATCGGAACTGTCTCCGTTTAGAGAAGAAGAGGGGATCGACACGGGAGAAGAGGTCGAAGTCCTCGTAACTTATATCGACGAGGAAAAAGGTACGGTTTACGTATCGGAAAAGCAAGCAGCCTACGAGAGAAAGATCGGAGAACTGGAAAAAGCGTTCAAGAAAGACGAGACGATTACCGGCACGATTACCGAAGAAGTGAAGAGTGCCGGTTATCACGTAAATATAGACGGAATCCAGGCTTTCCTTCCAGGGTCCCACCTAGGTTCTGATATGCCCAGCGTAATCTCGGAATTAAAGGGGAAGGATCTCAAATTCAAAATACTCGAGCTCTCCCGAAAAAACCGGAATATAGTGATCTCTCGCAGGGAGTACCTGGACGAAAAACAGGAAGAACGGATAGACGAAATATTCGAGGAGCTCGAAGTCGGCGAGACGATAACAGGGGAAATCAAATCGGTAGTGGACTTTGGTTTGTTCGTTGACATAGGCGGTTTCGAGGGACTGGTCCATCGATCGGAAATTAGCTGGAAAGATTTGCCCGCTCCTCCCGACGATTACAAGGAAGGGGACGAAGTCGACGTAAAAGTAATCGATCTGGACAGAGAGGAAGAAAAAATTTCTCTGTCTATAAAACGGTTGACTCCGAACCCATGGGAAGGAGTTTCTGACAGATACCCCGTTGGCGAGACCGTGGAAGGCGAAGTAGTGTCCATTACGGACTTCGGTGCTTTTATCGAACTCGAAGAAGACGTCGAAGGTCTCATTCACATTTCCGAACTTTCCTGGGGCTACCCTGAGGACCCTCACGAAGTAGTAGAAGTGGGAGAAACCGTAGAAGCCGAGGTTCTGGAAGTAGACGAAGAAGAACAGAGGATCAGTCTTTCGGCCAGAAAATCCCAGCAGGACCCGTGGGAGAAGATCGAGGAAGTTTACGAACCGGGTACGGAGGTCAGCGGCAAAGTCACCAAGGTTACGGACTTCGGTGCTTTCGTTCAGCTAGAGGAAGGCGTCGAAGGTCTGGTACACGTTTCCGAACTCTCCTGGGATCACGTAAACCACCCGAGCGACATGCTGTCGGAGGGTGACAAGGTCAATACCCAGGTGCTCGAGGTAAACAAACAGGACCGAAGGATAAGCCTGAGCATAAAACAGGCCCAGAAGGATCCGTGGCACGAATTCCAGGATCTCTATTCGGTGGGTTCGAAAGTAAAAGGCGAAATATCCGAAATAAAGGACTTCGGTGCTTTCATTCAGATTACGGATGACGTCGAAGGACTTATTCACGTCTCCGAGATCTCTACCGAAAAGGTCTCCACGCCTGAAGACGTACTGGAAGTTGGTGACGAGGTAGAGGCAAAGATAATTGGAATCAACGACGAAAAAAGACAGGTTCGCCTTTCGATAAGAATCCTCCAGGAAGAAGAAAAGGGAGAAACTCGGGATAACGATTCCGACGAAGACGAAAGCGGACACGAAACGATCTCGATGAGAGAACACCTCGAGGACAAAGGACTTTAGCGCAACGGATGACCGGTAACTTGTTCCTTCTCTCAGTATCCGCTCTTGCGTCCTACTTAATTGGTGCCATTCCTTTTAGCTATCTAATCCCAAAGGTATTTCTGGATACCGACGTAAGGCAGCATGGCTCCGGAAACCCCGGAGCCTCTAACGTTTCTCGGGTATGCGGAAAAAGCTACGGGATAGCCGCCCTGATTATGGATGTGGGCAAGGGAATAGTTGCTGCCTTTTTAATTCAGCAACTGGGATACCCGGTAGGACTAGGTTTCCTGGCAATAATTGGTCACGTAGCAAACCCTTTCCTCCGGTTTTCTGGAGGGAAAGGGGTAGCAACTTCTCTGGGAGTTATAAGCTACGTCTCTCCTTTCTCCGGACTGATCTTCGTCTTAACCTGGGCTACGGTCCTGTTAATTTGGAAGATTGCCGGACTCAGCTCACTGGTGGCTATCTCCACCACCCCCGTGGCTTTCTATTTCCTCGGCGTTAAGACCTCGTTACTCTGGATTTCCCTGGCCCTGGTTTGCCTCATCTATTTTACCCATCGAGGTAACATAACCAGACTTATCCGGGGAGAGGAGCGGGCCATCTAAGGCCACCCACCTTTTGGGGATTCTAGGACGTGTCCCGGTTCAGTCAGAAAGTCTCAGGTCTCAAGTACGGCAATAGCAAGAGCATAATCCTTCAGGTGGGTAATTGAGATGTGCAGGTCTTCCTGGGAAACAACTATCTTTTCGTCACTTTCAATAAGGACAACCGGCCTACCGTTAGGCTCGGACTCCACTTTAATTGACTTCCAGGGGATCTTTTCTCCAACGGCCTTTATAACGGCCTCCTTGGCTGCAAATCGACCCGCCAGGTGCTCGTGCTGTCTCCGGCCTGACAGACAGTAATCCAGTTCGGGCCCGGTAAAGACCCTGTCCAGAAACTTACGACCCCAGCGATCCACCAGTCGTCTTATTCTCGGAACTTTCACGATATCTATTCCTACACCGCGGATACCCAACCTGGGTCACCACCCGGTTATACCTTGAGTCGTTCGGCCCTGATTACCGCCCTTAGGTCCCCGACAGCTCTTTTCAGTTTTTTGTTTACTATTAGATAGTCGAACTCCGGAATGCGGGATAATTCCTTTTGAGCAACTTCCATCCTCCTCTCCATCGTCTCCGGACTTTCAGCTCCGCGGTCGACGATCCTCCTTTCCAGTTCTTCGAGCGAGGGCGGAGCCAGGAAAACGAATACCGCATCCACTGAGGGATCGGCTCGGAGCTGCTCGGCCCCCTGTACATCGATATCAAGGAACGGATCTCGACCTTCACTTTTGATCCGGTCTATCTCTTTCCGGGAAGTTCCGTAATAATCACCGTAAATCTCCGCCCATTCCAGAAACTTATCCTCTTTCCTGAATCGTTCGAACACTTCCCTATCGACGAAGTAATAGTCCTCTCCCTCGACCTCGTCCGGTCTTTTATCGCGAGTGGTGTGTGAGACGGAATAAGCTAACCTCCCGTCGCTCCCGAGGGTATGGTCCATAATCGTCGTTTTGCCAACGCCCGAGGGCCCCGTTATTACGAAAAATATTCCGCTTCTTCTGTGTTCTTCGTAAGAATCGTTCTGTGACATACCTGCTCCACCTCAAACATCAATTACAAACTTCTATTCCTGCAGCATCCTTTCCAGTGATAATTATTTCAGGGAATCAGGCCAGGTTGCGGGATTGCTCTTTGAACTTTTCCAGAGCCAGTTTCATCTCAATAACTTCCGACTGGATCTTACTGTCTTTCGACTTTGCCCCCAGCGTATTTATCTCTCGCTGAAGTTCCTGTCTGATGAATTCGAGCTTCTTTCCCACCAGGCCTCCCTCCTTCAATGTCTCCTTAGCCGTTTCGATGTGGGACTTCGCCCGAGATATTTCCTCGTTAACGTCTACCCTGTCGGCAAAAGAGGCAACCTCCTGTTCCAGCTTCTCCTCGTCTGGTTCAACCCGTTCCTCCAGCAACTTATCAATCCTGGCCTCCAGCTCGCGTTTGTACTGCCGAACGACTTCTGGGACATCCTCTTCTGCCTCCTCCAACTGCCGGGAAATTTCGTCCAGATGGTCCAGCATATCTTCTCTGATCGATCGTCCTTCTTTTTCCTGAGCTTCCAGGGCCTCTTCTATTGCTTGACTCAAAGCATCTTTAATTGTGGGCCAGGACCCTTTGTAGAGCGGGGTCGTTTCCAGTAAATCGAGGGAAATCAGGTCACCGAGATCGGGTCCCTCCGGAATTCCCAGGTCTTCAGCAAGTTGGGAAAGGCTGGCAAAACTCTTGCGGATCGCCTCGCTATCCAGTTCGGCCGGGGCAAGTCCCTCGCCTTCCTCCACTTCAATTCTAACTTCGATCCTTCCCCGGGGAAAAGATTCCCTGACGTAGTTTTCGACTTTATGAGTCAAACCCTGGTCCTCCCTGAGTCCCCGAACCTTGACGGAAGTATTATCATGATTCAGAGTCCGGACGTTTGCCTCTATCTTCCTCCCTTCAAGACTCCCGGTCCCCTCACCGTACCCCGTCATGGAATAGATTCGTCCACTACCTTCGAAATCCGATGGCACCATAGCCCACTACCTCCCGGCCGTATCCGGCTACTTCTCCCGAGGTTGCGTATTTTAACCTCGTCGGCAATAGATCTCTTTTCAAAGCAAAATTTAGCAGGACACCGATAGATCCGTATCCACAGATCGAAATTTTGTGTTCTCGAACGGTCTCGTAAAACTCTCCCACCTCTCGATTCATTATGGACTCGATGGCCCGTTCGTCTTTCTCCTCCGCGACCTCTCGAGGTTCGTAATGGGTAAAATCGGTACTGGAAATTATCAAAGCCCCTTCCGGAAGGTTTTCCTCCAGTGCGGACCCCACGTCTCCGGCTACCTTTTCAGTTTGGTCCTTTAAACAGATTGGTACGATTGAAAACTCGCTCCCCCAGAGATGCTGGAGAAAAGGCAATTGAACTTCGATCGAGTGCTCTCGGCGGAAGGGGGCAGGATCCGGTTCGAGCAGCTCACTCGACTCCAAAATTTTTCGGGCGAGATCTCCCTCGAACTCAACCTCCCCCAGCGGGGTGCTCCACCTACCCTCGGTAACCAGGGAAGCAGACGAACCAGCCCCGGAATGGTTCGTCCCGATAATAACCACTGCCTCCGGCTTCCCTAACTCGGACAGCCATCGAAAAGCGTGAGCCGCAACGGGCCCGGAATAAGGATAACCTGCGTGGGGAGCTATCAATCCAACCGGAGATGCTAATTCCTCCTCAGAAACCTCGGGGAGTTCGCCCGGACCAAATTTGTGAGTATAACAGTCTTCAATCTTATCGATTAAATCTTCCCTGCGCCCGGGATAGAATTTCCCGGCAACGACGGGTCCGAAATTTTTTGCCATAAATTACGACTCCTTTTTTGTACTTTCGTTTCAGGCAATTTACTTTAATTCACGGGTATAGAATTATAGGTTAAGCAGCCACCATTGGCAAAAGCTATTAAACCCGGGTCTTTCACCACCGGCCGAAAGCGACTCGTAATTCTTGACCGCCGACTCGATTCTATTCGCTATACCCTCTTCCGCTTACCTGGCTGCCTTATTACCTCTACTGTTGAGTTTCAAAGGTTAAATCAGTTGCCGGGACTAAATCCAACGCAATAAAGATCCCGGTCGGACCAAGCAAAAGCTCTCCCGGTTACAGGTTAGCCGTTAGTTCACGGTTACGAAATAAGAGGATCGTTTATAACTCCCACGAACAACGGTCAGAGGAAGTTCCATTGATCTACAATTGGTCTTTCGTATAATTTATTGTCCTGTGGGAGATCGTCTAATGGTAGGACGGCAGGTTCTGGACCTGCTAGTGGAGGTTCGAATCCTCCTCTCCCAGCCAGAAATGGTCCCGTCGTCTAGCGGCCTAGGATATCGGGTTCTCATCCCGGCGACAGGGGTTCGAATCCCCTCGGGACTGCCAACTTGATCAGTTGATCCGTCATTGCTATTGATAAAACCCACCTTTCAATCCCGTAGGTAAGAAAAGGACTGAGGTCTATTTTCCAATCTACGAACTTGAGACGTTTCAATCCCTATCGTAAAATTCCTGAGTTAAGGGGTGAGTTTAATTGAACGAGGATAACGATTTCAATCGTGACTACGACCGTCATGACGAGGACGACGAAAAGCACAGAGAAGATAATCAGGGACAATTTAATTTCCCCAACAATAACAACAACTTTCGCAATATAGCTCTTATCGTCGGAGCAATTATACTTTCTTTGATACTTTTTCAGACGCTCTTTAATTCTCCGGCCAATCAGGACGAAATCAGTTACACTGAATTCCTCCGCCAGGTAGAATCGGGAAGGATAGCCGAAGTAACTATAAAGGGAGGGCTGATAAACGGCGTATACCAGAGCGGGGGCGAGTTCGTAACCAGAGGACCACCCGAATCAAGTGATTATCTTACCAAACTCAGGGATCAGGGAGTTCGGATAACCTACGAGGAAGCCTCCGAAAGTAACTGGTTCTTTTCCCTACTTATCTCCCTGCTACCCGTCCTGTTGATTATAGGTCTGTGGGTATTCATGATGCGCAGGATGCAGGGGAACAACGCACTTAATTTCGGGAAAAGTCAGGCTAATCTGGTGAACAAGGAGTTTTCCGAAGTTACTTTCGACGACTTTGCCGGCGTGGAAGAAGTAAAGGAAGAAGTCCAGGAAATAGTAGAATACCTAAAAAACCCCAGAAGATTCGAAAAACTGGGTGCCGAAGTCCCGAAAGGAATGATCCTCGTAGGGGCTCCCGGAACCGGTAAGACCCTGCTATCGCGTGCAATAGCTGGTGAAGCTGAAGTACCTTTTTACGAGACGAGCGGATCTAACTTCGTCGAGATGTTCGTAGGAGTAGGAGCTTCGAGGGTCCGTAACATGTTCGAGAAGGCCAAGGAAAACGCTCCTTCGATTATTTTCATCGACGAACTCGACGCGATAGGCAGAAAACGCGGTGCGGGATTGGGGGGAGGCCACGACGAAAGAGAACAGACCCTGAACGAGTTACTGTCTGAAATGGATGGTTTTGATCCCAACGAAGGCGTAATAATACTGGCAGCGACTAACAGGCCCGACGTTCTGGATCCGGCCCTCCTGAGGCCTGGAAGGTTCGATAGGAAAATTACCGTGCCTACCCCTGACATCGACGGGAGAAAGGAAATTTTAAAAGTACATACCAAAGACAAAAAACTCTCGGAAGACGTCGATCTGGACGTACTCGCCCGGAGAACCCCGGGGTTTGTCGGGGCAGATCTCGAAAACCTGGCAAACGAGGCAGCGCTGCTGGCCGGCAGGAAAGGCAAGGAAATAGTAGAAATGACTGACTTCGAGGAATCGATAGACAGGGTAATAGCGGGAGTCAAGCGAAAAGGTATGGCAATAAGTGACGAAGAAAAGGAAAAGATTGCCTACCACGAATCGGGCCACGCGATAATTGGGAAGCTTCTGCCGAACGCGGACCCCGTACATAAGATATCGATCATCCCGAGATCAAACGGGGCACTCGGATTTACTCTCCAACTGCCGCTCGAGGAGAAATTCCTAGTATCGAAGTCGGAACTTCTGGACAAGCTAACCACTCTCCTGGGGGGAAGAACTGCGGAGGAGCTGGTTTACAACGAGGTTACAACCGGGGCTCAGGACGATTTCGAGAAGAGTACGGATATCGCCAAGCGGATGGTAGTCCAGTACGGAATGAGCGACAAACTCGGTCCGATAAACCTGGGCCGGGAAAACGGAAACGTATTCCTCGGTGAGGAAATAGTAAAAAGCAACGAACACTCGGAAGAGGTATCCTCCCTGGTGGACAAGGAAATCCGCAAGATAGTCGAAGGCTGTCACGACAAGGCAAGGGATATCCTCAATCATAATAAAGAAGTGCTGAAGAAACTGGCGGAAAAGCTCATCGAAGTAGAAGAGCTCGAGGGAGATCAACTGGAAGAAATTCTCGACCAGGCAGCCTTGCCGGCCGGTAATTCCTAGGATTAACATGGCCACCGACGTCGTAATTCTCGGTTCAACAGGTTCCATCGGCACTCAGACCCTTGAAGTAATAGAAGACCTGGAAGCTTCGGATCAGGAAAAGTTTAATATTATAGGGCTTGGCTGTGGTACCAATACCGACCTTCTGGTCCGCCAGATTAACCGGTTTCACCCCGATACGGTCTCCGTAAAGAGCAGTCAGGAAAAGCAAATTGTTTCCCGGAAGATAACAGAAGAAGTCGAAATAAAAACGGGGCCCGAAGGTTTAAATAAACTGGCCAGAATGACGGACTCGGGAACGGTCGTAAACGCTCTGGTCGGGTTCGTTGGACTGGAACCGACGCTGGAAGCAATCGACAACTCTTCCCGGCTACTCCTGGCCAACAAAGAATCCCTCGTGGTCGGAGGTCCTCTCGTTTATCGCAAACTAAACGATTCGGAGACCTCACTCATCCCTATAGACAGCGAGCATAACGCGATCTTTCAGGCGTTAGAAACGGGAGAAGAGAACGAAGTGGAGCGTTTAGTAATCACCGCTTCAGGAGGACCTTTTCTGTCGACCCCTCTGGACCGGATAGAGGTCGCTTCTCCGGAGGAAGCGTTAGATCATCCAAACTGGGACATGGGAAGCAGGATAACCTGCGATTCGGCATCAATGGTTAACAAGGGACTCGAGGTTATCGAGGCCCACTGGTTGTTCGACCTCCCCTACGAAAAGATTTCAGCGGTGGTCCACCCTCAATCGGTGATCCATTCCCTGGTACAGTTTCGTGACGGTTCGATGATTGGAGAGCTGGGAGAGCCCGACATGAAGGTGCCCATTCAGTACGCCCTCACATACCCCAGAAGGCTTAAAAACAACTACGATCGAACCGACCTGGTTAATCTGGCAAAGCTCGAGTTCAAAGAACTGGAAGAAGAGCGCTATCCCGCATTCAAAGTCGTCGTTGAAGCCGGAAAGTCCGGAGGTAACAGACCCGCTGCAGTCAACGGAGCAGACGAGGAGTTAATCGACGAATTTCTTGCTGAAAATATTAGATTCGGAGGCATCGCCAGGGGGTTAGAGCTGGTCCTCGAGGACCTCGAGCCTGTTGAAAATCCGACGTTGGAGGACCTAAAATCGACTGACGCCTGGGCGAGAAAAAAGGCCAGGTCCCTGGTAAAAGAAAAGATAATCGGAGATCGATAAAAACATGTCAGATAAATGCGTATACGGTGGAAAGCGTAAAGGAGAAAGGGAGTGCCCGGCGCTAGGGGGTATGATCTGCAGCAGGTGCTGTGGTGAACACCGGGGCGTCGAGATAAACTGTCCTCCCGATTGTCGCTACTTCAAAAAGCACGAAGAATTTCAGCAGACCAAACACGCGGAGTCCTATCGGCAGACCTGGGCGGAAAAGAACCAGGACCTTCTGGAAGAAGAGAACCGCGAACTAATAGAAGCGATCGGAGTCCTGGAAACGCTGATCTACTACCGCTACAGGGACGACACCAGACTTACGGACAAAAAAGTAATTAACGGCCTGAAGGGGCTCGAAAACAAGTTCAAGACGATTGAATTACCGGGATCTCCCTCTGAATTTACCGACTTTGCCCACGAGGAACTCCAACCGCTGCTCGAGAAAGGCAGATTTTCTCGTGAATTGCTAAAAGAAGCGGCATCGAGGCTGATTACGATCGCAGAAGATTATACTGACGACTCCAGACAACTGGTTCAGGGGGTCGTTGGGAGAATCAAGGAAGATTACGACCTTCCGGCAAAAGATCACGAAAGCAGGACGGAAGAGATCGAATCGCTGATTACCACCCCGGGTCAGTTCAATCAGGGAGGACCGGGACCCAACCGTTGAACGACGAGCAGGGCCCTGATTGAACTCAGTTCTTTCACCAACGGCGGATTTAGCCCCCGGCTCGAAAACTGAAGTCGACCTTCATGAATTAAGTTTCGGTTTCATACGATGATGAAAGGTTTGAGTTAAACCTAAGTTGAGCGATCCTCTCGTTTAAGACCAACTTCTAAGACAGAATACAAAAGAAAGTGACTTACGTTGGATAAACCTAATTATCTCACCCACTGGGTGATGATTAAAAGGTTAATCAAAATTACTCTCCCATAACTTTCACTCAGCCCTCAGGTGTCCAGCACTTAGTTGAGGATCGTAACCTGGTTACGACTAAGTAAATTATATTAACTCGGGCTGCCCTACGTCTTAAACGTATAAACTTATGATCCAGACTATGTGTCTCAACTAAGTGCTGGAGGACCTATTTTCGCTTTTAAAATATATTTTACGGAGTATCTTATTCTTTACAGCTAACAGAACAAAACAGCTCAATTTAGGTTAAATTCAATCACCGAGCTTTACAAGTTCTTCAAGGTAGGTTTCTTTCAGCCCAAAGGCCAATCCTCCCAATACGTAACCCACAATTCCCGCAATTACACCTGAGGCCACTACCGAAAAGTCGCTGGCAAACGGTATGAACTCTCGCACTGCCAGAACGACCGCCCCCATGACCCCTGCTGAAGCCAGAACTTTTGCCAGGAAGAAGTTTCCGGGAAGGAATTCCTGGAGACCTGTCTTATTTCGAAACGCAACCAACAACAGTAATCCATTGACTAGTCCACTCACGCCGGTAGCCAGAGCCAAGCCCCCTACTTTCATCGGGCCGATTAGCAAGAGGTCCAGCCCAACATTAACTCCAACAGCTATCGAACTTATTACTACCGGGGTAAACGTATCCTTCATGGAATAAAAAGCTCGAGAAAAGAGCGTAACGAAGCTGTAGCCAACCAACCCGACCAAATATAGATGAAGTACGTGGGTCGTCCTGACCGTGTCCGACGGGAGGAAGTTTCTATGCTCGAACAGAAGCTTTATTATCGGTTTACCCAGGATAAACAGGCCGAGCGTCGCTGGAACCACTATCAACAGCGATATCTTTATCCCCCGGTTCAGCATCTTCGCGTAGTCTGACTTCTCGCCTGTTGCCCACTTTTCAGATAGCCTGGGGAGTATGGCGGTAGATATCGCAATGGCAAACAACCCGAGCGGAAGCTGATATAGCCTGGTGGCATACTGAAGTGACGAAACGGACCCGGCAACCAGGTGGGACGCGAGTTTGTTATCGACCATTACGTTGACCTGCATCGCGACCAACCCGAGCACCACAGGAGCCATCATTTTCAATGCTCTCTTAAGTCCCGGGTGTAAGGGAAATAGAACGGGTGCCCAGGAGAAGCCGCTCCGCTTCAAATAGGGAAGCTGAAAAGCAAGCTGCCCCACACCGCCCAGGAGCACACCGACAGCCAGTCCAAATATGGGTCTAGAAAAGTAACTTCCCAGGAACAGAGCGCCAACTATAACACCTACATTAAAGAACACCGGAGCAAACGCCGGGGCAAAGAAGGTTTTTTTCGATTTTAGTATACCCATAACGAGCGCTGCCATGCCAATTATGCCTATAAACGGGAAAATTACTCTCGTAAGTTCGACCGTCAATTCCTGCTGGGAGGGTGAGAAACCGGAAGCGAGAAAGGGAATGAAGTACGGGGCAAGCAAAATTCCCCCCAGGACTATCAGCGGAAAGGTCAATATAGACAGATTTATGGCGTTGGCAGCCAGCTTGCTGGCTTCCCGGGGATCGTTTTTGAGATAGTCGGTATAGATCGGGATAAAGGAAAGGGCGAGCGCCCCTTCCGCAAGCAACCTTCTGAGGAAATGAGGTACGTAGAAAGCAATTAGATAAGCGTCGTAAGCCGCTCCGGCACCGAACCTGTCGGCAATTACTATATCCCGGAACAGGCCGAACACGCGTGATACTGCAGTGGCCCCGGCGATAATTATTATATCCCTGGCAAACCGTCTCATGGTTACCTGGGTATTAAGGCCAACCCAACCGGAATTCGTCTGGTTCCCCCTACAGTTTCGATTCTAACCCCGTCCCGGTAAATCATTCCGGCGGAGGAACCACCGTCGAAGGCTATTGCGTTCACGATATCCAGCCCCGATTTACTCAGCAATCCTGGTAAAGCCTCTAGACCCACCCCAGCACCGGAAACCACAATAAAGAGCAGGCTACCTTCCCCTGTGGTCGCCAGAATTGTCCTCCTTGCTCGGGATTGCACTAGTCCGCCGTTATAGGAAAAATTCTCTTCTTCGAGATTCAGGACGTTCCTCCCGTTTTTTATCAGAAGCGGCCCCGCACTTACCGCTCCTCTCAACATGGGCACAAACGGATCCATTGTCCAGTCAAACTCCGCCTCGTCCCCTTTCCTCAGCCCTTCCAGTTTCGCCCTTTCCCTGCCGGTAGCAACTACTACCGTCCGATTACGTTCGAGAGAAGTCGGCGGAGTAGAAGACCGGGTGAAAACTTGTCCGTTCTGAATCTCCAGATATACGGAAGAGCCACCGGAACTAATTCTCTTGCCGTACTCGGAAGTATAAACTACCAGATCGTCGTCCCCGGCGGGTCTGTTCAGACCCTGAACCTCAACTTCCCCCCCTGAAGTCCGGAGGAACAGATCCAGGTCGGGCCGGAAAAATTTCAATCGACCGAAGTAATCGATCCCGACCGCAGCCCTGTTTCCCCAGTCCCGTGAGAGCAATTCTCCGTCCTTGATAATCAATCCTATCGGAGTGTACGTTCCCGGGTCAAAGAAGTTGGCATTTAGCCCGGCGACGCCAAAATTTTCCCGGACGAGCCTGGAGAGCTCACTCCCTCTACCTACTTTCCCTCCCGACAGAACGGGTACGAGTCGGTACTCCTCGCTCCAGTCGGATATTTCCAGGTAGTGAAGCGTCTGCCTCCCCCCGTCCGCCCAGAGCTGCATCTGATTGTAGGAAAAATTCTGGTTCGTCGTGAGCTTGTCGGTGGCCGGAGCAAAAGAACTTTCGCCCTCTTTTTCGTGGAATTCAATCTGAAAATGAAATCCCGACTCCCCCCGGTGGGTTTTTATGGTAGTTCCAACCCCCTTTTTTAAACTCAACCGCAAAACAATCTGTTGATCCCGGCGGGTTACAACGGAGGCTTCATTAAGGTAAGAACTAACTTTTTGAAAGTTTATCCCCCCGGCACCCGAGGATTTTGTTGCGTTAAAAAACCTCAAATCAAGAATGTTGCCGGTCGTCGATCGGGAAAAACTCGAGTACCTGTCAAAATTTAGGGAAAGCTCGCCGGACCGGGTCGAAACCGAAAGTAGTTTAGCAGGTTTTATCCTTACATCAGCTCTATTTCCCCGATAATTCACCTGGCCGCCGAGGTTCTCAACCAGCAAGTCCAGGTCTATGAATTGGTTGCCGCTGGCTCCGGAAAGTGTTTTTTTATCTACGTAAAACGAATCCGTCTTACCCCACTCTAAGACATACCCCCCGTCTCTGCCCGGATCCGTCCGGGCTCCAAACAGCCGAGCCGCTTGTTTCAGAGGGACCTGGGGTCCGTCTGAAGAACCAATTACTTCAAGACCGTCGAGTCGGTCACCGTTCAAAAATACGGTAGGAGTCCCGCCGGAAAGTAGAAGGACGGAAGCTGCTGTCAGAGCAAACGCAGCCAGTACCAGTGCCCTCGTAACCCCTGAATCCATTTAGCAATGACTCCGGTGGTTAGTTGCCTTGCCCAACCCGGGGAAGCCGATCAACTTTCTTCCTCTGGTTCTTCTTCAGTGGATTCTTCCTCTTCTACGTTAACTTTTATATTGGCGTGAATGTCTTCGTACAGTCTTATTTCGACTCCGAACTGCCCCAGCTCTTCTATCGGAGAGTCGAGCCTTACCGCTTCGGGTGGCAGGTCAATACCCGTCTCTTCCTTTATGGATCCCACTATATCTTTCTTCCTTACGGAACCGTAAAGATGATGTTCTTCCTGAGCTTTACGATAGAACACCAGCTCTAATCCGTTTAGTTCGTCGGCTCGTTCCTCGGCCCGTTCCCGTCTCTCCTCTTTTTTTTGGCTTATTTCCTTCCTGATCTTCTCGTAGCGTCTTTTGTTTCCCACCGTCGGTTCGACAGCCAGCCCTTTTGGAAGCAAGTAGTTCCTCCCATAACCATCGGAAACTTCTACTTTTTCCCCGACTTCACCTAGATCTTCTACCTCTTCGGTTAGTATTAATTCCACTGATTCCACCCCTAAAAGTTATCTTAATGGTAAAATCCCTATCGATTCGAGTTAAATTTCTCTCCAGTTCGTTCCTTTCCGAACTTCAAAAAGCTCTGTAATTCTACGACTCAATACTATTTCGTTCAAGATCGAGGAAAGCGCCAGCTCTGGAATGAGGCTTAAAAACTAACTAAAATATCGGTTCTTTAACCATCAATTAAAAGAGAGGCGTGAGATGGGCAAAGAGTTCGTTTTACCCTACATACACTCAGGCGCTACCTGGCTGCCGGAATTTTCGATATATTTGAGTTTCTCGAGGTTAAATCAGCTGCCAGGAAAGCGATCAGAGGGTAAATAGTGGGCCAGAAAGATAATCACGGAGATGGTAAAGAAACTGAGTGTGGATAATATCTAGTACCAGTCGTGGACCGAACCGATTCAGTCCATCAAAATTTTTCTTCTTTAAGTACCCGGGCCTTCTCCTTTGTAATTTTATTAATCAGCGGGTACTCCTCACCCAAAGAACCGGACAAAACCTTATCGAGGAGGTCTCGTGCCATCTCTTTCTTTCCCTTCTTTAGAGCATAGTACTTGGCGTAAGAAAAGTAATTTTCCAGACAGTTTGGCGCAAGCTCGATCGCCCTTTCAAAGTGTTTCTTTACCTTCTCCCAGCTTAGATCGTACTTATTGACCTGCATAATGGTTACCGGCCACCTGCCGAGTAATTCTCCGGCAATCGACCCCAGAGCCCGATGCGCGCCTCCACCCAGGTAAGTTTCGTCAAGGCTCACCGCCCGACGATTTAAAGCTACGAGGGCGGGAAGATCGCCGAGTGAGTCCAGTATACCTTTGGTCTCCCCCAGGCGCCCGAGATTCGCCCCCGTCCAGAAGACCGCTTCTACGTCTACAACCGTTTCCGGAAGGTTTTTAAGTGCCTTGAACCCTTCTTCTTCGTAAAGTTCAGCAAACTCTTTATTGGACTTCAGGCTTCTTAATCCGTACTTGTACCCCGTCCGGTAAGCGGACCTTCTTTCTTCCGTTCCTTCCAGGTAAGCTTCCGCCAGAGTAAAGTAACCCAGCGAAAGCCTGGTTAAAGCGTGGCGATTATCCGGATCGACCGTTAGGACGTCCCGGTAAAGTCCCATGGCGTCTCTCAACCGATCCTCTGTTCTAGTAACAGTTCGTGCTTCCCGGGCGACCCGGTCAGCTTCCCTTAACAGTTCCCGAAGGCTTCTATCTCCACCAATCTCCCCCGTTTCAGCGGATGACCCTGCTCCCGTCACTAGGAGCAGTAACAAAATAAAAACCGATAAATAGGCCGATAATTTTTTCTTATTATTCATATCCAGAAAGTTTAACAAAAATTTGTTAATTATATTGAGCCGTCTCCCTGGTGTAAACACGGAGGTAACGAGAGGAAGTTAAACCGGGTAACAGGTTAAGGCTTAACCGGAATAAGATCTGCTCCATCGGGTTTCGCATCACCGGGTGCGATCAACCTCACAGATAACCCTTCCTTTTCAGGCTGACTTCTCCGTATTTTCCCACTATCACGTGGTCTATCAAGGTAATACCCAGATTTCTTAACGTGGACCTAACCCTCTCGGTCACGTTTATGTCGGCCTCGGAAGGATCGGCTTTTCCTCCGGGATGGTTATGGGCCAGGATAACTCCACTGCTGTTATGCTTCAGACAGCTTTTGGCGACCTCCCTCGGCTCGATCTGGACTTCGTTGAGAGAACCGTAGAAGATCGTTTCCTCGTGGATGAGCTCGTTCGCGTTATTAAGGTGAAGAACTCTCAATTCCTCTCTTTCCAGCCTTCTCATTTCAGGGTTCAAGTGTCCAAGGACGTCCTCCATGCCGAATATCTCTTCTCCCGTGGCCAGTTCGTCCCTAGCAAGCCTTTTTCCCAGCTCGAAAACAGCGAGAATTTGACCGGCCTTCACCTTCCCGATACCCTTATAGCTCTGGAGTTCCTGTAGAGTGGAATTTGAAAGATTATCAAGATCTAAGTCTCGAAGGATTTCCCGGGTCACTTCCAGAACGTTCTTCCCTTCTATTCCGGACCTTATAATCAACGCAAGAAGTTCCGAATCACTGAGGTAATCCGGACCGTTCTGTTCCAGCTTTTCCCTGGGTCGGTCATCCGGTGGTAACTCGTGTATTGTATACTCAGCCATGGATCAGCCTGGTCAGCTCAAAGAGATCGTATTTGGTATACCAAAAAACTCAAGGTTCGTCCACGCTCCGAAGGTTCAAAGGTTTTCCTTTACATCTTCCACCTTTCCTTCTATCCTGCCTGACTTCCCAGCGTGGTCATCTACTTTAATATGCGTTTCCACCCGATCGTAATCTTCTCTAAGAAGGTGATGACATTTCTTGATTACTTTCAATACTTCGTCCCAGTCGCCCTCAATTATCGTTCCCATTGCCGTTAACTGGTGTTCCAGTCCGCTGGATTCGATTATCTTTTTTACCTCGGCGATCTCCTCACCCAACCCACTTTCTTTTCCCATGGGGTAAGTGTCGAACTCGACGATCATATTACACCTCCGGCGGGCTTCCCCAATCTCTCCAATCATTTATTTACCTAAGGGTTGCTGCTCCTACTCGTCAAACTTTTTCCCCTTAACCCTGTCAGCGTTATCCGTAACCCATTCAATATTGTCCAGGGTGTCGGAGAGCTTCCGGTCTATCTCCGCCCGTTCCGGCAGATCTCCTACTCTTAACTCCTCGATACCTTCTTCGACTGAATTTAACTTCGCGAGGGCTTTGTCGACTTCCCCCTGTTTGAAAAGCTCCAGTGACTCCTGAAGGTCTTCAATTAACCGGTTTACTTCTTCGACCAGGGTAAGGCCCTCCACTAATTTGTCCATTATTCCTCCCTACTCGCCATCCCCGCCTTCTTCTTTTTCTTCGGAATCCGTCTTTAGGCGTGACTCCAGCTCGTCCAAGACCCGGTACTTTATCCGGGAAACCTGACGTTGAGAAGTGCCAATCTCTTCGCCTATTTCCTCCTGGGTCTGATCCTCGTAAAATATTCCTTTTACAACCTGCTGCTGTACCTCTGTCAGCTTTTCTATGGCGTCGGCGATCCTTATTTTGAATTCGAGCGGGAGGTTTTCCTCGTGCTTGCTCTTGATCTTTTCGTAATCTATGTACTCCGGCCTCGGGTCGGATTCCCTTCGCTCTCGGTCAATAGACACGTAGGTCATCGAATCTCGAGCTTTTAAGACCTCTTTGACTCCTTCTTCTTCTATGTTTAGCTCTTCGGCTAGCTCCTTAATAGTGGGGTAGTCTCCTGTTTTTTGATATATTCTCTCCTGGGCCTTCTTGACCTTCTTATTCAACCTTTTTATCCACTGAGGTATATGAACGGAGGGTTGATTATCCCTCACCTGATGCCTGATTTCTCCTTTGATAAGGTGGGTGGCGTACGTTGAAAACTTGGTCCCCCTGTTCAAATCATAATTTTCAACGGCGTTTAATAAACCTATATATCCAGCCTGCCGGAGGTCTTCGAAATCTAGGCCCGAATGGGTAAAATCGCCCGCAATGGACTTTACCAGAGGAATATTCTGTTCGATTAACCTATCCTTCAATTCGTTGATTCGATTTTTTAGTTTTTCTCGCCTGCCGGCTTCAGCCCCAACCTTTTTCTCCTCCAGCTCCTGAATTTCTTCGAGCATGTCTTCGTTGGATCTCTCTGAATCTTTCATAGGGTCTCTCCCTACCTTTCTGGGAACTTTTTCTCAGTTACCGCAGATAAGATATTCTACTTGCCCACACAGAAATCCGAAAAGACTCGATCAAGAACCTCATCCGTTAGATCTTCACCCAGCAATTTCCCAAGGTCTTTTCGCCCTTCTCTGATATCTAGTTCAACCAGGTCTATCGACCTTCCGCTTCTAAGTGCCTCCCGGGCGTCAGCGAGACTTTTTTTTGCCCGCTTGAGTAACTCTTTCTCCTGAACGTTCAGGAGGACGAGACTTTCGTCCTTCCTGACCTCCCCACCCCAGACGAGCTCCGTGATGGAACTTTCAAGGTTTTTTAGTCCCTGACCTTCCTTTGCCGAAAGCTTTACCAAATCAGCCCAACCGGAACCCATTTTAGCGGTGATCTCCCGGTTGGACAAGTTATCAACCAAATCTATCTTGTTCAAAACAAGAATGGTTTTCCCCTTATCTACCTCTTCCGCTATATTGAGATCCTCGGGTTTGACCCCGCTATTTACGTCGACCAATAACAGGGATATATCGGACTTCCGTCCCTGCTCCTTCGCCCTCCTGACCCCCTGCTTTTCTATTTCTCCTTCAGTCTGTCTAATCCCGGCCGTATCGGTTACCCGAAATGGTATTCCGTCGATTTCCAGTTCTTCCTCCAGTGTATCCCTGGTGGTGCCGGGTGTTGAGCTGACAATAGCTCTCTCCTCACGAAGCAGCGTGTTTAACAGAGTCGACTTGCCCACGTTGGGGCGACCGAGTACCGCTATTTTGTGGCCTTCTTTAAGGATTTTTCCATCCTTGCTATTCGCCAGATAGTCCTGTATCCTCCCTTCCAGTTCGGACAGCTTTTCCTCCAGCTCTTCTCTGGTGACGATCGACTCTTCGTAATCGGGAAAATCTATCGTCGTCTCTATTTCTGCCATAATAGCCGTCAATTCTTCCCTGAGCGAACTCAGAAAGTCCGAGAACTTGCCCTCGAGCCTATCCAGAGAAAGCTCCAGCGAAAACCGGGTCTTGGAGTCGACGATATCTTTTACGGACTTTGCCTGATCCAGCGTCAGTCGACCGTTCAGAAAGGCGCGTTTTGTAAATTCACCCGGCTCGGCCGGCCTGGCTCCCGCGTCGAGAGCCAGTTCAAGTGTCTCCCGTAAGGGAACGACGCCACCGTGACAGTTGATTTCAGCTACGTCTTCTCTGGTATAAGTTCGGGGGGCCTTCATAACGGAAACCAGGACCTCGTCTATCTCCTTTTTCTCACGGGGATCCTGGACGTAGCCGTAATGAAGGGTGTGAGACTCGACCTCGGTCAGGTCAATACCGTCAGGGGAGGTGAACAATTTTCCCGCAATACCCAGCGCTTCCGGCCCTGATAGCCTCACAATTCCGATGCCACTTCTGCCCAGGGGAGTGGAAATAGCCGCAATCGTTTCTTCTTCCTTCATTCCTCTTTTGGTTTAATTATTACCCGTCGATCGTCACCCTCCCCTACGCTATACGTCTCGACGTTTTCGGAGTCGCTCAGGGCCAGATGAATCCACTTTCTTTCTACCGGGGGCATGGGGTTAAGCCTAACCTTCCTTCCCTTCGATCTCGCCCTTTCTGCTGCATCCAGGGCGAAACGCTCCAGGTTTTTCCTCCGGGAGAGCTTTACGCCGTTTATATCTACCTGGACGTCCTTGTCCAGATCGTACTGTCGTTCCAGAAGCACCTTAACAAGCACGGAGAAAGACTTTGCCAGCTTCTCCCTTTCCTCGGAAAAGAAATCAGACTCTCCCTGGACGTTCACATAGAGTTCGTCGGGTGACTTTATCTCTACCTGCAGGTCGGGATTTTCCCCGATTAGATCGAAAAACCCTTCGAGATAAGAAGCTACTTCCCGCTCTACTTTAGCCTCTTTTTGTGTCATGTTTCCTGAGGCTGGCTCTCATCCTCCGCTTCTCCCTTTTCCATTTCCCAGTTAATGAATGCCTGCTGACCGATCATGAATATCTGGGTAAGGAAGTAATACAGCCAGAGGCCGGCGGGGAAATTCCTGAGAAAGATACCCATGAATAACGGAAAACCAAAGGTCATAAGCTTGTTCTGGCTTCCGCCCCCACCCGGCGTTTGCATCATCTGCTGCTGGACGATCATCGTCCCCACAGTGAGCACCACGAGGATGTAATAAGGGTCGTGCATACTAAGGTCGTTGATCCAGAGGAACCCGGGAGAAACGTGAATAGCTTCCGCACTGTACATTATGGCTCGCCAGAGGAGGATTAATATGGGTAACTGGATAAACATTGGCAAACAACCACCCATGGGGTTTACCTCCTCCTCTTTGTATAGCGCCATCATCTCCTTCTGTTGCTCCTCCCGGTCATCGTATTCGTCCTGTATTTCCTGTATCCTCGGCTGTAACTCCTGCATTTTTGCCATGGAGCGATACATATTACGCATCAGCGGATAAAGCAAAGCCCGAATTAAGATCGTAAACAGAATAATAGCCCAGCCGTAATTACCTGTGAGGTTGTACAACTGATTGAGGAAACCAATTACCGGCACCAGCAGCTGACTAAAGAATCCTATATCGTCGATACTTCCGAGGCCGACGTTCGACAGAAGTACGTGCCTGCGCCTGCCCCCATAAAGGGAAAACTGAAACTCTCTCGACTCACCGCCAGCCAGTTCCTTTCCTGTAAGGTTAACCCCTATATTTCCTCCGGCTACGTAAGGGGTCACGCCTGTATCCTTATTGCTTTCCCGTTCCGTGTAGGGCAAACCCGTCTTTAGAAATAGGACCAGGTTCTCGCCTATCAAGCCAACTCCTCCGAAACTGCCATAAGATCCCTCGGCCAGCTTGCCGTTGCTGACTTCGCCGTCGAAGATGTACTTGGTGGTCGGGTCCGTGAGGTAATCCAGGTCCCCGTCCCCTTCGGATTTGGCCCGAGAACCAAGGTATAACCTGGCTTCCTCACCTAGATCAACTGCCTCTCCCGACTCGTTGGTTATGGCCAGCGAGAGCCCCAAAGTGTAGTTGGAATCGTTGTAGACGGTAAAAGTCTTCTCAATTTTTAGACCGTCCGTGTTGCCGGTAAAAGTTATCCGAAGTTCGTCGTAATGGGTGCCGTCGGGAATATCTACCTCATAAGGTAAGTCCCGGTCCGACTCCCCTTTAATACTCAATTCACCAGGAAACCTTATATCGTCCAGATAAGACCTCTTCAGGGACTCCGGATCGGTCGTCGTTCCCGGGACTATCTCGGCTTTACTAGTTCTAAATGAGGAAAAATGAATAAATATACTTTTAAGCTCTCCCCCTTTTTCGGCGAAGAGATAATCTGCTATTGAAGTTCGAACTCGAATAGTTCCTTTCTCCCGGTTACGGGTTACCTCAATGGGCTGCTTGTATTCCGAAGCTCCCGCTCCAGTAATTCCAACCAGGATAAGTAACGTTATTACCGAAAAAAGGATCCCGGTTAAAAGTTTCTTATTCTTTAAAGACTTAAATGGCAATATAGTTCCTCCTCGGATTTTCAATGGTTAGTTCAGGCCCGTAATAAGGGACTTGCACAATGTCCTCAGGTATTAATCAAAAAAGAAACTCTATTCAGCACTCAAATAGAAAACTTATCAAACTTATCCAGATATACCAGAACAATCTCGCTTTCAACTTTAGAATTCGATCATCGCAGTTCCGGTCCAGAACCAATTTGAGCGCCGGGCCGGAAAGGAAACCAGCCGATTCATCCCCGCAGGAGACTGCGCTGCTTTATCGGTTAATTTCCCGATAATGCCGAGTGATTTTAACTAAAGAACCGTGTTATTTCAATTTACAGAGTTAACGTTACTCTCTTTCGGAGCTCCCGTAACGGGCTCCCGGGCTTAAACTGGTTGAATGACAGTCCGCACTTCGAGTACACTAAGTTGGACGCAGGGATAGAAAACGAGGTCGATTTTTCTTGTTATCACCTAAGGGTCTTCACCCCCAGTACTCATAATGTTCACTGGCGCCGTGGAAGATATCGGGGATTTAGTTAAGAGCTCTGGAAGCAGGTTCACCTTCTCAGTGCCGGAGAGATTTCTGGGGACTATGGAAATTGGCGGCAGCATAAGTATCAACGGAGCCTGCCTTACAGCAGTCAATCTAGAGAATAAAAGAGGGCGTCTTTCCGTTGACGTATCGCCTGAAACCAGAAGTAAGACAAATATCGGGAACCTAAAACCCGGTGATAAAGTAAACCTGGAACTCCCACTGGGTACAGGTGAATTTTCGGACAAGTTAGACGGACACCTGGTTCAGGGTCACGTAGATACCCTGGGAAAGATCGGTAAAATCAAGAAGAAGCGAAACAACTACTTGTACAGAATATCTACGCCCCGGAAGTTCTCCAGTTATCTGGTAGACAAAGGAGCAGTAGCGCTAGACGGCATCAGCCTTACTCCTTATCGGGTAACGGGGGGAGCTTTTACCGTAAGTGTAATTCCTCATACTTACGAAAATACGACCCTGCAATTCAAGCGTAGCGGCTCGGAAGTGAATGTAGAATTTGACATACTGGCAAAATACATTAGAAACAACGTGAATAAAACCAATCTTTACAGGGAATGAGTTAGGAGTGAAAAGATGAGTCTCGATCCGATAGAAGACGCAATAGAAGCGATAGAAGCGGGTGAAATTATAATCGTCGTCGACGACGAGGAGCGGGAGAACGAAGGAGACTTCATTATGGCGTCGGAAAAGGCCCGACCCGAAGACATCAACTTTATGACCAAAGAAGGACGCGGGCTGGTATGCACCCCTATGGAAGGGGACAGGTTAGCCGAACTGGACCTCGATTCAATGGTTGGTGACAACACCTCACATCACGGCACGCAGTTTACCGTTTCCGTAGACGCCAGGGAAGGTATCTCGACAGGAATATCCGCATACGACCGGGCCAGGACAATTTCGATCCTGGTGGACGAGGACAAAGGACCGGAAGACCTGGTTAGGCCGGGACACATCTTTCCCCTTCAGGCCGAACAGGGTGGAGTACTGCATCGAGCAGGCCATACAGAAGCAGCGGTAGATCTCGCTAAACTGGCGGACCTATACCCCGCAGCCGTCCTCTGCGAAATAATGGACGAAGACGGTTCCATGGCACGGTTTCCGACTCTAAAGGATATTGCCGACGAACACGGGTTGAAGATCGTATCCATCGAGGACTTAATAGAATACAGAAAGAAAAACGAAAAACTGGTAACGCGGACGGGATCGGCAAGATTGCCGACGAAATACGGGGACTTCAAGATACACAGTTACGAGGATCAGGTCAACAACGACGAGCACGTCGCTCTCGTAAAGGGAGAAGTAGAAGGGAAAGAGAACGTGCTGGTCAGAGTACATTCCGAGTGCCTGACGGGCGACGTATTCGGGTCAAAGCGGTGCGATTGCGGCGACCAGCTGCACAAAGCCTTAACAACGATAGCCGAAACTGGAGAAGGCGTACTGGTATACATGAGACAGGAAGGCCGCGGGATAGGATTAAGCAATAAAGTATGTGCCTACGAACTCCAGGATCAAGGAATGGATACAGTAGAGGCAAACGAGGAGCTAGGTTTTTCAGCCGACCTCAGGGATTACGGATTTGGCGCACAGATTCTTTCCGACCTGGGGCTAAGCTCAATTCGCCTGCTTACCAATAACCCTCGTAAAGTAGTGGGGCTGGAAGGATACGGCCTTCATATTTCCGAGACTGTGCCCATAGAAATCGAGCCAAACGAGCACAACAAGGACTACCTTCAAACCAAAGTAGAAAAGCTGGGCCACAATTTGTCCGAATTCGAAGAAAAACCAAATTCTTGATCACAATGGGAGGTAACAGTGACTAACAACTTAGAAGGTGAACTGGACGGATCCGGGTTAAAAATCGGGATCGTCATTAGCAGATTCAATAGCCTGGTAACCGAGAAACTTCTCTCCGGAGCCAGAGACAAGCTCACGAGACTGGGAACTGGCTGGGATAACGTCACGGTGGCCTACGTGCCCGGCTCGTTCGAACTCCCCAGGGCGGTAGGAAAGATGGGGGAAACCGGAGATTACGACGGAATAGTAGCTCTGGGTGCGATAATTAGGGGTGAAACCCCTCATTTCAATTACGTAGCGAACGAGACCTCGAAGGGCCTCGCACAGTTAAATCTGGAAGGAGATACACCAGTCACCTTTGGCTTAATTACCGCGGATACGCTCGACCAGGCACTAGATCGAGCCGGGGCCAAACAGGGGAACAAAGGTAACGAAGCGGCAGAAGCGCTGATAGAAATGATAAACCTGGAAAGCAAAATGGCCGAGAGGAGCTAATGAAGTACTACGCCCCGAAAGGTCTCTACGACATTAAACCCGAGGATATACCTTACTGGCACGCGGTGGAACGGGAAGTAAGGTCCACCATGCCTCTCTACGGGTACGAGGAAATAAGGACGCCAATCATGGAAAAGACCGAGGTATTCGCCAGGGGAGTCGGTGAAGATACGGACGTCGTTTCGAAGGAAATGTACACCTTCGAGGATAAAGGTGGAAGATCAATGACTCTCCGGCCCGAGAATACGGCCTCAGCCGTAAGAGCCTACCTCGAACACAAGTTTTACGGCAAGGAGGAGTTATCAAAGTGGTACTACCTGGGACCGATGTTCCGCTACGAGGCACCTCAAAAGGGCCGGTCCCGGCAATTCCACCAGTACGGCGCCGAGGCAATAGGTTCGGACGATCCCGCCCTGGATGCAGAAATGATAGGTCTCGCTGCAGATCTTTTGAAGTCTCTGGGGCTCGAAGACGTAGGTCTGACTCTGAATAGCATCGGCTGCCCGGAGGATAGGGTCAAATACGTAGATAAGCTGGTTGAATACTTGAAGCCGGAAAAGGACCGACTATGTGACAACTGCCGGGCGAGATTGGACACCAACCCTCTCAGAATTCTCGACTGCAAAGAAGACTCCTGTCAGGAGGTCGTCGAGGACGGACCCGAAATAACTGAGTACTTATGCTCGGAATGTCAGGACCATTTCGACGACGTAAGGGGATATCTGAAGCAACTCGACCTGGAATACGACCTAGACCCCAAACTGGTCCGGGGGCTGGATTACTACACTAAAACGGTGTTCGAGGTTTTTTCCAGTGACCTTGGAGCCCAGGACGCTCTGGTTGGTGGAGGTCGATACGACGGTCTGGTTGAATTATTTGGGGGAGATCCCACTCCGGCAGTCGGATTCGCGGGTGGGATAGAAAGGCTTGTCCTCCTGCTCGAAGAACTGGAACGGACAGATATGGAAAGAAGCGGACTGGACGTATACCTCGCAACTCTGGACGAGGAGACCAAGAAAACGGGCTTGGAGCTTGTCCAGGAACTCAGGGAAGCAGGCCTGAAGGCAGAGATCGACTACCTTGACAAAAGCCTCCAGGGTCAGCTGGGCTACGCGGACAGGTACGGGGCCGAGATAACGGGAATCCTGGGGCCCAGAGAGCTTTCAGATAACGAAATAACGTTGAGAGACATGGAGACGGGTGATCAAGCCACGGTTCCCCTGAACGAATTTAGGTCGGAAGTCAAGAACCACCTGGATTCCAGCAGGTAAAGCAGGACGAATTAATCCTTACCCAAGGAGAGGAATGACGATGAAAAACGAGTTAAAATCGATTGATTCCTGCTCGGTACCGGCCCTTGGGCTGGGAACGTGGAAGCTGAAAGGTAAAGAGTGCGAAGAAACTGTTAGAAAAGCCATTGATATAGGCTATCGCCACATAGATACGGCAATATTTTACGACAACGAAGAAGAGGTCGGAAATGCCATCGCCGATCACCGGCGAGACGAACTATTCCTAACCACAAAGGTCTGGAAGGACAAGCTCCACTACAGGGACTTCAAACGCTCGGCGGAAGGAAGTCTAAAAAGACTGGGTACCGGTTATATCGATCTACTGTTGATACACTGGCCCAACCCGGATATCCCGCTGGAAGAAACTATTAAAGCGATGGACGAACTTGTAAAAGAAGGGAAGGTCCGCCATATAGGCGTAAGTAATTTTGACGAATCGCAGCTGCGGGAAGCCCTGAATTTATCGGATCATCCTATAGTGACAAACCAGGTAAAGTATCACCTGGGAGCCGATAGGACGCCGATGCTTAACTACTGTCGGGAAAACGGAATCTTCCTCACCGCGTACAGCCCGCTCGGTAGAGGGAAGGTACTCGAGTCGGAAGAGTTAACCGAGATCGCGGCCAGGTACGGAAAAACTCCCGGACAGATCGCGCTCAAATGGTTGATAAGACAGGATAACGTACTGGCCATTCCTAAAGCAAGCTCTGCGGATCATTTGAGGGAGAATATAAGCCTGTTCGACTGGGATCTAGAAAAGAAAGACGTCGAGAAGTTAGATCGGATCGAAATCGCATCTTAGATAGACTGAGGTACCACCGAAACCCTGATTCGGGACTTGATTGAAACGAGATTTTCTCCCTATAGTTATATCGAATCGGGAAAACTTCCCGGGAATGGACGCCGAGCAGCTCCAGTACATTATCAGGAGTGGGGTAAGAAGTTTCGTCCGAGATCCCGCCTTGATTTGACCTCAGCAGAAATTATCAGAAAGGTTTATACAGAAATTCCGAAGACGTAGATTTTTTGGACGGATTAGGCAAAAGATGGACTATTCTTCCCATACCATAAAACAACCCAAGGGGTGATTTTGATGGTAGAACTACCTTCTTCCAGTGACGAGTTAGGCGCCGAGTTCGAGTACGATCAGAACGTAACCAAACAGGACCTGATTTCCTTTCTCGAAGAGCTCCTCGGCCAGCTCAAGAATGACGATGCGGTAACTGTATCCATGGTCGGAACGGAGGCAACGTTCCCGTTCGAGGAACCTATAAATCTGGAGATCGAAACGGATTACAATAAGAAACTTGGTAAACGAGAACTCGAAATCGAGATAGAATTCAGGGAAGACGAGACTAGAACCTAGCCAAGGGTCAGGTCTCCTGAATCCTTAAAAGACAAGGAAAGGTCCGGTGTCAATCCTCTGTTAGGAATCCTCGTTAAAATTTTGGCAGGCATCATAGACACCGGACTGCAACCTTAATAGCTCGATAGTTTTCTTTTACGTCGTGGACCCTTAAAACATCTGCCCCCTTCAGCACTCCAACCACGTTACTGGCAATCGTTCCTTCGATCCTTTCGTCTGGGGTTGAATCGAGCGTATCTCCGATAAACGACTTCCTGGAGGTCCCAAGCAATAGAGGAGCGTTCAGTGTGTCAAATTCCTCCAATCTGCGAAGTATTTCGTAATTGTCTTCGTAATCCTTACCGAACCCAATCCCAGGGTCAACGATGATTTTATCTCGTGATATCCCTAACTTGACTGCTTCCTCAATTCTACCGGTCAAAAACTTTTTAATATCTTCCACGGGGTCTTCGTAAGTCGGGTTCTCCTGCATGGTCTTCGGCTCTCCCTGCATGTGCATCAAAATAATCGGTACATCTCTTTTTCCGACAAGTTCACCAAGGCCCGGGTCAAACCTAAGGGCACTGATATCATTTACGATATCCGCTCCCGCATCCAGAGCTTCTCTTGCTACTTTGGATTTGTAGGTATCGATGGAAATAGGAATATTCGTCTCTTTCCTTACCGCTTCTATCACCGGTATCGTGCGTTCCAGCTCGACTTCCAGCTCGACTTTTTTCGCGCCGGGCCGAGTTGATTCTCCACCAATGTCGATTATATCGGCCCCGTTCTCCTCCATTTCGAGTGCCCTATTCTTTGCTCTATCACGAGCCAAAAATCTCCCGCCGTCGGAGAAAGAATCGGGAGTCACGTTTAAAATTCCCATGATTAATACTTCGTCTTTTTTTGCGATTCCATCAAGTAAGTCCATTTAAGTCCCTCCGGAATTTTTATTGAAATCCAGCCGAGAGAGAAACTAACCATAATTTCCCTCATCCAGGGATTATACAAAATCAGTAACCGTAATTTAACAAGGAACCACCGGGAAAATGGAGTAATTCCTCCGGACTACGGTCTCGCTCATCGGTCTCCAGTGCGGTAAAATATTGTAAAAGTTTCTCAAGAATCGAGTTGATCGAATTCCATGGAAGATAAATGTGGAGTCGTCGGCGTAAAAGACCTCTCCGGAAAAGCCTCCCTGCAAGCCTACTATGGCCTTTACGCCCTTCAACATAGAGGTCAGGAAGGTGCTGGTTTAGTCAGCTTTGACGGGTTCAAGCAGCACACGAAAAAAGGATTGGGTCTGGTTGGCGAGGTTTTCCAGAAAAACGACCTCGAAGAACTGACGGGATTAAATCTCACCAAAGAGCCGAACCGGATCGGGCACACTGTTTCTTCGGGTATATCTACTTCGCTCGGTCAGATTCCAGCCTGGAAGGTAAATCCGTCTACCCGGCTCTACGGTAACCAGAAACCGTGAGGGAGTTTCGGAATATAGGAGTTCGTTCGGGTTCATTTCCCTTTCGACGGAACTTTTCCTAGATTACCAGGCGTGTTTGCGAATAAATCAAGAACTTGTTAGCACCTCTTATTTGAATTACGTTTCCCTCTATATCCGGACAGGACGGCTTCATAACCGACCCCCTACGGATAAACCGCCTGCAGAATAGTCCAATAGCTAACTACTTTCTTCGTGGTTTACCCGCCGGCTCTCTGTTAATCGGGGGCAGGATCAATTATCATTTCCTCAAAATACGCTTTCGGTTCTGAGCAGGGGATCCAGGGACTCCTCCCAGTCAACTCCGGGAAGAGGAAAGCGTTACATTTCCGAGGTGTCATCAATGCCAATCGAACCTGACCAAGCCGGTAGCATTGTCGAAAATTATGAAATCGAAAGGGAAGACCAGGCCACGATAGGTGTTCTTGGATCTCATTCCGCCCTGGAAATAGGTTACGGGGCCAAGCAGGAAGACCTTGACGTGCTGGTGGTATGCGAACGGGGAAGAGAAACTACTTATACCGACCACTACGAAAACCTCTTCGATCACGTAGTTGTTCTGGACCAGTTCAAAGATATAGTTGAACCAGATATTCAGGGAAGGATGAGGGACCTAAATACTGTATTCGTGCCCAACCGGTCCTTCGCGACTTACGTTGGCTACGACCGGATCGAGAACGAGTTTTCCGTGCCGATTTTCGGAAACAGGCAGATTCTTCGAGCGGAAGAACGGTACGAAAAAAATAACCAGTACGACCTGCTGGATTCAGCAGGGATAAGCAGACCTAAAGAACTTGAATCTCCGGAAGAAATCGACTCGCTATCCATCGTAAAAGTCCACGAAAAGGACAGGACGGTCGAACGTGCCTTCTTCTACGCCTCCAGCCATGAAGAGTTCAAAAACCAGGCGGAAAACAGAATTGAGAAAGGAATTATAACCAAACAGGCCTTGGAAGAAGCTACGATCGAGGAAGTGGCGCTGGGAGGATTGTTCAACGCCAACTACTTTTGGTCGCCGCTTTACGACGGGATCGATCTTCTGGGTTTCGACCGTCGAATCCAGACCGACCTGGACGGCCTGCTCCGCCTGCCGGCTGACGAACAGCTACAGGCAAACCTCGACCATCAAAATATCGAAGTCGGTCACTACGGCGCGACCATGCGGGAATCTCAGCTCGAAAAAATATTTGATGCGGGAAGAAAATTCGTAGAAGCCTGCAGGGAAGAATATCCTCCGGGCATGATAGGTCTTTTCGCCCTCCAGGGCGTCCTGACCAGAGAGCTTGAATTTCAGGTTTTCGACGCCTCGCTTCGGGTTCCGGGCTCTCCGGCTCTCGGCTCCACCTCACCTTACATGAAATACAAGTACGGAGAGGAAGTCGGTTCCGGAAAGAGAACCGCTCGGGAGATTAAGCGAGCGATCGAGAGAGGAGACCTTCCAGAGGTGGTCACGTAATTAGCACTGAAGAACTTCCAACCATCGCAACAATATGCTCCCACTCCGCTCTCCAGATATTCCACGGGGCCCGTGCCGAAGGTCTAGGGACTCTGGGCATCGCTACTCCGGAAAGAGAGGAATTATACCGGTCCTTCCCCAGGGCGAAGCCGGACGAATTGCTAATCGTCGAGTCGTTCGACCGAGTTTTGGCCGAGGAGATACAGGGGGAGCTAAACGAGCGCAACTCGATACTTATACCCCACGGATCGTTCGTCGAATACGTGGGAGCCGAAAAGATGTTAACCGAGCTGGACGTCCCGGTATTCGGAAATAAGTACACCCTGGAGTGGGAATCGAATAGGTCCAAAGAGCGAGAATGGCTGGATTCCGCGGAAATAAGGGTCCCGAAGGTCTACGATCGGCCCGCTGAAATCGACGGTACCGCAATCGTAAAGTTCAGCGGAGCAAAGGGCGGAGAAGGATTTTTTCTCGTGAACTCTGAAGAGGAATTTCAACGTAAGATAAACGATTGCAGCGATGATTACACGATACAGGAATGGATTCAGGGTACCAGGTATTACCCACACTATTACTATTCTCCAACGGAGGAAAGACTAGAAATACTCGGTATCGATCGACGAGACGAGTCCAACATTGACGAATACTATCGGGCCGGCTCGGGTGACAAGAGTTTTGTAGTAGTCGGAAACAGGCCCCTGGTAGCTCGGGAATCGCTGTTGCCCCAGCTCTACGAAATGGGCAAGAATCTGGTTGAGGCATCGAAAGACCTATTTAACCCCGGAATATTTGGCCCGTTCTGTCTGGAAACGATATGTACGGACGAACTGGAATTCGTAACGTTCGAGGTCTCAGGGAGGATAGTCGCCGGAACCAACCTCTATCCAGAGGGCTCTCCGTACTCCTGCCTATACTACGACGAACCCATGAGTACGGGAAAAAGGATAGCCAGGGAAATCCGAAAAGCGGCCGAGTTAGACAATCTCGCCAGCCTCGTAACGTGAAAGATTTAATATAGTGGAGGTTCTAGCGATATGGACACAATCGCCGTAATGGATTTCGGAGGTCAGTATTCCCACCTCATCGGACGCAGAATAAGAAACCTGGGAGTTTACGCGGAAGTTGTTTCTCCCAGGAGGACGAAAGATTCACTGGAGAAAATTGACGACCTGAAGGGGATAGTTCTTTCCGGGGGAGCGGCTTCCGTTTACTCGGACGACTCGCCAAAACCCGACCGGGAGATTTTCGACCTGGAAGTGCCGATTCTGGGAATTTGCTATGGCCATCAGCTTCTCGCTTATATGACCGGGGGCGACGTCGAATCGGGCGATAGCGGTGAATACGGAACGACACTCCTCAAGCTTTCCGACAGGAAGACCCGGTTACTGCGGGGTCTGGATGAGGACGAGGAAGTCTGGATGAACCACAAGGATAGGGTGGCCGCCATGCCCGAAGAATATTTGACAGTTGCCTCAACGGAATCCAGTCCGATCGCTGCTTTTGTAGATAGTTCCCGACAACGTTACGGCATTCAGTTTCACCCTGAAGTCACCCATACGAGCAAGGGAGGTAAGGTGCTGGAAAATTTCGTTATATCAATCTGTAAGGCCAGTCGGGATTGGAATCCAACTGATCTTGCCCCCGGCCTTGTAGATCAAGCCAGGGACTACATAGGAAACAGGAGGGCGATAATCGGTCTTTCCGGAGGCGTCGATTCGACAACTGCAGCCAGAATAGTGGGAAAGGCGATCGGGAGGGACCTTACCGCTATCTACGTAGACACCGGGCTGATGCGGCAGGGAGAAACTGAATCGATCAGAAGTACCTTCGAGGATTCCGCCCTGGAACTCGAGATTCTGGATCGAAAGGAAGAGTTCCTGGAAAAGCTTAAAGGAGTAGAGGACCCAGAAGAAAAACGCAAAGTAATAGGAAACACATTTATCGACGTATTCACAGAGAAGGCAAACTCCATAGGAGCCGAGGTCCTGGTTCAGGGAACGATATATTCCGACATAATAGAGAGCGGATCTACGACCCACTCGGACACGATCAAGTCTCATCATAACGTAGGAGGCCTGCCCGAAAAGGTAGATCTAGACATCTATGAACCACTAAAAGACCTGTACAAGGACGAAGTCAGACGCATAGCGGATTCTCTAGGGTTACCGGGCGAAATAATTAACCGGCACGTGTTTCCCGGACCGGGCCTGGCAATACGGATAGTCGGTGAAGTCACTCCGGAGCGAGTCGAGATTGTCCGGGCGGCCAGTTACATTGTCGAAGACGAACTTAAATCGGCGGAACTCTACGAAGACGTCTGGATGGGATTTGCGGTTTTGCTGCCGGTCAAAAGCGTCGGAATCCAGGGAGATTTGCGCAGTTATAAATACCCGGTTGTCCTCAGGATAGTCGAATCCGAAGACGCCATGACCGCCAACTTCGCCCGGGTACCTTACGAGGTTTTGGAGAGAATGTCGACCAGAATTACCAACGAGATCGACCGGGTCAACAGGGTTGTATACGATATCTCCAACAAACCACCCGCCACAATGGAATGGGAATAACTGCTTTGGTTCCCGGAACTAGACCCTGACCGGGATAACCTTGACAAACCAAATTTATATTGCTATTCTAGTGATATGAAACTAACAGACAGAGACGTTGAAATAATCAGATATCTAGAAGAAGATAGCCGGATGTCCCTGAGACATATTGCAGGGGAGCTTGACGTCTCCCCCACTACCGTGAGCAATAGAGTCCAGAAGATGAAAGAAGAAGGGGTTATCGAAAAATTCGGACTGAAACTAAATCTGGGCAAACTGGATTATTCACTGACCGCAATAATAAAAGTAAAAGCGAAAAGCGATGACCTCTCAAAGGTCTTGGAGGAGATGGAAGCCTATCCCTGCTTAACCCATATTTACGAAACAACGGGAGACTTCGACGTTATCGGAATTGGAAAGTTCAAGAGCAGGGAAGAAATGACTGACAAGCTAGTAGACCTTGTCCAGAGTCCTCACATAGAGACGACAAATACTTCGCTGGTATTATCTACTCTGAGAGAATACGATAATTCCGGGCTTGTTTAACGGCAGTATGAAAAGAAGTCTTGGGACATACTATGGCTGACCTTAAAAAGATTAAAATATTAAGCGATCTAGACGAGCAGAGCCTTACCGAACTTCAGGGAGAGGTAAAAAGCATCAACTACGGCCCTGAAGAGATTATTTTTCAGGAGGGAGCTCCTTCGTTCGGGTTCTATCTCATCAACGATGGCCTGGTAAAGCTGGTAAAACGGACACTCCGAGGGAAGAAGCAGATACTCAAACTGGCCGGTCCCGGTGAATATATAGGCGAGACTACTCTCTTCGACAAGGGTACCCATATCGCATTTGCCAAAACTCTTACCGACGTCGAAGTAGGTTTTATAGAACGTGGCAATTTCTTTTATTTCCTGGAGAAGCACCCCGAGATCGTCTTCCGGTTTTTCGCCAAAATGTCTGAAGAACTCAAGGCCTTCCAGAGCAAACTCGCGGAAAGGTCCTACAATAGCAGCAAAGAAAGATTGGCCCGATTCATATTGAGGCTAGGACGGGAAGGCATAGAACTCTCTCGATCCGAGCTGGCCGAGCTGGCCGGGGTATCTTCCAAGACAGCAATTCGAACGTTAGGAGAATTGGAGGACCGAGGATTCATCAAAATGCGAGACAGGAAAATAGATATTCTCGACGAAGAAAGCATAGAGGAACTTGCGGCTTCTTTCCCTATAAACCTCGATCAAAACCTTATCATATGAGCACTCACGCTACCGAGTGATCCCTGTCCTTGCCGAAGGAAATTTTTTGTGTTATTTTTGGTGAGCAATGTTTCCCCCTAACTGGACGGGGAAACTGGTACCCTTAGGAGCCAAGAAAAAACTTTTTCTGTGATCAAGTTGAAAAGGTACATGGCAGTTCTCGGCCTGAGTTATGTTATACTGGCAGTCGCAGTACTGGTTCTCCCGGTTACCAGTCCTGTGGTCATCGGAATATTGATTGCCGTACCATTTCTGATAACCAGCAGCTTCTACTTTTCGGAAAAATTATCCATCAATACTTCCCGAGAGCTTCAGGGATGGGGTGCACAAAAGTACGCGACGAAACTTTTTAATAACTCTTCCAACATTCTCTACCTGGTAAACCGAGAAGGCAATATCCTTCGGGCAAACAAGACCTCACGAGAAGTTCTCAGTCACGAAAACGTGGACAATCTTCACCTTGCAGAAGTAGTTCACCCGGAAGACCTGGACCTGGTAAAAAGACAGCTAAAGAACCTCTTCAGGGAAGAAGGGCGACGCCCAGGCGGCACTCGCAGTGGAATAGACGTCAGGCTGGTCGAGAAACCGGCTCCGGGAAACAACTCCCCGACGACGATACCCACAACGATGAAAGGAAGCAAAGTCACGGAACAGGCGGGGATTCTTGAGTTCACGAACAATAAGAAAATAAATAGACTTATGAAGAGACTCCGGGAATCCGGTGCCAGATACAGGTACCTGATAGAGGACGCCATCGACACCCTCGACTCCGCAGTTGTGTTGATAGATAAACAGGGAGAGGTCGTCTGGGTAAACAAAACCATGGAGGATTTCTTCGATCTAAACAGACGGGAACTAATGGGACTGTCTGCCGAGCGGGCAATGGGTTATTACGTGAGTTCGTTCGAGGAGACGGAAAAATTTACCGAAGTGGCAAAAAAGGCACATAGAGAAAATACCAGGGTAAACAGTCACGTCTGCTCAATAACTAACGAATACGGAAAGACCAGGCGAATCCTGGAATACCGAAGTATCCCGATAGAGACCGATCGGTACAAGGGTGGCAGAATCGAATACTACATTGACATTACCGAGGTTAAACAACTGGAAGAGGACCTGAGAAGGCAGACCGAAAGGCTTAAAAAGAGCAACGAAAAGCTGGAGGAATTTTCCAGGGGGATTTCCCACGACCTGAAGGCCCCGCTTCAGACTCTCGAGGGTTATAGCCACATTCTGCTTGAGGATTACCAGGACGAACTGGACAAGGATGGAATAAGGGCACTTCAGGCACTTTCCGATACAACTGAAAGGCTCAGAGACAGAATAGAAAGCCTGCTTACTTACTCGAGCATCAACATGGAGGACAAAGGGTTCGACGAAATTGACCTGGCCGAACTTATTTCCGAACTACGGGAGGATTTGAAGTACCTCCTGGACGGGGTGAACTTTGTCGTTCCGGACGACCTGCCCCGGGTTTACGGGAATAAAACGCTCCTGACGGAACTGTTTAGCAACCTGGTCACGAATGCGGTCAAGTATAACGATAAAGAGGATCCAAAAGTAGAAGTCGGCTGGAAGAAACAATCGGACAAATATCTCCTCTGGGTTAGAGACAACGGTGTTGGGATAAAAGACAGATATCTGAAAAAGATTTTTAAAGTTTTCGAAAAACTCAACCCCAGGGATAATCCCGAAGGAACAGGTATAGGCCTAGCAGTCTGTAAAAGAATTGTTGAGGAACATCACGGCGATATCTGGGCGGAGTCAGAACTGGGCGAAGGAACGACATTTTACTTCACTTTGCCGGGTAGAAAAGAACAAATGGAGGAAAATATTTCAGGTCGAAAAATAACCAATGGGGTTAACTTTTCCAAAGTAAATAACTAGAATTTTACAAAGATAGACTCAGGAGGAAAAAATGGGCAGTAAAAACCGGTTGGATATTTTATTAGTTGAAGACGAGGACTACGACATAGATTTAACCCAGCGGGCAATTTACAAAAGCGACGTGGAATCTAAGTTATTCGTGGTTAGAGACGGAGAGGAAGCACTGGACTTCCTTTACCAGCGAGAAGGATTCGAAGACGTTCCAAAGCCCGACCTCATCCTGCTTGACCTGAACCTTCCTAAAATAGGTGGACACGAAGTACTTGAGTCGGTCAAGGAAGGCAGCGAACTTAAGAGCATCCCGGTCATAGTTTTGACGGTTTCCGAGCGGGAAGAAGACATCGTCAAGGCGTACGACAGCGGGGCAAGCAGCTACGTCCATAAACCGGTGAATCCGGCTGAGTTCCGCAAAGTTATAGAAACCGTACAGGAATACTGGAAAATATCCAACCTCCCCCCCGAAAATTGAAGGGAAGAATTTTGTCTATACCTGGAGACAAATTTCTTCCGAGGGTTAAACATCGTTCACTAACCTTGGTGATAAGGTAGATAAATCGACCCACCGTAAGTCCTTTTTTAGGACCAAAAAACCCTTATCGTTTAATTGCTAAAGATTAACTTTACCCTTAATTATTTAAGTTAAGGCAATAGACAAAGCTGACTGGGGGAGGCGGGTATATATCCCCCGTTCCACTCACCATCTCGGTAGCTCCTGGATCCAAGCCCGCCTTCCCTCCAGCCCCTTAGTGATAAAAAATACCCGCCGGTATGGCGGAGTATTTTACCTCAACGAACGGTTAAGAAACTTTTGCCTGTAATTTTTCCCAATCCTTGTCTACGTCCTCCTGAATTTCTTCGATTACTTCCTCATTACCGGTTTTGAACAGGGCGGCAAAACGTTTCTGCGGCTCCAGCCATTCCTCAACCGGAAGCTTCTCCTTGGGTTCGTAAGTGATGTTGTACTCCCCCTCGTCCACCTCGTAAAGCGGCCAGAAGCATGTATCTACACCTTTCTGCGCCACTTTAACTGCGTCCTTAGGAGGAATCCTCCAGCCGAGCTGACACGTCGAAAGCACATTAAGAAATGCAGGTCCTTCCCTGTGTATCGCCTTTTCGGCCTTGTCTGCAAGGTCCTGAAGGTGAGAAATGGAGGCCTGACCGACGTAGGGAATTTCGTGGGCGGCGACTATTTCCGTCAGGTTTTTCCTCTTCTCCTGCTTGCCGTACTTCTCCTCGCCCGCAGGGGCCGTCGTAGTGGAAGCACCTTTTGGAGTAGCACTGGATCTCTGAATACCGGTATTCATGTAAGCTCCGTTATCCAGCGTGACGTAAGTAAAATCGTGACCTCGTTCCAGGGCTCCCGACAGTGATTGAAGGCCGATATCGTAAGTTCCTCCGTCTCCGGCAAAGGCTAGGAAGTTTATGTCCTCGTCGATCTTGCCCTTTTTCTTCATAGATCGGTAGGCTGATTCCGCTCCACTTATCGTAGCCGCAGCGTTCTCGAATGCGTTGTGTATCCAGGGAATATTCCAGGCCGAAGTCGGGAACCTGGACGTGGCGACCTCCAGACAGCCCGTGGCGTTTGACGCAACCACCGGTCCGTCCGTGGAATTCAGAATAGTTCTCACTGCAATTGGCAGGCCACAGCCCGAACAGAGCGAATGTCCGCTTTCAAATTTTCTCTTCTTCTCTTCTCTTTTTGCTAACTTCTTTAAACTGGCCATAGTTTATTCATACCCTCCCGTTACTGTCTCGCACCGATGTATCGCATCTTGTCTTCCAGGTCAGGGTTTTCCAGGTCTTCAAAGACCCCGGCAATCTGATCCTCTTTTATATCCCGACCGCCCAAACCGTACGTGTAGTTATATAATCTCGGTTTCGTATCCCCGTCGGACAGAGCCGAACTAACTTCTAGATAAAGAGGACCGGAAGACCCAAAAGACAGAGATCTATCCAGAATTGCGACGGCTTCCTTGTCCACCAGAACGTCCTTTATTTCTTCCCCCGGGAAAGGTCGGAATAACCAGGGTTTCAGCAGACCGACTTTCTTTCCTTTCTCTCTGAGTTCGTCTACCACGACTTTTGCCGTTCCGGCTGTAGAGCCAAGTATAACTACAGCATAGTCGGCGTCTTCCAGTTTGTAAGTTTCGAATAACCCGTCGTAGCTGCTACCCGACAGATCGTTGAACTCTTCCTGAACTTCCAGGAACCTATCGGAAACGTTCTCCATCGCTTCGACCTGTTGAAGCTTGTGCTCGAAGTAATAGTCGGGCATGTCGAACGGTCCCTGCGTCGTAGGGTTTTCAACGTCCAGAAGAGGATAGCGTGCGTCGTATTCTCCGACGAAATCGCTGACGGCCCGGTCGGGCAGGAGTTCTGCCACCTGAGCCGTGTGAGTCAACGTAAACCCGTCGAGAGTTACCATTACCGGAAGCAAAACGTCCTCGCTCTCCGCGAGTCGCTGCGCCATAAGGGTAAACTCGTAAGCTTCCTGGGCATCCTCGCCGTAAAGTTGAATTACCCCGCTGTCCCTGGCCGCCATCGAGTCCGAATGGTCACAGTGAATATTTATCGGCCCGCTAAGAGCTCTATTGGCCACCGCCATTACGATGGGGGTCCGCATAGAAGCGGCAATATAGACTATTTCCATCATTAGAGCCAATCCCTGCGATGCCGTGGCAGTCATGGTCCTCGCCCCGGCCGCGGCTGACCCGACACAGGCACTCATGGCCGAGTGTTCCGACTCAACTGTGATAACCTCTGAATCGACTTTGCCGTCCGCCACGTACTGGGAAAAGTATTCGACGATTTCTGATTGCGGCGTTATCGGGTAAGCAGCCACCACGTCGGGCTCTACCTGTCTCATCGCATTTGCTACTACCTGATGACCGGTCAATACTTCTTTGTTACCGTTACTCATCCTCTGATACCTCCCCCTCTGGCTTCATAGAAATGGCGTCAACAGGACAGATTTCCGCACAGATTCCACATCCTTTACAGTGCTCGTAGTCTATGCCCTGAATCTCTTCTTCGGAAATTTCAAAGGAAGCGTCAGGACAGTTAACCCAGCATTGAAGACATTGAATACACGTATCCTCGTCCCATATGGGCCTCTCCGACCTCCAGTCTCCTGTTTTGTTGAGTTCCGGAGTAGCCCCACCTTCTATTACTCCGCCAATTGGTATTTCGTCGTACTTCTTAAGTTCGAATTCTGCCATATGTCCTCCCGTTTTAGTTAACTTAACGTCTCGTAACCGACTTTGAACGCCTGGAGGTTCATTTCTACTATCTCGTCCGGAAGTTTCTTGGATAACGCTTTATCCACTTCAGCTTCCGCAACTTCGTAGTCCGTGCCAAGAACGGAAACCAGAGCACCCAGCATGGGTACGTTCGCGTACCCGCTACCGGCGTCCTCGGCTATTTGAGTAGCGTCTATGGTCAGAACCTCCCCGGTAAACCCGGTTTCGTCCTTAACTTCATCGGGACTCTTCGGCGTATTTACCAGCAAAACACCGTCTTCTGACAGCCCTTCCGTCGGATTGGCAGCCTGAAGCAACGTCGGGTCGACTACGGCAACGACCTCCGGTTCATCCACGCCGGAATGAACCCTTATCTTTTCATCTGATACCCTATTGTAGGCCCGTATAGGTGCACCGCTTCTTTCGGGCCCGTACTCGGGAAATGACTGAACGAACTTACCTTCCTGAAGGTTAATGTCAGCAAGCAATTGAGAGGCGGTTTTTGCTCCCTGGCCGCCCCGACCATGCCATCTAATCTCCTTCATTGAAAACCCCCTTGTGCGAAATGATTGAGAATTAGTCCTCTATAAAAGCTGTACAAATGTTACGATATCGTTATACCATGTGCAATCTACCGGGTCAGACGGACTGATTAGGTTAACCCTTTTGTCAGACCGTAGAAGACATCTGTCCGGGATTGAACCGAATTAATTCCTTTTCAGGCAAAGCCAATAGTAATATACTTCACTGTCATGAATAACGCTATTCCCGGAGCGGTTTTCTTCGTTTCATTCATATTGGTCGCGGGGACCTTCGCGGGTTCGAGAAAATGGAAGAAACTAAGTAAATTCGGGGACTTCCTTCCGTTGATTGCACCGATCTCCGCAGGTCTTGTCGCCGGCTTTTCTCCTCCGATAATAGGCCTCCTGGTTAGCCTGGTAATAATCGGTAGTTCAAGAAAGCTGGGGAAAGGCAACAAGATTATGGAATACGGAAGTTTCCTGGTAGCCGGCCTTGTCTTTTCCCTGATCGGATTCAGAATCCAGTTTATCCAGATGGCTACCACGGGAAAATTCGTCTACTTTACCTGGTTAAGCATTCCGCTAACGGTAGCCTGGTTACTGATGATCTCCAGATCCGTGGAATTCGTTCACGTCGAACTGGACAGAGAAAGGTGGCGTCTTTTTGTCTTTACGTTGATCTTTATAGCCATGTCGTTCCTGCTGATAGTAATGCTGCAGCCTGAACAGAAGCTTACAACTGCTTTTCAGCTGGGACTGGCTTTTGTAGGCACGTCTGTCGGTCTTCTGGTTTTCGGCAGAGAAAAGGAGTTCTCGTCCGTATTATTCCGTGAACTGGGATTCATCCTGGCCAGCCTCGCTCTGGTCGGACTGGTAAAATCGCTCACCGCTCTCGTGCTTCTCGTTCCCATCGCCCCCCTGGCAGTTCCGGCGGCGAGAGGATCATTTGCTTTTTCGAGCACCGCCAGTTCGGCAGGGACCAGCTCCAGCTTGCTTGATAGAAAACTGGAGGAGTACCTGGGGTCGAGTTCTCTGGGTATTGCCCTGATATATATAAGTTTGAGCTACGTCGGACTGGCCAGCTGGTGGTTCATTCGGTCTCCGGGTAGCGTTCAGGTTGCGACGCTTTCACTGGGGGGGTTCCTGCTGCCGTCTCTCTTTTTGCTGGCCAATCGAGCCGTCAGTAAACTTCGAAGTCTAAGACCCTCAATCGACCGAACCGGTCCCGGGACCGGAAGAATATTCGGTACCTCGTTCAACTTCAGCAAACTCGAGGAGACCAGCCGAGAAATCGAACGACTTACCAGATTCAAACCGACCAGTTACGTCGCGACCCCCGACGTGACTGCCGTAGTTCGCGCCAGACGGGACGAGCTCCTATCAAAAGCTTTCGACCGGGCCGACGTTGTAACTCCTGACGGCTGTGGACTGATCTGGGCCTCCAGGGTTCACGATCTGCCCCTGAAACAACGGGTCGCGGGTATCGACCTGGTAGAAGAAGTTCTGGACTCGGGAAGAAGCATTAAAGTTTACCTGCTCGGGTCAAAACCCGGAGTGGCCGAGAAAGCCGGAAAAAAACTAACCGAAAGATACGAGGGAGTGGAAATAACGGGCACCCACCACGGCTACATCCCTGTAGATTGCCAGGAAATAGTTTCGGAGATAAATGAAATCGAACCGGACCTGCTACTGGTGGGCATGGGTGTGCCAAAACAGGAGGGATGGATCACGGAGCACATAGAGTCCCTTAACGCAAACGCAGTTATGGGGGTCGGAGGCAGTTTCGACGTACTCTCCGGAAATCTACCCAGAGCACCTCAATGGATGAGGCAGAGAGGGCTCGAGTGGCTTTACAGGATATGGCTGGAACCCAAAAGACTGGGAAAAGCTCGGCTGATTCCTTACTTCATGGCCAAGGTCTACTGGGAAAAGGCCAAATTAGTCCTGAAGGACGAAATCCTTTAATTTCAGCTGAATTTTCTCCCTCCCCCTCCAATCGTTCAATTCAAGCCGAAAGACCGGATTTAGACTCTCCTGGTCTTTTAAAAGAGGCAGGTTTTCACCCATACCAAACCCGATGCAGTCGAGAATCTCATCGCCCCCGGCAAGTTTTAGCTTCAGGTGGTTTTTCGAGTTTCCCACTCTTCGAGCGCTGATAATTTTCAGCCGGTCCATCCAGAAATAAGGCTCGGGATTGCCCATACCGAACGGAGCAAGAGATTGAATTTCTCTGTAGAGATTCATATTTGCCTGAACCGGATCGAGTTTATCCACCAGGGAATTCTCCTCCACTTTTTCGTAAGAATCGAGCTGAGAAGAAGCCCACTCCTTCAAACAGCATCGTAACGAATCGAGATCGGAGCTGTCCGCCGTAAATCCACCGGCCATTTCGTGACCGCCGAACCTGGTCAAATACCTGGAACAATGGTTAAGGCCCTGATAGACACTCAACCCGGCGATGCCCCTCACCGAACCCCGGCATCTGGGCGCACTTCTGCTAACCGTAACCGCGGGAAGGTTAAATTTACCGGAGAGGCGAGAAGAAACCAGCCCCAGGATTCCGGGATTCCACTCGTCCCCGACCACAAAGACCAATCCTTCGCTCTCCGGGTCAAATTCAGTCTCTTTAACCTGGTTTATCGCTTTTCTCGTCAGCTTATTCTGGATCCTTGACCTATCTCTATCGTAGTCTATAAGAGTTTTAGCAAGGTGATTTGCCCTCGAACGGTTCCGGGTAGCCAGCAACAGAAAGCTTACCTGGGGGTCCCCGACCCGGTTTGCCGAATTCAACTTGGGGGCAATCCGATAACTCACCGTTTCGGAATTTACTGTCCCACTTTCACTTCCCAGCTCCCCGAGCAATGCTGAAATACCTGTAATCGGTTCTCGCCTCATCTTTTCCAGCCCGACCTTTACCAGCCACCGGTTTTCGTCTTCCCCTTCGACAACGAGGGGCACAAGATCGGATACAGTGCCCAGGGCGGCCAGTTGAATCAGGCTACTCTTCGCTCCGGAACTTCCGTCCACCTCCTCCATTAACCTTTCAACCAGCTTGTAGGCTACACCCGCCCCGGATAGGTGGGGGTTTGGATAATCCGTATCGCTTCTCTTTGGATCGACGACTGCTAGCGCCGGAGGAAGGGTCTCGGAAGGTTCGTGGTGGTCGGTAACTATCACGTCGATACCAAAATTATTCAGATGAGAGATTTCATCAATCCCCTTAACCCCGCAATCGGTGGTGATAACCAGGTCAAATTCCTCGTCAATCAACCTGGAAGATGTCTTTTTGCTAATTCCGTGACCGAAATCCCTGGTGCCGACATCGACTTTAAGTCTGCCCGGTCCGGGCAAATTTTCCAGGCTCTTCAATCCCCGGTAAACCAGCGCGGCACTGCTGAGACCGTCCACGTCGAAGTCCCCGTGAATAAACACGTCTTGTTCTTCCTTCACCGCTCTTATTAACCTGTCTACAGCCCTGGATAAATCCGGAAGTTGGTCAGGTGGATGGAATATCCCCTCCGGGAAATCCTCTCCTTCCTCGGGAGTGAGGTTGGCCCGCTGGAAGTTCTCCCCGTAACGACTTGCTACCAGCCCGGCAAATACCCGGGAACAGTTGAACTTTTCCCTGATTCTGTCAACTAAACTGCCCTCGGGTTGGCTGTGTGTCCAGATCCTGCTATTGCTGAGGAGGGATTTCATTCACTGGCCAGAAATTTGTCCCACGCGTAAACTATGGGGGAAGCTACGTAAATCGAAGAATACGTACCGACTATTACGCCAATTAACAGAGCCAGAGAAAAGGCTTTAAGCACCGGCCCACCAAATAGTACGAGGGCAATAACGGGGATGAAAGTAGTGGTCGAAGTACTTAGGGTTCTCGATAGGGACTGGTTTATGCTTTTATTTATCAGGGAGAAAGTTGATTCGGAGCGAGCGGCCCTCTTACCGGAGTTTTCCCGAATCCTGTCAAAATACACTATAGTATCGTTAAGGGAATAACCAACTATGGTAAGAAATGCACCGATTGTCGGTAAGTTTATTTCGATACCAAATATGGCAAAAACAGTCAGGGCAATCGTAACGTCATGAACTACTGCGGCAACCGCCCCTACGGCGTATCTAAGCCTGAATCTCCAGCTGATGTAGAGAAGGATCACCAGTAAAGCAAGGCCAATTGCCTGCATTGCCTTAACCTGGAATTCCCGGCTAATTTGCTGTCCCACGGAATTGATGCTAATTTCCTCTTCGGCCACTGCAAAAGATTCCGCCAGAGAACTCCGGAGATCGCTAAGTAGGACTTCGTTACTGCCAACGTCCGCCTTGGTATTGATGTATACTGTATTTGAATTGGCTTCGCTCTGTAGCTGACTATCACCCAACTGAGAGAGACCTTCGGCAGAAGACAGAAACTCCCTGATGCGGGCGGTCGAGACTTTTTCTTCAAAAGGAACGGTTATCTTCGTCCCTCCCTGAAAATCTATTCCCAGGTTCAACCAGGGCCAGCTTGAGTCCTTCAATCCAGGGCTAACCAGGGGAGTAGCCAGGATCACCCAACCGATTAACACTACAATTATTGACAGGGTAGACCAGTATTTTGCCTTGCTTAACAGATCCAGATCAAAGTTCATTGTGCCTCCTAAAAAAAGAAGCTCTTCTCGTCCCCTCGTTCGATAACTATCTCTTTAAATCAATAAATTCAGGTAAGGTTAGGACAAGGTTTAACCCAGGTCATCCACTCGCCGGGCATACTTCGACTTTATTCTGCTTGCTTTATTCTGGTGCAGCGGTCCTTTACTCGCTGCTCTATCAGCTGCTCGCATGAGCTCGGGGAGAAGTTCTCTTGCACCCTCTTCGTCTTCCTTCTCGAGTAACCCATTCATCTCTTTTGTAATTTCTTTTAGCTTTTTCTTTCGCTCTTTGTTCCGCTCTCTTCGCTTTTTGTTCTGTCTTAACCTTTTCTTTGCAGATTTTATAATAGGAATTGTTCGTCACCTCTTTTTCCCTAAGGGATTGATCTTTTGAGATGTTAATTTAAGCGGGTAATTAAATCAAGTGAATAACTCGAATCACTAACTAATTCGGGATACAGTACCGAGCTAATCTCGCTGCCTTTTCCGGCTCAAATCCCGCAGGAGACCGAGCAAGAAATTCCAAAACTTTTCGACGGAACCGATATTTAGCCGTTCCTCGGGGGAGTGAGGGGATTCTATATCCGGACCTATGGCAATCATCTCTATACCCTCTTTTTTTTCGCCAATTATCCCCGTCTCCAGACCGCCGTGGACGACCTTTATCTCCGGAGATTCTCCGTACATATCCCGGAAAACTTGCTTGCTATCTTCCAGCAATTGGGACTCTTTGTCGGGTTGCCAGGCGGGGTAAGCCTCGTTGTGCCCGACTTCTCCGCCGAAAGTCTCCCCGATTGCCTCTATCCTGTTTTTTCGGAGGTTTTCCAGCTTCGACTCCCGGCTACTCCTGGAACTCATCAGAAGCCTTGCGGTACCGTCCTCTAACCTTATTGAGGCGAGGTTGGTCGATGTTTCTACGGTGGATTCAAGTCTCTTATCGTAAGCCATGACTCCGTTCGGCAGTGCCTGGATTAAATCTATCAGGGTTCTGGTCGTCTCTTCGCTGAAACAATCCTTATTTTTCCCGGTAAGCCTTTCCACCTTCAGATTCATCTCTGGTTCGGTTTCTTCGTACTCTGCTTTGAAGACGGAAAACTGTTCCTCAAGGAGATCTTTTATGACCGAGTAATCGGTCTCGACTAGAAGGACGGCCGAAGCTTCCCTGGGTATGGCGTTGTGCTTGTCCCCTCCGGATATTTCTACCAAACTGAGGGAATTTCCTTCGAGGCTATCCAGCGCCCGAGTAAGTAATTTAATCGCATTTGCTCTACCTTTATCTATATCCGCTCCCGAATGGCCTCCGATCAGCCCCCGGACCGAAACTTTTACCGTATTCCTGGAATCACTGGGAACGCGATCTATCAGCAAGTCGATGGTGGTCTTCCCCCCACCGGCACAGCCAATCGTGAAAACTCCGAACTCTTCACTATCCAGATTTATAAGCCTGTCTCCTCGAATGAACGTCGGGTCGAGACTGGATGCTCCGTTAAGTCCCCTTTCCTCGTCGACGGTAAACAGACAATCAAGCGAACTGGTTCCGTAATCACCGGTTGCAGCGGCAAGGGCAATAGCTACCCCTATTCCGTTATCGGCTCCCAGGGTCGTTCCTTCCGCGGTTATCCAGCCATCTTCTTCCTTCAACCGTATCGAGTCCTTCTGAAAATCGTGATCTACGCCCGAATTCTTTTCACAGACCATATCCATATGGGCCTGCAAAACGACGTTTGGACTTCCTTCTCCCTCCAGCAAAACGTTACCCGCTTCGTCGACCCGCGTTTCCAGATCCGCTTCCTCGGCTTCTTCGAGAATGTAATTTCTTACGCCTTCTTCGTTTCCGGAACAACGCGGTATTTCACTTATCTTTTCGAAATGGCCCCAAACTATTTCTGGCTTTATGTTTATCATTGTAAAACAAGGCTATTATTTGTAAGGAATTTTCACAAGTCGAGAATCCCGGAGCAACCCCCGGGCCTTTCTCGACGAATTCCGGGACCATGGTTATGACCCCGGCTCGGACCCAGCTAAATAAAGAAATAGTTGAGTTAAAGTACCCTGGAAGTTATTCTAAATACCAAGAAGAAAAAAGGAGGTATATTATGGATCAATATCACGAACCTTTGGAAAATTTAGATGAGGATGATAGAAATATTGTCAGAGCCTTGATGAGCTTAAAGGAAGAAATTGAAGCAGTAAACTGGTACCAGCAAAGGGCATCGGCGACGGAAGACGAAAAGCTCGCCGAAATACTGGGTCATAACAGGGACGAAGAGATCGAACACGCCTGTATGGCAATTGAGTGGCTCAGACGGAACATGACAGCCTGGGACGAAGAGTTAAATACGTATCTATTTTCCGAAGCACCGATAACCGAACTAGAAGAACTCGAAGAGGAAGAGGAATCAACTGAAGAAGACTCTGGAGATCTGGATATAGGTAACTTGAACTAAACATCGAAACCAAAGAGGGGTGAAATAATGGATTTTCTAAAACGATCTCTGGCTCCAATCTCTGAAGAAGGCTAGGAAGAAATAGGCAACCAGGCAAAGGAAGTGCTGTCAGCCAAATTGACAGGAAGGAAAGTAGTGAACGTACTCGAACCAAAGGGCTGGGGTTATTCCGCAATACCCCAGGGTCGTTTGGATATAAAAGAAGACTCTCCGGAAGGGGTAAACTACGGGATAAGAAAAGTCCTGCCGCTGGTGGAGACTAGAGTAACCTTCGAACTAAATATCTGGGAACTGGATAACCTCTCGCGCGGTGCGGAAGACGTCGATCTATCTCCCCTTGAGGACGCAGCAGCTGATGCGGCTCAGTTCGAAGAGGACGTTATCTACAATGGTCTGGCGGAGGCCGGAATAGAGGGGTTATTTTCCTCGTCCGATTCATCGGTTAATCTGCCCGACGGTAAATCGGGGATACTCGAAGGAGCGTCAGACGCCGTTACTGTATTCCGGGACGAGGCAATAGAAGGACCATATAGTATGCTGGTAGATAAAGAGCTATGGAAGTCGATAGCCGGAACCTCCAACGGATATCCGTTAAAACGACAACTGGAGGACCTGATTGGAGGATCAATTATCTACAGCCCAAAAGTTGAAGATCCCGCGCTCGTCTCGACCCGGGGGGAAGACATCCAGCTGGTACTGGGACAGGATTTCTCAATAGGGTACGAGGAGCACGATACAAAAACAGTAAAACTTTTCATAACTGAAAGCTTTGGTTTTCGCGTACTTGAACCGGCCGCAATAGTAAAACTAGTCCGTTAGTCAAACAAACCGGGGTTTGCACGGAAGGTCGGAGGTCGTCCCTCCGACCCAACTGTAAACTATAACCTCCTTAAATTTCTTAGCTTTCAATTAACATTTCAGCCGTTCACTATTCCAGAAATTTCCCTATAAATCTACAATTCGGGTGATAAACTAAAATGAAATTTGCCAGAGTACGAAACCCCGAGACCGGTGAAATAATGGAAGGAAAAATTACAGGAGACGACACGTTCAAAAACGAAGGTCAAACTTTCAAGCTATCCAAACTGGACCTGCTTGCCCCGGTCGTTCCGTCCAAGATTATTTGCATCGGTTTGAATTATAGAGACCATATCGAGGAAACGGATTCCAGGGTTCCCGACCGACCATCCCTTTTTTTCAAGCCGCCAACAGCAATCACGAATCCCGGGGACCCGATAAAGATATCAGAAGACCACAGGTACGACCCGGAAGGGGAAATAGCCGTAGTAATGGGTGAGAATTGTCGAAACGTCGATCGAGCGGAGGCGTTTAATTACGTCTGGGGTTTTACCGGCCTAAATGACGTGACAAATCGGGACGCCCAGAGCTGGGAACAAAACTGGGTCCGGGCAAAAGGATTCGACACCGCTGCTCCACTCGGACCGGCTCTAGTTACTCCCGACGAAATCGATCTCCCAATTTCCTTTAAGCTAGATGTAAACGGTTCTATTCGCCAGTCATCAGATACTTCTAACCTTATCTTCGGTTTTGCTGACTTGATCGAAGATATAAGCTCGTTTATGACTTTAAGGAAGGGAGACGTGATCTCAACGGGGACCCCTCGGGGTGTAGCACCGATAGCAAATGGCGACACGGTCAGGTTGGAGATAGAGGGGATCGGTACTCTTGAAAACCCCGTCGACTCCTAGCTCAAACCTCCCTACTTGACAGTGGTTGGGCGTTACCCTATATTCTTAACACTCAAAAGCTGGGCGCAATATTAAAAACTCCCGGGTATAGTGCAAGCTTATCGTTTACGAGACAATTGGAGCCTGGAGGTTTTAAACTTCCATATTTTAAAGGATTCGATTTTGAAGGGTTCGGATATCATTTTTCCACTAATAGTCACCTATCAAATTCTAGAGGAGGAAAGCAAATGGCATCACCTGTAATAGACGAGGACTTGTGTATAGCCTGCGGTCTGTGTTCGCAGACCTGCCCGGAAGTATTTGAATTGAACAACGATGCGGGCTACGCCGAGGTAAAAGAAGGAGCAATTAGCTGCGACGAAGCGGGCTGCTGCGAAGAATCCGCAGATCTTTGCCCGGTAGACGCAATAAAACTATAGGATCAATCCAGCTCTGATCGACGGGGGTTAGAATTCCCCCGTCTTTTTAATTTCCGAAAACAATTAAAGTCGAGGTGAGTAAATTTGGAAAACGTAGGAGCAATTATTACTGGTAGTTCCCGGGGTATCGGGAGAGCTACCGCTATCAGACTGGCACAGGACGGCTTTAAAATCACGGTAAACTACTCCCAGGACGAGGAAGGAGCGAAAAAAACAGTCCGAAGCGTGAAAGACCATGGCGGAGAAGCTTTCGCAGTTCAGGCAGACGTTTCCGATCCAAACGACACGAAGGAACTGGTAGAAAGGACCCTGGAAGAATACGGCGACCTCGGAGTGCTCGTAAATAACGCCGGCTTCTCCCACCACGCGACGCTGGACGAACTCCGCCACGAAGACTGGCAAAAAGGGATAGACGTTAACTTAACCGGTGCATTTAACTGCGCAAAGGCTGCCGCGCCGGAAATGAGGGAACTGGGCTGGGGTCGAATCGTCAATATAAGCTCCCTGAGGGCCATGACTGGCTCGGACCACGGCTCCCACTACGCATCCTCAAAAGCCGGGTTACTCGGCCTTACCAAGTCACTGGCACTGGAACTTGCCCCGGAGATAACGGTGAATGCTATTTCACCAGGCTACACCAGAACACCTATGACAAGGGAATCACTCGAGGATAAGGAGGATAAAATTACCGAAAAGATTCCCCTCGATCGGGTAGCAGAATCCCCGGAAATCGCCGGCGTGATTTCTTTCCTTGTATCCCACGACGGAAGCTACATTACAGGAGAAACCATAAACGCAAATGGTGGAATCTATATGCGCTAAATAGAAAACTCGTTTAAGCAAGGATAAGTGCCGTCCCAGCCGTCCGGATCCTGTACAAATATTTTGTGAGATGGGGGACAGCTTTCCGCGAAATTTAGGGGGCCCACCAAGGATGGAATCCGGGGTGGGCCTGTTAATCTTGCCAAAACTCCGAAAGTCAGGTGCCCGGGGTTCCCTAATAGCTGAGTGCCGGCATAACCTGGCTATCGGTGTTTTAGATTACGGACCTCAACAGAATCCCCTATTGACAGCTGCTTCTTTCAATTTGGCCTTGTCGGGAACGGTTATTTCCTTTCCCTTTTTTTCGATAAGATTTTCATCGGCCAGCCTGCTCAGCTTCCTGGATACTGTCACGTGAGAACACCCAACTATATCGGCCAACTCTTTATTGGACACGGTAAACCGGTTCGAGGAGTTCGGTAAGAGCTTTGTCAGCCAGTAAGCAATCTTCTTCAACACCGGGCAAGACGAAAACTCCAGATTTTTCCTAAGATATCTCATGTTCTTTGCCAATTTCATACCTATCTTTTTTCCGGCAACTTTCATTAATTCAGGAAAGACGGAACGATCGATAAACAGAACATCCACTTCCGAGAGTGCCTGAGCTCTGGTCTGGTACCTTCCCTCGTCAAAAAAGAAAGCATCGCTGGTGAGAATATCTCCAACTTTAAAAATCTTTAATGTAATCTGGTTTCCAATTGAACGGTAGGAAACTTCCTTTACCACGCCTTCACATATTATATAGAACCCGACGATTGGTTTTCCTTCTTTAAATACGTTCTCCCCTCTCTCGTAATTCAATAGTCTTGTGGAAGGGTTTTTGGAAAGGATCTTTTGAACCTTCCTGTTACTCAACAAACAATCCGGTTCTCCAGTACTGCAGTTGGAAAGAATTGTCTCATCAATAGTCATATCGATCTACCTCGACTTGTAAATGTCTATAGCGTCTCTCTGTTTATATAGAAAGGACAACAGACATGTACTTTTAAGGTAGTAATATGATTCTCGCAAGGGCGGAGAATTGTAAGCTGGACGAGACGAGTTTATGCCCGAGGGGGCAATCAAACCAAACTTCGTATAGTCCCCTCAATTCGCCCAACGGCTTCTCTGAGACGATCTTCGTCCGGCAGGTAGGCCACGCGAATATGTCCTGGACCGCCGAAAGCACTTCCGGGTACTGTCACGACGCCCGCGTCTTCCAGTAAAACCTCGGCAAGTTTACCGTCCTCGTTTTTTTCGTAACCCAGCTCAGTCAAGGTCCCTCTTACGTCCGGAAAAAGGTAAAAACTACCGGGTGGCGAGGGGCAGTTGACCCCGGGTAATTCCGATAACTCTTTGGCCAGGTAATCTCTTTTCAGTTTGAACCGTTCCCTCAACCTCCTCGAAAGAGTCAACTCATTTCTAAAAGCGGCCTCTCCGGCTCTCTGCGATATTGCCGGCGGACTCGAAGTAAGGTGACTCTGAATTTTCTCCAGCTCATCGATGTATCCGGTTCTACCCATTATATACCCCAGCCTCCAGCCCGTCATGGCGAAGTTTTTCGATGTCGATCCTACTATTAGAACTCTTTCGTAATCGCTGGAGGCCAGTGTCCAGAACCTGTCCCGCTCGTATACAAACCCGTCGTAACATTCGTCACCGACCAGGAATAAATCGTGTTTCCGAGCCAGATCGACAATATCTCTGGTCTGGTTTTCGTCGTACACGCCCCCACCCGGATTTGCCGGACTATTTATCAGTATCCCCCTGGTAGCGGGAGTAATTTTCGGTTCGATGTCAGCGGCGGTTGGCAGGTAATGGTCGTCGCGTTTCCCCATCACAAACACCGGCGTGCCACCGGCCAACTCGACCTGTGCCGAATAACTTACCCAGTAAGGTCTGGGCAGAATAACCTCGTCTCCTTCCTCGTAAAGCAACTGAGCAATCTCGAACAGGGCACTCTTTGCTCCCACCGTTGTCATTACAGCCAGGTTACTCGTATCGACCTCGAATACCTTTTTGTACCTTTCAGTTATCGCGCCTCTCAAATTCGGGTTACCACCGACCTCGGTATAACAGGTATAACCGTCTTCGATGGCCTCTTTGCCCGCGGACCTAACCTGTTTTGGTTCCCTGAATTTCGGATCACCGGCTCCCAGATCCACCAGGTCCCTGCCCTTTCTCTTCAGTTCCGCTGCCCTGTCATTTATCTCCTGAGTCTCCGACTTGGATAAAACATTCACTCTCCCGGCAAAGTTCATAAGTTCAACTCCCTATTTGTCCTGCAAGCTTCTTCAGTCCCAGCTCGTAACCTTCCAAACCCCGACCGGTTATTTGATCAACGGCTATCGGTTCGATCACGGATTTGCTCCTGAAGTCCTCCCGCTCGTCGATATCGGAAATATGGACTTCGACGACGGGCAGTTCAATCGCCTCGAGCGCGTCCCTGAGGCTGTAGCTATAGTGCGTCAGCGCCCCCGGATTTATCAGCACCCCGGTTCCCGTCTCCCTGTTCGAATGGAGAAAGTCGATGATCTTGCCCTCGTGATTTGACTGAAAGAACCGGACCTCGACTCCCAGCTCCCCGGCCAGTTCCGTCAACGAATCTTCGACGTAATCCAGCCCTTTGCCCCCGTAAACCTCCGGCTTCCGTTCACCCAGCAAATTCAAATTTGGCCCGTTGATAACGAGAATCATCCCCGGTTCACCTCTAAACCCTTCAGAAAATCCCAGGCTTCCTTTAACTCTGCTTCACTTACCTCTTCTACTTCAACCTCATTCCCGGGTTCCGTAAGCAACACGGAGTTTATCTCGCCGTTCCTCACCTTCTTGTCTCGTTTAATATACTCCAGCAACTCTCTAGCGGCTAAATCATCGGGAATTGGAGGCAGAGAGAGATGAGTCAGAACTCCAAGGAGATGGGAAAACGTCTTGGCTGACAGGTAATCGCGGTCGAAAGAAATCCACATCTCACCAATCATACCCCAGATCACCGCCTCGCCGTGCTTTAGCTCGCCGTAGCCGGAGCCCGCCTCGATTCCGTGACCGATCGTGTGACCGAAGTTAAGAATCCGACGTATTCCTTTGTCCAGTTCGTCACGACCCACTATCTCGGCCTTTATCCTGCAGCACCGGGAGATTGTGGATTCCAGCTCTTCCGGGTGGTCCACGCTTTCAAATAGTTCGACATTGTCGGCGGTCTCAAAAAAGAAATCCTCATCCCGGATAAGGCCGTACTTGAGGACTTCCCCCAGACCCGACCTCACGTCGGCAGGTCCCAGAGTATCCAGCACACCCGGATCGATTACTACAATCTCGGGCTGGTGGAAAGTACCGACCAGGTTCTTGCCCCGGGATAGGTTGACGGCCGTCTTACCACCGACGCTGCTGTCGACCTGAGCCAGCAGGGTGGTGGGAATCTGGATAACGGGAAGACCCCGGAGGAAAGTCGAGCCGACGAAACCGGCAAGATCGCCAACCACTCCTCCACCAAAAGCCATTACTACCGAATCTCTGTGGAGGTTAAGCTCTGCGAGTTCACCGTACAGGCGTCCGGCGGTTTTCAGCGACTTCGAACTCTCACCGGGTTCGACAACTAATTTGTCAAAACTTACACCTTTATCCCTCAGGGAGCTCCCCAGCTCGGCTCCATAGAGTTCGTTCACCGTATCGTCCGTAATAATTACTGCTCTTTTCCGCCCCATTCTTTCACGTAGAACCTCACCCATTAAGGAAAGCGAACCAGCTTCGACTAAAATCGGATAGGAAGTTCCTTCGGTATCTACACTAACCCGTCTCATTTTCCCCCGTTAACTTCCGCGATATCTCGTCCGCCAGGTCCGCCGCCCCGGTCCCGTTACAGGCTACGACGTGATCGGCTTTACTGTAACGAGGGTGCCTTATTTTTAACAGTTTATTGATTTTCTCCTTTCTCTCCTCTCTGTTGAGTCCGGAAAGCAGTGGCCGATTTCCGTCCGATTCGACCCTGCCGAGGACCTCATCGGGACCTACTTTCAGGTAAACCACTTCACCCGTAGACTTCATGCGCTTCCAGTTTTTTTCATCCATCGGCGCCCCGCCTCCCACGGCGACAACTTTTGGTCCGGACCGACTCACCTCCTCGATAGTTTCTCGTTCGAGTTCGCGGAACCGGTCCTCGCCGTAGTACTCAAATATTTCGGAAATAGAGAGACCCTCTTTTTCCTCTATCAACTCGTCCGTATCGACCCACTCAAGCCCCAACTTATCCGATAAAATCGGCGCTACCGTCGACTTGCCCGCTCCCATAAATCCAATCAGATAAACCTTCCTTTCTTCCATGAGATCAATCACCCTCGAACCACTTTTCAAGTCGTTCACGATGTCTCTCGAAACTTTCTCGAACCTCGACCACCGTATCCCCGGAAAACTTATCCAAAAAAGCCCCTGCAACTATATTGGCCAGTTCGGCCTCCCCCACGATGGAAGCCGCAGGTACGGCACATACGTCGGACCTTTCTTTTGCAGCCTCGCCTTCTTCTCCGTCAGCTAAATCAACCGAGTGGAGTGGCTTTTCCAGGGTCGGGATCGGTTTCATCGTCGCCGTGACCCTTATCTCTTCTCCGTTGCTGATTCCACCTTCTATCCCTCCGGCTTCGTTTGAATCCCGATAGAAACCGATCTCATCGTCGTGAAATATTTCGTCGTGAACCTCGGAACCCCTTTTCGACCCCGCACCTTTTCCCAGGCCGACCTCCACCGATTTGATTGCGGGTATACTCATGAACCCCGCCCCTATCCTGGCGTCCAGTTTCTCTTCCGGACTGCTATAAGACCCCAGTCCCGGCGGCACCCCCAAAGCCGCAACTTCGAACCTTCCCCCCAGGCTATCCCCGGATTCTTTGGCTTTCTCTATCTCCTCCATCATCTCCCTCTCGGCACCTTTGTCGGGGGTTCGCACGGGCGATTCGTCGGCAACCTCGTTCCACTCCTCTGGATTCGAATTACTGCTGGTGTTTGCCTGCCCTATTCCGGTTACCCGACTCACTATCTCTATCCCGAACCGATTAAGCAACGTTCTGGACAGACCTCCGACGGCAACTCTTCCCGCGGTCTCCCGGGCTGAAGTTCTCTCAAGTACCCGGCGACAGTCCCTGAATCCGTGTTTCAACGATCCGGCCAGATCGGCGTGACCGGGCCGGGGAAGAGTCACCTCTTTTTTCTTCGGACTTCCTTCCTCCGGAGACATAAATTCTTCCCAGTTCTCCCAGTCCCTGTTTTTAATCCATAATGCGATCGGCGTTCCAAGTGACTCGCCCTGGTAGAAGCCGGACAGGACTTCTACCTCGTCGCTTTCTATCTCCATTCGACCGCCCCTTCCATAGCCGCCCTGGCGCCGGAGCAGCTGTTCATTGATTAGCTCTTCGTCGAACTCTAAACCCGAGGGGAATCCTTCGACCATGGCAATTATCCCTTTACCGTGTGACTCTCCCGCCGTTTTAACGGTTAATTTCATCAGTTACGCACCTCTCACCAGACGATTTATTCTAACCTAAGTTAAGCTATCCGCTCGTTTAAGACCAACTTCTAAGACAGAATACAGAAGAAAGTCACTTCCGTTAATAAACTTAATTATCTCACCCACTGGGTAATGACTAAAAGGTTAATCAAAATTACTCTCCCAAAACTTTTAACCAGCACTCAGATGTCCAGCACTTAGTTGAGGATCGTAACCTGGTTACGACTAAGTAAATTATATTAACTCGGGCTGCCCTACGTCTTAAACTTATGAACTTACTATCCAGACTATGTGTCTCAACTAAGTGCTGGAGGACCAATTTTCGCTTTTAAAAGATACCTTACGGACTATATTGTTCTTTACAGCTAACAGGACAAACCACTCAATTTAGGTCTCAAATCTTTCACCCACGATAGCGGCATTTAATTTACCAACATTAACTTCGTTACGCTAGTTCTCTCCAGGCTCTCCCCCCTTACCTGGCAGCTGATTCAACCTTTAAAACTCAGCAGTAGAGGTAATCCGGCAGCCAGGTAAGCGGAGGAGAGCAGTTATGCGGACCAGATAACTAAATCCGTCGTCGGTGGAATCTATCGATCGTCAGTTCAACCCGCCGGAATCCCTTAAATATCGACGAAGCTCATCGACTTTCTCTCCCGATTCAAATTCCTCACCCGTCCACTTCTTAAGCGACTCCAGCCCCTGGAGGATAAGCATATCCAGTCCGTCGATCGTATCAGCACCTCCGTCATCCGCCAGTTTCAAAAATTTAGTCGGACTGGGATTGTAGATCAGATCGTACACGAGTTGACCGGAATGGAAACCATCCCCGTCCTCCCAGACGGCTTCTCCCTCAGTTGCCCCCATGCCGACTGAAGTGGCATTGACAACAAGGTCGGATCGTTCTATCCTCTTTCCAATATCACTTCCGGTAAGAGGGCGAACGTCCAGATCCACGCCGAGAGATAGCCCCTCCATTTTTCGTGCGAGGTCTACACCCTTCGACTCCGTCCTGTTTACGATAACTATCCTCCTGGCACCTCTTCGAACGAGGCCATAGACTACTCCGGACGCAGCCCCTCCGGCGCCAAAGACGAGGCATCTTTTACCCTCCGGATCGAACTCGTGTAACTCCAGAGATTTCAGGAATCCCTTCCAGTCAGTATTATCGCCCTCTATCTCTCCCTCTTCAGCGAACGTTATTGTGTTTATCGCGCCCATAACCCTCGCCGCTCTCGACAGGTTGTCCGTATATTCCACGACAGTTTTTTTATGGGGTACGGTGACGTTTAGTCCTTTGAGACCCAGTTCCTTTGCTCCAATAACGGCCTCATTTACCCTCCCCTCCTTTACGGGAAACGCGAAGTAACGGTAGTCCAGCCCCAGCCTATCGATCGCCCGGTTCTGCAACCTGGGTGATAGGGAACCACTTACCGGATCTCCGATCAACCCTAACACTTTAGTCGAACTATCAATTTCAGCCATGTAATAAACCCTCCATAGTTTCAAAAAACCCCGGAAAGGATACCTCAACCCATTCGGGCTCAACCAGCTCCGTTTCACCCTCCGCAACCAGAGCCGCTACTGCGGTACTCATCGCGATCCGATGGTCTCTGAAACTTTCAACTCGACCTCCACTCAACTTACTCCGTCCCCGGACGATGAACCCGTCCGGCAACTCCTCTATATCGGCCCCGAGATTTTTCAGGTTGGTAACGGTCGCTTTGATTCTATCCGTCTCTTTTACCCTCAACTCTTCCGCCCCCCGGACCTCCGTGACTCCATCCGCCTGGGTAGCAACCACCGCCAGCAGTGGCAATTCGTCTATAGATTTTACGACCTGGTCTTCGGTCAGACTTACCCCGGATAAATCCGATTTGGAAACAACGAGATCGCCTCTCGGTTCTCGGTTGCGTTCTTCCGAGCTGGTCAGTTCGATAGAAGCACCCATTTCAGTTAATAATTCAAGAAAACCCGTCCGGGTCTCGTTTAACCCGACGTTCCTGATCGTCAATTCGGAGCCCTCAAGGAGACATGCGGCCGCGATGAAATACCCGGCAGAGGAAAAATCACCCGGGACTTTCAGTTTGAGCGGGTCCAGCGGGTGGGGACCGCTTACGGTTATTCGATCCCCGTCAACCCGGATCGGGTAACCCATTGCCTCCAGCATTCTTTCGGTGTGATCCCTGGACGGTCCTGGCTCGAGGAGGGTCGTTTTGCCCGAAGCGCCCAATCCGGCAAGAAGGACGGAGGATTTTACCTGAGCGCTCGCCACCTCCGGCCTGTATTCGATCCCCTGCAGGTCTCCGCCGGTTACGACAAGGGGCAATTTTCCCTCCCGCGAATCCAGCTTCGCTCCCATTGATTCCAGTGGGTCAATTATCCTTTCCATGGGCCGAGACCGGAGTGAGTCGTCACCGTCTATCTCGGTCGTAAAGGAGTGTGTCGCCAGAATGCCTGCAATCAACCGGGTCAAGGTCCCGGAGTTTCCGGCATCCAGACTTCCCTTCGGCTCGGTAAATCCTCTTAGCCCCTGACCTTCCAATACGAATTTGTTTTCTTCTTCAACCACGGTAACTCCAAGTGCTCGCAAACAGTCAACGGTCCTTCCTACGTCTTCCCCCGGCGCCAGGTTCGTGAGGGTCGATCTTCCCTCCGCCAGCGAGCCCAGCAACAACCCGCGGTGAGAAATAGACTTGTCCCCGGGAAAAGTCATCTCTCCAGTTAATCCATCACATCCGCTATGAGAAATAGTTTTTACGCTTTTTTCGCTCATCAATCAACCACCCTGGACTCGAACCCGTAATTCATAATAACCCTGTTTGCCTCCCGGGCCTCTCCAAGAGAGTCGAAATATACCTGAAACGTCCCACCGTAGTCCTCTCTGACTTTTTGGAGCTCCAGATCTCTGATGTTTATACCTTCTTCTCCAAGTAATGACGTCAGCTCCCCAAGGGCTCCCGGCCTGTCCGGTACCATCACCGCCACTTTAAAAGTACTGGAGGAGATCCCTTTGCTGGATTTTGGCAGTTCGGCTTTGAGCTGACTCGCTTCACCGAACGCTTTCTCAAGCCCTTCATCCTCAAGATTCTGAATCAACTCTCTTAATTTTTCCAGAAAGTCGGTGCCGGCTTCCTCAATTAGCTCGCCGTTTGTTTCGAAGATGTCCTCCCATATACCAAAGGGAGAATCAGCTATCCTGGTCATGTCTCTGAACCCCCCTCCGGCCAGCGACAGGTAGTCCAGGGGATCTGGTTCGTTCCCGACGAGTTTCAATAAACTGACTGAAATAAGCTGCGGCAGGTGACTTACTCTGGCAACTATGGCATCGTGCCCCTCCGGCTTCAAATAGCGTGGCTCCGCTCCAAGCCCGGTAACGAAATCTTCCAGCTTCCGGGAACCGGTTGTCGGCTCTCCCTCCGGGGTAACCAGGACGAAGACGCTATTTTCGAAAAGCAGCGGATGCGCCCCCGCTATGCCGCGAATCTCCGCTCCCGTCATCGGGTGCCCACCGACGAATTCCGCCGGTGAATTCTCGAATTCCGACCATCCCGCGATACATACTTTGCACTTCGTGGAACCGAGATCGACAACCACGGTCTCCCCTTCCAGCCCTCCAGCCAGGTCCCTCAGTATATCGACTATCTCGTTTATTGGAGTTGCCAGCACCACCAGGTCGGACCCTTTTACGGCTCCGGTCAACTCCCCGGGGCCGTACCCTTCGTCCACGGCCCCCCGGCGAAGGGCCTTTTTGATCTCCTCTTCGTAATCGACCCCGACGACGGTTAGCTCGGGGAAAAAGTTCTTTACCGCAAGACCCACCGAACCTCCCATGAGTCCCAATCCTACTATCGTTATCCTCGAAAACTCACTCTCCGTGCCCATAGAAATCGCTAAGCTGCTACCGTCTCTCTGGTGAGAGTCTTGCTAATCTTGTTTACCTGGTCCATCAAGTCGGCAAACTGGTGAGGTAATAGCGACTGAGGTCCGTCACTTCTCGCATTTTCAGGCTCGTGATGGACTTCAACTATCATCCCGTCAGCTCCGGCGGCTATACCGGCCCGGGCCATCGGTATGACCTTGTCTCTAACCCCCGTACTGTGACTTGGATCTATTATTATTGGCAAATGGCTTTCGTCCTTTATGACGGGAACAACCGAAAGATCCAGAGTAAACCTGGTTTCGTCGGAAAAAGTCCTGATCCCTCGTTCACAGAGAATCACTTTTTCGTTCCCTTCCGACATTACGTATTCCGCCGCCATCAGGAACTCCTCCACGGTCGAGGAGAAACCCCGCTTCAGAAGGACTGGCCTATCGGTTTTTCCAACTTCTCGCAATAGATTGTAGTTCTGCATGTTCCTGGCCCCGATTTGGAGGATATCGGCGTAACTGCTAACCAGACCAACCTGACTCTTTCCCATTACCTCCGTAACCATCTTGAGATCGTTGTTGTCCGCCGCATTTCTCATGTACCTTAGCCCTTCCTCACCCAGACCCTGGAAACTATAAGGGGAAGTCCTGGGCTTGAACGCTCCTCCTCTAAGTATCGACGCTCCGTTATCCGAGACTTGCTCTGCAATAGTCTCTACCTGCTCTCTGGATTCGATCGCGCAGGGACCGGCCATCGCTACCGGCTCTCTCCCGCCAATTTTTACTTCACCAAGTTCGATCACGCTATCCGCCGGATGAAAATCTCTTCCGGCAAGTTTATAAGGTTCACTTATCTCAGTCACTTTAGCCACTCCTTCGTTGAGGATCTCTAGCTCTCGCGGATCCACCCCGCTCTTGTCTCCTATGGCGCCCAACGTGGTGTAATCTACACCCTGAGAAAAGTGAACGCTAAAACCCAAATCGATCAGCTTTTCTTCGACCTCGTTAATCTCTTCCTCAGTTGCTTCCGGCTTCATCACTACTATCATCCGTATCGACCTCCACTTGTATTTCTTTTTGGATTTCTTTGGTTTCCGAAATTAACTGCCAGTAAATACGCTCCATCTGCTTGTCGGAAAACGGACCGTCGTTTAACTCTTTCACCTGGTCCAGAACTGTCTCCTCCCTTTCTTCGTCAGTAACTCTCCAGCCCTTCTTTTTCTTGTATCGACCTATATCCAGCGCCGTGCTCGCCCGGCGGTTCATTAGTTCGATCAGTTTTTCGTCGATTCTATCTATCTCAGCTCGTAAATCGTCAATCATCTCTTCCTCCAATAGCAAAAGGACCACGGGAATGCCGTGGACCTTACCGCGATCTAAAGCCTATTTTTGAGGTACGGGCTTTAGATCAGTTCACAAAATAAAAATAGCCAAAAAAATAATTAAGGGTGAGCTTAAATGGAAAGGCCGGCGCCTTGCCTCGGGAAACGAAATGAAGTCCGGTTGGACTCAGCACCGTATTTCTCATAACAGGTGAATTATATAGTTACCGGGGCACGCCTTCAAGACCAAAAATGGAAATGTACAAGATTATCTGGAAATTTGTGATAAATTTAAACCTGCGCCCGGCTAATCCGATATATTTTTGTCGAGATGGAATTATTAGTCTCAGTTTTTTCACCATTACATGAAGGCGAGAGGTAGTTAATGAACGACGACTTCATTTTATTCCAGATGGCCTTCTGCCGCTTACCTGGCAACTGATTTAATTTTAAAAGGTTTAACATATACGAAATCCCGGCAGCCCGCGCTGTAGGGTTTGTCGTGTAAATTACCTGAATAACTTTGGAAACCGTTCGATAAAACTAGGGGCGATTTCTCCGGCGTGGAAATCGCTGTTTCAGCAGGCTAAAGTCGAATCTCGGCCTCGCTCTCCACCCTTTCTTCATTGTACCGCGGCAAATCAAGCAGCCGGGGCCCTCATGTCCCGGTGACTGTCAAAAAAGGTCTTTATCGAGACTACCGGCCGGGCACGGGGACGGGGACCCGGCCTGCTGGTTCATCCTCGATAGCAGCGCGAGCTCCCATTGCCCGCGCGAGAGGTCGGTATCGGGATTATCGGCCGGGCGTGGGAGCCCGGCCTGCTTTTTGAAACGCAAGAGAAGGGCTCCGGACCGAGAAATTTCCAGCGAAGCGGCGCATATGTCTGACCGACCAGCACCCAGATTGCTATAGATAAACAAAATATGAAACGACCTTCAATTTCAATCTCAGCTGTAGATTTATAGCAATTTTGACGTCAATAGCAATCTGGGTGCTGGT
>JAIPHJ010000013.1 GCA_021735245.1 Candidatus Bipolaricaulota bacterium
CCCATCTCACACAGTCGGTTATGCCGTTTGCCGGCCAGGAAGAAGTTCGGCTAATGGTTCCAGAAGCCAATGCGGAGGAGGCACGGGGGATACTTGAGGATTTTTTCGATCTTCAGTCCGGAGAAGAATCCGACCACCAGAATGGAACTTCGTAGAGAAAGCGACCGAAGAGAAAACCTTCCCGAAACTATCCGTGATTCTCACCAATTAACCGCCTCAGTCGGCGGAGATCACCGATCTATTATCAACTGGAGGTGTCAGCGATGAAAAAGCTTGCCTATATATTGATAGCAGTTCTGGCAAGTTCGCTCCTCGTCGCCGGGCTCGTCTCGGCTCAGGAAACCAAGATGAAGACCTACAAGAACGAAGAGTACGGGTTTAAAATCTCCTATCCAAAAGGTTGGACTAAGACGGAGATGGACTATAAGGGAAGCGGGATACTGTCATTAAACGCCTATCCCGACCCTCATAACGTAAGTATAACCGCCTCCGAGTTAAAGGAAGACCTTTCGGTGGAGGAATATGTCAGAGCATACGACCTCAGGCTGGATTCCTTGGTCAGATACCAGGACGTAGAGAAAAGAAAAACTGATATTTCCGGCGTTACTGCCTACGTCAGGGTCGCCACTATGGCCAGATCCGGAGGCGGAACGAGAGGAAAGGATGTCTATCTGAAACAAGAAGATACCCTCTACACCCTCTCCTTCAGTACTTCCGTCGATTCCTACGAGGGGGCGAAAAAGAAGTATTTCGACCCGATACTGGAGAGTTTCGAGTTAATTTGATTTTGTTTCTTCCTTCTTTAATTTTTAAAAACAGCTTGGAGTCAAAAGGAGGCATGTAAGCACTGAACAAACTTCTTTCGGTGAAAAAACTGGAGAAAAGGTACGGCAGGGGCGAGGATTCCGTCCAAGCAGTAAACGGGATCAGTTTCGGCGCCGACACAGGAGAAATCGTCGGCTTACTCGGTCCCAACGGGGCGGGTAAGACAACCACGATCAAGTGCATCAGCTCGTTGATTACCCCGACTGCGGGAGAAGTCAGGATCGAGGGCCGGTCAATCCAAAACGACCCCGGTGAACCGCTAAAAAAGACCAGTGCCGTCCTGGAAGGCAACCGCAACGTGTACTGGCGGCTGACGCCGCGGGAAAACCTGGAGTTTTTCGCCACCCTTCAGGGAATCAACCTGGCGAGAAAACGGGACGATATAAGGAGGTTGTTGAGTTCCCTCCGGCTGGAGAAGAAAATAGAGACCCCCGCCAGAAAGCTATCCCGGGGGATGCAGCAAAAACTGGCTCTGGCTGCCGCCCTGGTCCGGGAACCCGAACTGCTGCTGCTGGACGAGCCCACGCTGGGTCTTGACATCCAGGCCTCTCGGGATATGGAGCACCGGGTCAAGGAACTCGCCGATGACGAGGACATCACTATCCTGCTTTCCAGCCACGACATGGACGTGGTAGAGGAAGTATGTGATTGTGTCATTGTCTTGCAGGAAGGAGAAATCGTCGTGGATGACCGGGTGGGGAACCTGATCGACCTCTTCCGGGCCGAAGGATACAGTTTGATAATCGAAGGAGCGCTAGACGAAACTGCTAAGAACCACTTGAAAGGTAAGTTCGACCTGACAATCAATTCCGTTTCCCGGGATAACCGAACGGAATTGGAAGTCAGGCTTGCCGAACCGGAGCAGATATACCGACTGCTCGAAATTGTTGAAGAAGGGGGCGCACAGGTTATCTCATTGGATAGGAAGACCCCGGACCTGGAAGAAGTATTCCTGAATATCGTGGAAGGAGGAGAAAATGAGAGGTAAGCTCCTTTTATTCTGGGGCCTGCTGAAGAAGAATGGAATAGAGTTGAAAAGGTATTTTTTCAACTCCGTTTCCGGTCTGGCGACGATCTACCTGATATTCCTGCTTATATTCTTTGGCTTCAAAGGGTGGTATCCGGACCAAACCTCGGAAACACCATAGATGGGATAGTCGTCGGATTCTTTCTCTGGAACTTTACGCTTGAAGTTTATTCTGAGTTGTCCAATTCGCTGATCAGGGAAGCTCAGTGGGGTACACTTGAACAGCTCTACATGTCGCCGGAAGGTTTCGGTTGGATTAGCTTCTTTCAGGTGCTGTCCTCTTTTTCCTTCTTTTTCCTTGCGAATATTGGCTTCCTTTACCTGATGATGTTAACTACCGGCAGGTTTCTCCACCTGAGGCTGGGTAGTACCCTACCGATTTTGGTCCTGGTTCTTTTGGGCGTCGCCGGTATTGGTTACTTTCTCGGAGGGCTGACTCTGGTATTTAAGCGCGTCGAGTCCTTCCTTCAGATCGTTCAGTTCGTAATCCTGGCCCTTGTCATGTTTCCCCTCGAAAGCTTTCCCTTGATAAAATACTTCCCGCTGGCTTACGGAGCGGACCTTTTGCGGGAGGTAATGATCAACGGGAAGACGTTAAGTCAGTTTCCACCATCGGATCTTGCCTTTCTTGTTTTGAATTCAGTATTCTTCTTTGCGATCGGCTTCGGAGCTTTTAAGTATTTCGAGGGTGTGGCGAAAAGAAAAGGGTTGCTCGGTCATTATTAACAATTCACCACTAATGTTAAATGCTCCCCAATATTTAATATATGTCGGATAGAACATAAAAGGGGCCTTCTACACCTATGCCGCTTGCCTTCATCGCTAGTTTTTTAAATATCAACTTTCCTTTTCCAACAATTTCATAAGCCCTAAAAAGTGGCGCCTGGGATGTACTTTCACCCTTCTCAGAGCATAAAAAAACAATGAATCTGGATTACTAATATTTTTTGTGGCAAAGCCACCAGCCGTAGCACTCGGTTTCGCCTCTTTCTTCCTGTTTTCTCTGCTTTTCGATAAACTTTTCCGTACCGGCCGAGGGTAATAAAATGTCTTTACCTGCCAGTTAGTTGTCCGGCTAGTTAAGTCAATTTGGATACCAGAAAAAACTGCCTTTCCAGGTCCTGAGAATCCGCGACTTTGAACCCGGCCTCCGTCAATAAATTACTTATGTATTCCAGGGAGTAGTAGCTTTCCGGCCGACCAGTTGAAGCACCTTCTTTCCAGTCAGCGAGGATCATCACACCTGACTCCTCAAGTTGGTTCGGAACGCTTTTGAAGAATTCGTAGACGTCACCGAAGTGGTGCAGGCTATTTATGCTGTAAACGAGGTCGAATTTTTCTTCCAGCTCACCGACACTTTCGGCTTTTAGAATCGTGCAGTTCGTCTCAATACCTTCTATCTCCGCAGGTGAGGGGTCAATCCCGACGCCACTGATATCATGATGGTTTGCTATCTGATCGAGGAAAGATCCATCACCACAGCCGACGTCAAGGATCCTGAATTCGGGTTTTATAAGGTTTTCTAGCTTTTCGTAAACTTTTTCGTGTCCTTCCGATTTAAAATCCATCCTGATCACCTCTCTCTTTGTAGTACACAAACTACTTGCCACCAAAACTTGCCGAGGAAGCCCCAGGGCACCCCCCGGGGAGGACCGACTGCTGGGTCCTGGTTTGTAAAAGACCGAAAAACCACTTAAAGTTTATTTTCACCAAACCCCGTCCCCTGGGGCGGGGTTCTTGACTTCTATTCTAGGAAAAAGTTGAAAGTAACTAAATTAGACATTGACCCGCCGGAATAACTGAAATCGATTCTTTTGAGTTTTCAGCACATTCTGTGAATGATGGGATATTATGGAGAAGAAAATAAAGGTCCACGCAGGATAACCGGCGATAGATGGTTCTATTTACAGTTGCGTAACCGTTCCTTTTCCGTAAAAGTATATACAGCGGGGGTGAAAGTTTGAAAAAATACATAGTCATAACTTTCTGGGTTGTAATTGCCCTGGTGCTGACAGTATCGCTGGCCGGTGTCGGTCAAGAAGATTTTTCTGCCGATCTTATAATCGGAGAGCTTGAAAGAGCCGAAAAGCTGATTGACGCAGGAAAAATTTCCCAGGCTCTGGATTCTTTGCTGGGTGTTAGATCGATACTCGATAGCAATATAAGAGAGCTGAGCGATGCGGCTGGCAAAGAGACTGCCCTGGAGCTTTCCGGAGCTGGGATGGAGATTGGGTTTGTAAACACTAAAGAGGCCTTTACCGTCTTCACAAAGGCCGTGGAAGAGGAAAGAAAGAGCGCCCAGCAAAAGTCGGAGGAACTGGTCTCCCTGAGGGAGGACGTTCTTAAAGGTAAAATATCTGAAGGCGAGTACAAGAGACAGAGAGATGTACTTCAAGCGGAAAGGCTAAAAGCCCAGCTGGAGATAGATATAGCCATGCTGGACAGAATGCTTAAAGCGGAAGGATTTAAATCCGTTTCGGGCAGGCTGTTTGATCTAAAAGAGCAGGTAAAACCCATAATGGACGAACTCGAAAAGGTATTGAATAACATTAGAGAAGGTTCGGCCGTTCCTGAGGAGGTTTCACAGACGCTTTCGCAAATTCGCAGCCAGTACGAGCAGCTTGATAATCTATTGACTAAGCTAATCGAGGGCAAAATATTTCAGATTACCAACGTGAAGGCAAAAGAGGAAGGTTACGATCTCGTCCTCCGACAGGAAAACGTCGTCCTGTACAGCAATAGTGACAGAGTAGATAATCTGACGGAAATGACAAAGGAAGCACTCAGGAAGGAAATAGCCAGCGAATGATCGATTAATTACCTGAACCCCGAACTTGTCTGGAATTTCCTGTGAGAGATTTCACTGAGTTACCTCGAACAGTGACTCATAAAACATGACCCAATCAGTGGGAAAATATCGCAGTCGAAGATACTTGAATCCCAATTTGCTTGCTTCACGGTTAATGGAGTAAAATCGTTTCGGTATGAGCAACATTTCTGTTCCGGAGCCTAAGTCAGTCGGTCTGATACTCAGTTATAGGTGTACGGCAGAGTGTACTCATTGTATGTTTGCCTGTGGTCCCGAATGGGAGGAGGACTTGATCTCTTATGAGCGCCTGGAAGGGACCCTTGCGGAACTATCGAAATATATCGTCCCCGGCCCAAACGGTCCGGATTCAATCGGGTTAAATCACGGCCTCCATTTAACAGGCGGCGAACCTTTCCTCCACTACGACAAACTACTGGAGGCAACAAAGCTCGCCGACGATATCGGGATTCCTTCTATCTTCGTGGAGACGAATTCGTTCTGGTGTGGTGACGAGGAGACGACCGTAGCCAAATTGCAAGAGCTTCGGCGAGCAGGGTTAAATGGGATCATGATTTCGGTCAACCCGTTCTATCTCGAATACGTGCCATTCGAGAACACCAGGCGGGCCGTCAATGCCGGCCGAGAGATATTCGGCCAGGACGCGATAGTTTATCAGTCGGAATACCTGCGAGAGTTCGAGCGAATGGGGGTAGAGGGGACGCTTGACCTGAATGACTATATCGATCGGCAGGGCGGGGACCTTGAAAGAAACGTCGAATTCTTCCTTTCGGGCAGGGCCCCGTACGTGGTTCCCGAATACGATATTTCCGGACTAACTGCCCGTTCTCCGGAGTGGTGGTTTGATCGGCCGTGCAGGCCCCCTTTCCTAAGGGAATGGCACAATCACGTGGACAACTACGGCAACTACATTCCCGGCTATTGTGGAGGCCTGACTTTCGGAAGGATCGAAAATATGGACGGTATGCTCTCTGAGGGAATCGATCGAGACGACTTCCCGATACTTTCGCTGCTGGTTGAGGATGATTTTGACGGGCTATATGATTTATCCCGCGAATACGGTTATAGGGAAGCGGTTCCAGGCTATTACTCCAAATGCCACCTCTGTCTGGACCTGAGGCGGCATCTTTACGATCGGGGGAATTTTGCCGAACTGAAACCGGACGAATTCTATCGGCAGTTGCCGGACGGTTGATAAATTAACCAAAGCTAGCTGAGAAACTCGGGCACCCCCTGGAACGTCGGTGTTATTAATTTCAGTAAGTTCTTAACGGATACGGGCCAGTCTGGCTACGGGGAATAAGGTATGGCGGAACTGAACTTAACGACGACTTTCTATAATTTCAATTTCAGTTTCTTAAATATGATAGGACCTTTGTTGGCATACAGTCTGGTTTTTAAATAGTGAAGTTAGATTTTTTCTCTACCCTCTATGGTGGTCCTTTTACCGGAAAAGGTCCTTCCTATAGACATCGTCGAATCCGAACTCAGTGTAAATTTTTCTCAATTCCATAAAACGTTTGGCTCCTCCGGGTACCGGATTGCTCCAACCCGTCATTGTAGAAGATAGGGTCCTCACTTTCCGGGGCATTCTTTGATGACTTCTTTTTTAATGTCCTTATTCCCGTAGGTCTCGTCAAAATAATCGGAGAACTGCTGAGCCAGTTGTTTCGCTCGATTATCGTAAGCCTCAGGATCGTTCCAGGTGTCTTTTGGGTTTAGTACCTCGTTCGGGACATTCGGACAACTAATTGGGTACTTTAAATGAAGTGTCTCTATTTCATTGTATTTTTTGCCCCGAAGAGTACCGGCTAAAGCAGCGTGTACCATAGCCCGGGTATACTCAAGGTCAATTCTTTTGCCCTCGCCATAGGGACCGCCGGTCCAACCGGTATTAACCAGATAGACATCCGTTCCGTGCTTCTCCATTTTCTTCCCCAGCATTTCTGAGTAGATATCGGGGTTTCTCGGCATAAAGGGTTCGCCAAAAAAACGGGAGAAAACTGCCTGTGGTTCACTTATACCCGTTTCGGTGCCGGGTATCTTGCTCGTGTAACCCATTAGAAACCAGAGCATTGCCTGGTTGGGGTTCAGTCTAGAAATTGGAGGCAGGACTCCGTACGCGTCTGCGGTCAAGAACAAAATGGTTTTCGGATGACCCGAAACCGAGGAAGTCTTGGTATTGGTTAAGTATTTCAGCGGATACGAACCTCTTGAGTTTGGAGTCAACCTATCGTCGTGGAAATCAAATTCGCCGTTGGGATACATAAAGGCGTTTTCCACTATTGTCCCGTGATTTAAATAATCGTCCTCGTGCATAACCGCGTTCCAGATCTCAGGCTCCTCTTCCTCCTCCAGGTCAATAAGCTTGGCGTAACAACCATTTTCGAAATTTGCAATTCCGCTATCGCCCCAGCCGTGCTCGTCGTCACCCAAAAGGGCCCGATCCGGGTCCGCGGAAAGGGTCGTCTTTCCCGTACCGGACAGGCCCAGAAGCAGAGCCGAATCTCCGTTTTCCCCCTCGGTTGCCGAACAGTGTAACGGCAGAATATCCTCCCCGGGTAAGAGGTAGTTCATGACCGTGAACATCAGTTTTTTCACTGTTCCCAGGTAAGCCGAACCTACTACGACCCCCAGCTTCCTGTCAAAGTCCATTGCCACTATCATGTTACTCGTTCTTCCACTGGGCAGTTTTCGCAGTCTTCCCTCGTATTTTTTGCTTTCAAGTTTGTCGTACGGCAGGACGACCAGGTCGAACCTTTCTCCAGAGAATATGCTCTTATCGATTGACTCAGGCGCAGGTCTAAACATATTATAGGTAAATAGAGCAGTTAAAGCCCTATCTGTTACCGTCCTGGTTGGCAGGGTAAACGAGGGATCGGCTCCGATTACCCTGTTTGTTTGATATATTTTTTCCTTTTCTTTCAGCAAATCTAGTCCGTCGTTAAACGCCATATCGAACGTTTCCTCTTCGATGGGAATGTTATTGGATGAATTCCAATCTATTTGTTTCCGGCTGGACTCCCTTTTGACGATAACGGTATCCTTGGGAGTTCTGGCCGTCGATTCTGGCGGGCTCCAGGTTGACAAGGCACCGTTCTTGCTTACAAATGCCTCCCCGCTGTCTACTGTCTGGCGAATAAGAGATTTCCGAGGAGGATTGTCGTTAACACTTCCGTGATTCTTCAGAACATTTGCCAATTTCCCCCTTAGGCTCATAACACCCTCCTTTTGCGGAATCAAATTAAAGAAATCGCTTGAATCTCGCAATCCCCGACCGAAGGGCGGGGCATTACTTCCGATTCATGGTTTTACCCCGGTTTCTATTTTTTAAAAGCTTTCGTATTCATCCCCGGCCAAAGGCCGGGGTATTATGCGGGATTTTGATAAATCCTACGTCAAGCTGTAGCTAATTTTTTAATCCCCTCCGGGAGGTGGTGATAAAACTAGGTTCTCCTCTTCGGCTTTACGAGTACTATCTGAGATCTCCTCGGGCCGACCCCCTGGGTTGAATCAGCTTGTAGCTACCAATATGAGGTGCCCGGCAGTCAATTAGCCCTGCGCGGTTGAACTTGCTAAAAACACAAAACCAGTTCCGAATTTACTGCTGAGTGTTCGGTCCTGGTTTGTAAAAGACCGAAGGAGAGACGTCATATATGCACAAGCACTCTGTCAACAAATTCTTTCGCTCTTTCGGATTCGGGGTTTTTGAAGAAAGTCTCGACATCGTTGTGTTCAACAATGTTACCGTTCTCCATGAACGCTATCTCGTCCGCTACTTCCTTGGCAAAACCCATTTCGTGCGTAACCACGATCATTGTCAAACCCTCTTTCGCCAGGTCAGCCATTACCTCAAGGACGTCTCTTATCATCTCGGGGTCGAGGGCTGACGTAGGTTCGTCAAACATTATTGTCTGGGGATCCATTGCAATGGCCCTGGCTATTCCGACTCGTTGTTGCTGGCCTCCGGAGAGCTCACCTGGTTTTTGGTCCGCTTGTTCGGGGATCCCCACTCTCTCTAAAAGCTCCATACCTTTTTGCCTGGCCTCTTTTTTGCTCATATTAAATACTTTTTTCGGAGCCAGAGTTACGTTCTCCAGCGCAGTAAGGTGGGGATATAGTTCGAAGTGTTGGAATACCATACCGATCTTTGAACGAAGCTTGTAGATATTTTTCGTACCCCGAACTTCCCTAACGGAGACGCCGTCGACGATCACGTCGCCTTCTTCAAATTCCTCCAGTCCGTTTATACAACGAAGCAGCGTACTCTTGCCACAGCCGCTGGGACCACAGATAACGACGACGTCCTTTCTATCAATCTCCATCGAGATCCCGTCTAAAGCTTGAACGTCTTCATACCACTTGCCAACCTCGTCAATTTTAATCAGGGTCTCTTTTTCGTTAGCCATTTCTCACTCTCCTTCTTCCTCTAACCGATTGGAAATCGTTGAACCAGCCAGGCAAATAACTAGATATACCAATGCCACGAAACCAAATATCTCAAGCGACCTTACCTCTCTGGCATTTACTACGGTGGAAGCTCTAACAAATTCTCTCAACCCGATCACGTAGGCGAGGGATGTATCCTGGAATATCACAATAGTTTGAGTCATCAAGCTGGGAATCACCCTTCTCAACCCTATCGGAATAAGTATGTAGCGGGTAACCTGGGTATAAGTCAGGCCAGTAGAATAGGCAGCCTGCATTTCTCCTTTTTTCACCGATTGAAAGCCCGCTCTTATTATCTCTCCAAAATAGGTGGCCTCAAATACGATAAAGGCAATAACGGCGGAGGGTAGCCGACCTATATTATGTCCGGTAACTATGGGTAAAGCAAAATATATCCAGAAGACCACCATTAACAGGGGGACATTTCGGATGAAATTGATATAAGCGCTGACGGGATAATAGATCCATTTTTTGGAAGATAGTCTTCCCAAACCTAACAAAATCCCCAGCGGAAGCCCACCGGCGAATGCTATACCAAATAGCTTCAGAGTAGTTAAAAAACCACCCCAAAGCACGTTAGAATTCCTAGCTATTACTGATAAGTCGAGACCCACGTTTACCCTCTCCCAACGAGTCCGGGAATCTTGAGTTTCTCTTCAACCCAGCCCATGAAACCGATTATACTTAGTCCAATTAACAGGTATCCTATCACCGCAGCCGTAATTGATTCGAAACTGTGGAATGTCCAGGTGCCGATCTTGTAGGACTGGCCGGAAAGTTCCAGCACGCCGATCGTCATGGCCAGCGCGGAATTTTTGAAGATCGTCAAAAATTCTGTCGTAATTGGGGGAATCATCAGACGAAAGCCGTATGGAATTATGATATAACGGTAAAGCTGCCAATTGGATAAGCCGGTAGAAAGGCCGGCCTGGCGCTGCCCTTTCGGCACGGAGTTAAGTCCGGACCTGAAGTGCTCGGCAACCCGTGAGGCAGTATAAACCCCCAGGCCAAATATGGCCATTATCCAGGGAAGGCTCTCCATACGATTGAACCATTGTCCGATCATGGGAGGGATAACGTAATACCAGAAGAACAGTTGAACTAACAGGGGAATGTTGCGAAAAAACTCCACGTAAGCTTTGCCTATCGCCCGAGCAGTTTTTGCCGGAAGAGTCCTTATAGTTCCAACTATGATTCCCAGAAAAAGTGCAATGCCCCAGCTTATCGATCCTAATATCAGAGTCTTGATAAAGCCGTTCAGTAACCAGCGCCAATACGGCTCTCTTATAATTACGCCCCAGTCAAATTGATAACCCATTTTATCAAAATGAAGAGCAGGGAGTTGACCCCTGCTCTTCATTTACCTCCTCTTATTTTAAAGTTAATCCTTCGTGGGCCACACTTCCTCTATATCCGTGAATTGCATGTTCTTTAACAGGTGGTTAAATCCTTCGGTTCTTGGTATAGGCGTAGCGGTATTCGGTCCCATCCACTTGTCGTATACGGCGTCAAAGATCGTGAAGTTAGGTTCCTCGCACTCTTCCAGAATACCGAGCTCGGACAGTGTATCCAATTCTGCCGAACAATCCGTCTTAAGGGTCCAGATCAGGAAGTTATTGACGAAGTCCCTCCAGTCGGAGTCATTTTCCCTCATCATCCAGCCGTAAGGTTCCGCGTGAATCGACTCGGTAACTATCTTGTAGTCTTCAGGGTTCTTGGCTTCCGCCCGAATTCCTGTCAATAAACTGGTATCGGTAAAGTAGGCATCTATTTTCTTTGTCTGCAATGATTGAAATCCTCTGGCGTGAGTCTCGACCACTACAACGTTCCTGGGATCGATTTCTCCCTTATCTACGATCTCCTGCAGGGCTTTTAGGTTTGTGGTTGCCCTCATCGAGCCGACTATCTTTCCGTCCAGGTCATCCAGTGAATCGATACCTTCACCCGCTCTGACCATAAAAACAGTTTCAGAGAGGAAGTAAGGTAAGCTAAAGTCCAACACGTCGTCTCTTGGCGCTGTATGAGTGGAGGATCCCATCTCTATATCTATAGTACCCTGGGCCACAATGGGGACACGGCTTGCTCCGGCAAAGGGAACCTGCTTAATCTTCACCTCTCTGCCGACTCTTTCTTCCAGCTTCGCCCCAAGCAAGAAAGCCAGGTCCTGGGAAAAGCCCACCATGTCTCCGTCTTCATTGACGTAAGCGAATGGTCTCGCCGCCTCCCTGCATCCTACGGTCAGGACGCCGGTTTCCTTTACTTTTTCAATAACACCATCTTGCCCGATTGCCGTTGTTGCTAGGGATATCGATAATATTCCTACCAAAAACAGTACCAGTAAAGGTTTATAGTTTTTCATTTTTCCTCCTCTTTTTGCTTTTTTAGCTATATAAACTTTTATTGACCCTAAGAACTTAGTAGCTTTATCACCTCCCGAAAAAAGGTTTATAAAAATAGCCTAATTTTTCCTCAGTTTATTCTCCCCCGAGAGATAGTTAAAGTGGGTTTTTATTGCTTCAGATAAAGCAGCCCTGTCCTTATTTTGCAAAGAACTGAAGAGGTTTCTGTGAATTTGCAAAGACTCTCGGAACCTCTGCTGGTTTTCCTCGTAATAGTAGCGTCTTTCCTCCTGCCAGAGCTCCTCTTCCATATACGATAATACGCTCTTCATAATATTTTTCAGTGCGTTATTCTTGGTAGCCCGGGCAATGGATAAATGAAACCGCTTATTAAGTGAAATATATTTCTCGGTGGCAGCAGACTCTACAGCCTGACTCATTTTGCCTACGACTTTTTTTATCTTTTCTAGATCCGAATCATCCATCTTCTCCACAGCCAAAGAAGCAATAGGCCCTTCGATCGTGGCTCTGGCCTCAAACATCTCTTCCGGGCTCGTATTTTCTTTTAATACGGTTAGAGCCCTTTTTTCCATAGTACTATTACCGTTCGTCTCTCTCGGTTTTTTGCGTAAGTGGGTTCCTTGCCCGGCCCTGCTGGTGACGACCCCGGTTAATCGTAAAGCTGCCAGGGCCTCTCTAACTGAAGTTCTGCTGACTCCCATCATTTGAGATAGTTTCTCTTCGGTAGGCAGCCGATCACCGATTTCGTATTTGTCGGAACTCAAATCTTCTAGTAGTTGGTCTAACACGAAGCGTGACCTCTTAGTAGATTCAAATTTTTCAAAAGACATTTTTTGAGCTTATTCCCGGATTTCTGTCAGTGATAGCGAGACTCTTAGTCCCACCTCGCCATTTCTAAAGAAATTTAAAACTAACCCGGTTTCTCGTTAAAATTTATAAATAAATGAACAAAAGTAGTCTAGTCGAAGGATGCCTGGGCGTGGGAAAAATGAAGTAAACAAAGCTATTTAGTTTACTATTTCCAAGTTAACAGTGGTTAAATACCGGAACTTTTACCGAGCTGTCAATAAAATGTATTATAAAATATCTAATAATTTCATGCAAAGAATTGATCTCCTGAAGCTTTGAAGGAAAATATCACGGAAGTAAAAGTTCGACTACCCCTGTCCGGGGAACACGTCCTGGACCATCGCTTACTTCCGGTGAGGGAACGTTCGGGTAAATATTAGGAATGCTCCAGTTGAATTGATTGCAGCGGCCAATAAGGGAAGACCGCGCTGAGCAATCTACACTTTACCAGGGCTAGCTGAGAATCCCCGGGGTACATCCTGGTGACGAATCAGCCGGCTTTTCTGCAGCCCCGTCCCCTGGAGCGGGGTTGTTGACTTTTCGTAAAATTTGAGCAGAACATTTTGAACCGTTAAAAGAGGTTGGTTATTTACCCAATCTTATTTCCACGCGGCTATTTCCGTCCTCTATGTCGACGAGCTTTCCGTCAAAGTTGCCTCTTTCGATCTCTCTTATTACCTTTTCCAGGTCAATACCCTTTTCGGTGAGCTTTGATTGGGCCGTTTCCGGGATTATATTATTTAGGAACTTCGCTAGCCCGATAGGGAAGGTTATATTTACTTTCTCCTCCCCGTCTTCAATGACAAGAATTTTCAGGAAACTGGCTTCGTCGACCGTTTCTACCTCGGTTTCGAGCATTTTCTCTTCCTGACTGTCTTCCAGCGAAGATAACAATTTATTGGCCTCTTCTACGTCAATTTTACCCTGGTCCAGCATCTTTAATACTTTCTTACGCTCTTCGTTCATTGGGATTACCTCCTTAGAGTTCCTCCAATTTGGTTTTGGCTTCCTCGAAGTCGATTTCTCCTTTGTCCAGTGCGTCCAGCACCTCGTTTCGCTTTTCTACCGCCTCGTCATCCGGGCTCTCTTCTGGCCTGTAGCCCAAAGCTTCGATTACTTCGTCAAGCTTTTTCCGGACCGTCGGATAAGAGATGCCCATTTCCTCTTCAACTTCCTTGATGTTTCCTCTTAATCTGATAAATACTTTTACGAACTCAAGTTGCTGCCGGTTCAATCGTGAGAACTTACCCAGGTCGAACTGTCCGCTTACCTGCGTATGACAGCCGGGACATTCTAGCTCAGTAACTTTCATATCCTTACCGCAGACCGGACATTTGCCAATTAATTTTTTCGGCATTTTTATCACGCTCCCGTTTGACTTACGAGGATTATACAGTTAAAAATTAAATAAATCAAGAGGAAAATTAAATAAATTAATTAATACCTTAAATATATTAACAATAACTCAAAGAACTAAAATATTTTGTAACTTGTTTTCACCGTACAATCCTTTCTTCGTCTTCTCAGGGCAGATCTCTTGGGCCTTAAGGGGTGGGGACAAGACGTTAGATTTTTGGTAGAGAGTTTACATTTTGGTGAGTGGTCCGGGGTTTTGAGTATCCCCGGTTTTGTGGCTCGCCCCTGGTAAAATTACTGCCCAGGACATGGCAAGTTATGTCTTATTTACTTCCTTTTGTCCTTGTACATCTCCTTGTCCGCTTCTTTGAGAGCTTCCTCTACATCCCTATCCTGGTCGGGATTCCAGTGGGATACTCCCATGGCTAAAGTAAGTGGGAAGTCCAGCAGAGTGTTCTGGTCGTTCCACTGATCCAGGGCTTGTTGAAGTCTTTCGACCACCTCGTAAACCTCGTTTTCCGTTTCCGGCATCATTATCAGGAATTCGTCCCCGCCATATCTGACTACTGTATCGGCGTTCCGGACGTTTTCTTTAAGGAGACCAGCCACTTCCTGGAGGACTTCGTCCCCTACCTGGTGGGAGTAACGGTCGTTAATCTCCTTGAACCTGTTAACGTCGAGCATGAGAAAGGCCAGAGTGTGGTCGTAACGTTTCGCTTTTTGGACCTCTTTTTCCAGTGTTTCGTTGAAGTATCGGCGGTTATACAGCTTGGTTAAAGGATCACGGATCGCTTGCTGGCGCAGGTCTTCTTCCAGCCTTGCCCTGTTCAGTTCTTCTCTCAGGTGGCCGGCGAGGATTTCGACTAGTTCCACGTCCCTTTTGGTGAACTTGCCTGCTTCTTTCGAGATGACCTGTATGTTGCCTATTTCACCTATAGGAACGCTGATGAAGGCTCTAAAGTCCTCGTCCGTCGGTCTGGCTTCAAGGTGGTCTCTTAGGTCATCCCCCCAGATGGTTTCGCCCCGCAGCATGGTTTTGCCCGCTATTCCTTCCCCAACCTTGAATTCGACCATTTCCTCCGTCTTCAAATCCGCCGAGTTGGCCCTGGGGACGAGGGAGTTCCCCTCCAGGATAGCGATCGCACAGAGTTCGAAGTCGAGTATGTTTTCGGCCACTTTAACGGCAGTTTGAAGTATGTCTTCTTCGCCTTCCTGTCGTTGCAGCTCGTCTACCGCGTCGTGGAGGTGCCTCAGCTTCTCTCTCTGCTCTTCGAGCTCTTTTTCGGTGCGCTTTTGCTCGGTGACGTCGTCGTAGACGGCAACTATTTCCCCGGTGGGAATCTGGAAGACATAGTTTTCCCTCCAACCTTTTATCCTTTCATCTTCGTAGATTGAGGCCGGATGATGCTGGGGCTCCCCCGTTTTCCAGACCTTCTGGAGCACTTTGAATAGACCGAATTCCTTGATCTTCGGGAATACTTCGGAAGCTTTTTTACCGACAACCCCTTCTCGTTTTAATCCCTCGATTCGTTCGGCCGCACTGTTGAACTCCCTGAAAATGAATTCCTTGCCCTCGTTGACGGCTTCATAGACGGCAATGCCGCTGTTGATATTTTCGACAAGATCCTCGTATTTCTGTTTTTCTCTAAAAATTAACCGGTGAGGCTCCTTCAACCCAGTTTCAATCAAAGCCTGGTATACCAGGTAGAACGATGCCAGTTTAAACAGGTGCCCTACGAGATTGGAGAGACCGTAAACGCTGACATAAAAGGTAAAGGCTAATTCTGAAAGCACGGTGAGGCCAATCGAGCTGGCAAGCAACCAGAAGATATTTCGGTCGAACTTTCTGCGGTTATACACCAGTGCCAGGATAGCACCAACCAATAGTCCGGATATTACGTACTCGCTGATGACTTTAAACGGAGTCAGGCCGACCCCGGAGACGAAACAGTCCGGGAAAACTCTCCAGTAGAAGACGGTAAAGAATAGAAAAAATGTCGTTAAAAGATAACCGAGGATAGTTTTTTCTTGATCCAGCTTGCGAGTAAGGAATATCGGTGCCGCCAGCAGAGACAGACTTTCCATGTATCTCGCAATTATCCAGAGCTGGGTGGGTAAGTTAGACCCCTGAGTGGGAAACACGCCCATACCTTCGTAGGCAAGGGTATGGATCAGGTCTATTCCCCCGATAAATAAATAGGCTATGCCCAGGAAAAGTAGATAGTCGTTGTTCAGATAAGAACGGGAGTTCCAGGCAATTACGAAAATCCCAACTGCCACAACTATGCTCCATATTTCGACTAGGGAATGAAATAGCAGGTAGTTATGAATAGCAAGGAAATAGGCGCCCAGCGTAAAACCCGCGCCTACAAGAACAACTTTTAGCAGGGTTTTATTAAGTCCTAAATTCTCGTTCTCGGAGTTAATAGTAATTCCTCTCCATTTATTCTGGGTCCGGCAGGTGGAGTTTTTAACTACACGGGCTCGATCTCTCCTTCCTCGATTAATTCAAGCATTACCTCAACTATCTCCGGGTCAAACTGGGTTCCCGCGTTCTCCTTCAGTTCTCGCATCGCTTCTTCTCTGGGCAACGCCTCCCTGTAGGGTCGGTCCGTCCTCATTGCGTCCCAGGCGTCCGCGACAGCTACTATTTGGGCTTCCAGGGTGATTTCGTCTCCCTGTAGTCCCTTCGGGTAACCGGTACCGTCGTAGCGTTCCTGATGCTGGCCGATAATCTTCGCGGCCCGCTTCAGTCGGTCGACCTGGCTGACAATTCGTTCGCCTACTTCAGGGTGCTTCTCCATCTCTTCCCACTCTCTTTCGTTCAACTCCCCCGGCTTGCCGAGGATGGAATCCGGTACTCCGATCTTTCCTATGTCGTGCAGGATCGAGGCATACCTGAGCTGTTCCAGCTTTTCTTCGGAGAGGCCAAGTTTTCGGCCTGCTTTGACCGAGAGTCTCTGGACTCGATCTATGTGTCCCCCGGTATACTCGTCCTTTGCCTCGATCGTCCTGTTAAGGGCCTGGAGGGTTTCCAGGGTAGTCTGCTCTAACTTCTTTTCGGCTTTTTTTCTTTCAGTTATATCCAGGGTAAACCCGAGGTAACGGTCTTCCGAGATCCTTACAGAATTTACTAAAAAGTGCCTCTTGGTTCCATCCTTTCGAGTGTAAGAAAGTTCAGTCCTCATTTCCCCCTCGTCGAGCAACTTTTCAAATGCTTCCCTGGCGTCCTCTGAGGCCTGGGAAGGATGGAGGTCCGTAATGCCCATGTCCAACAACTCTTCTTTTGAGTAACCCGTCATCTCGCAGGCAGTCTTGTTTACCTCGAGATAGTTTCCCTCCTCGTCGAGCATGTATACTCCAACAGGCGCGTTTTCTAAGTAACTTCTAAACTCCTCTTCACTCTTTCGAAGATCTTTTTCTATTTCTAGTTTGTGTAAAGCGTAAGCTATGTCTTCGCCGACCTCCTCAAGCAATTCCTTTTCCCTTTCTTCGTTAATAAATCGGCTGGGAACGGAAGCGGAGAGCAAGCCGTAAAGTCTTCCTTCGTACTCCAGGCGGGTAGTAATTGCTCCAGTGCTGCCGTAGATATTCGACAGAGGGCAATCCTTATCAGTCGAAGAGGGGTCCTCCGTAATTGTTAACTTCGATTTGGTTAACGATTTTTTGACACAATGAGGGAGTTTATCCGCTTTGATCCGCTTTAGAAGATCCTTGAAGTCCAGCCCTACTCCTTCCTGTGCCGCGGTTAATAAACCGTTAGTTTTGTCCAGAAGAATTACCCAGACGTGATCGTAGCCCCTTGCTTCGAATAGGGTTTTACAGGTCCCATGTATTAGTGATCCTCGATCGTCAGTTCTTACGAGTAGTTGATTGACTTTTCTTATTGATCGAAGTACCGAATTCAGGTGTTCCTTTCTCCGGGCCGAAACTTGTTGAAGAAAACTATAGAAGAAAAACACCCAGAGCATTGGCTCAAGGGTGGCGAGCAAATCGGAGAAATAGTCTAGACCTTCTAGACTAAAGTTCGACCATTCAAGAAACCGTATAACGCCATGGGAGAGGAGAATTATAAGGAGTCCCGTCAGGACTAACTTAACGTCTTTCCGGAGGGCTCGCTTCCAGCCCGTAAATAGAAATGTTAACGCGATTAAGATAGAAAGAGAAAAAACAAAGTCGAGGAGAGATATGAAATTCATCAACCTTCCTCCGCCTTCCGGAATACCTCCCAGCACCAGATAGTCAGCAATATCCCCCCGGACGCCTGGCTAAGGTGTTCAAGAAGATTAAATATATCTCTCAATAAAAGAGTTTCAATGTTCGTAAGGAACCAGCTGGCTAAAAACATGGAAAACCCCGCAATCAGGAATTTAACGGCGGGTAGTGTCTGTAACATCTTTCTATTTAATAGTATGACTGCCGTCGCTATTAAACCAAGTAGGAGTGTGACAATTTCATACCCTTGAAACATCATTGCAGCCTCGCTCATTACGTTCAAAAACTGAAGCAGGTCTCAATAAACCTTCGTAGCCCAATAGCACTTTTACCGTCTCTTTCCATTATAGACAAAATAGTAAAAAGACCAAGGTTTTGTCCGGAAGGGCGAAGTAATTGACTCGGCTCGATGGAAAGGTATGCCGGTTCGCCCTTCTTAAACTTGAGGACATTGATCCAAAAGCATTGCTCCTTCGGCGGTTTTTGTAAAGCTGGGATAGCGAATCCAAATTTTCAGCCGCCAGAAGACATTATAGGTACGGTCTCGACATTAACCTGTCGGGCCCTGGTTTGTAAAAGATCGAAAAACTACTTAAAAAGGAATTTCTACGGGCCTCGTCCCTTGGGGCGGGGTTCTTGGCTTTATAACTGACTGCTGGACGCCATTTGATTTTTTTTAAAAAGAGTTTAACCTTCACATCAGAGAGGTGATTGGATTGAAAGAGGTTGATACCCTAACCATGAATCCCGCCATCGACGTCTCCGTTTCGGCCTCGCAGGTCCTGCCCGAAGAAAAATTACGCTGCAGTAGACCGGCGTTCGAGCCTGGCGGTGGTGGGATAAACGTTTCCCGAGCCATGAGAAAGTTGGGGGGTTCAGCTGTTCCAATTGTTTTAGCGGGGGGTCATAATGGAAGCTTGCTTTCCGAGTTACTGGAGTCGGAAAAACTTGAACCGGAAATTTTAGGGATAGAAGACACGACTCGTCAGAACCTCACCGTGCTTGACAAATCAGCCGAGGTTCAGTATCGCTTTGTTATGCCGGGCCCCGAAGTTACCTCCGATGAATTGGTCGGGGTGGAGGAAAAAGTAAGCAACATAACCCCGAGACCCGATTTTCTGGTTTTGAGTGGAAGTCTCCCCGAAAGCGTGAATCCTGATTTCTACGCTCGAGTGATCCGTAAGGCAAAGGGAAGGGGGACGAGGGTGATACTGGATACCTCCGGAACACCTTTAAGGAAGGCACTCGAGGAAGGGGTTTTTCTGGCCAAACCGAACATAGGAGAAATGGTTAACCTGGCCGAGAGGAAGCTCGACGAAGAGCCCCAGCAGATAGGATTTGCCAGGGAATTGGTCGATCGAGGTAGCGCCGAGGCAATCGTATTATCCCTGGGAGCTGGCGGAGCTTTCTTAGTAACGGAAAAGGGTAGCACGCACCTTCGCTCACCTACAGTTCCGATAATTAGCAAGGTCGGGGCGGGTGACAGTATGGTGGCCGGTATCACATACGGGCTTGCGAATGATTACTCCCTAAAGGCTAGTGCCAGTCTCGGAGTAGCTGCAGGTGCGGCCGCCGTTATGACTCCCGGCACTGAACTCTGTCGGAAAGAAGATACTTTTAGGTTGTGGGACCAGGTGGGAGCTCAAAGACAGGGATGAGGAAAGTTCCAACAAAGTTCGCCGGGGATCCGGGAATCGTAATTTCGAGGTCGTCCGGTCAACTACCTATCCCCCTTGTCTTCGTACATCCGGATTTATCAAAATCCCAAAGAATACCCGGGCCTCCTTGCCGGGGATGAATGCAAAAGCTTATAAAAAAATAGAAATCGCGGTGCAAAACCATTAATCGGATGTAATGTCTCGCCCTTCGAGCGATGATAACGCGATTCAAGCGAGTTCTATATTCCGTGAAAAGTTCAGAATGGTTACGTTTATTCCGCAGCGTTCGCTGGTTTCTTGTATAATCAGCAAGTTAAGTCTGCAATGGAGAGAAAACTGGTTCGTTGAACGTATCTTTGGATTAAATTGACCATTGCAGTTCAACCAACTAGAATTGTAAATGCCGTGAATCAGGAGATCAGGAAATTCGAAAAAACAGATCGGGATAGGATAAGAAAAATTGCTACTTCCACGGTCACCGGTTACCCCCGTTCAGACCTTCAACTGGTAGCAGACCTTCTAACCAATTATTACATAATTTATGAGCCCGAGCACCTTTTGGTAGCTGAGGTTGACGGGCGGGTAGTGGGTTATCTTTCAGGTTGCTTTAATGGATCTCGCTGTCGATGGATTAAAGGCACCAGAGTAATACCAAAGGCGATTTTTGGGGCTCTGGTCCGGGGAGAGATCGGATGGAAGGAGGTCAGGTATCTCGGATCATTTATCTACGTGACTATCCACAGCGGGTTGAGGAACGCTCCCCCTTCAGGCTACCCCGCCCACTTCCACATTAATATCTCGGAAGGCTGGAGAGGAAAGGGGCTGGGAAGGAAGCTCGCGACTGAATTTATTTCCATGTTAGAAGAGGCCGGAGTGAGTGGCGTCCACGTCAGGGTTAGGCAGAACGCCAGGCGAGCCAGCAGGTTCTTCCGGTCGCTTGGGTTTACCCGGGAGAATGGCTATCCCATACTGGTTGCAGAAGAAGGTAAATTCCGAACTTCTCGATCCATAATTTATAAGAAGAAGATCGATGATAGTGCCTAGTGAATCTTGACCAACCTGTTTGCGCTTCTGGCGAAAGGAACGCCCTTCCGGGCCAGGGTTATGGAGAGTATGAGCTTGCTCGGGTCGTTTATATTTTCCAGCGGGATCGATAACCCGTAGGATTTACTTCCACTCTCGAAGTCGTAGCCATTTCCCTTTTCTATTTTCGATTGATTGTGATAAAGCCGTCTTTTTAAGAACCTGAAAGAATGCGAGCCCCCAACTCCGCTACGATTACCGTCCCGGCTAAAAGGTTTGACCGTTATTTGAATTTCGTTTCCGGGACGGTATTTATTGAAGAAATCTATAGATAGATTTAAGTTCTCAGAATTCCTGGTCAGGCTTACGGATTTCATGTCGGGATACCGCCTCAACGTGGCAATACGGCTTCTTCTTTTTGGATTGAGGTACGAGAGTAAAGGTTCGTCTTCCTGTTCATTCAAGATGAAGTCCCGGGAGAGGTTTGACTTTCCTTCGTACTCTATAGAATTATTCAACGATAAACTCGGAACTATTCCGAATAGCTCGTTCGCCCGGGCGAAACTTATCAGGTATTTTCGCATGAGCTGAGTTTGGGTTCGATACTTACCTATTGCCCGGAACTTGCGCAATCTTTCTTTCATATCGAGCTCGACTTCCACCCATTCTGTATCAAGTTCTTCCAGGTGTTCTGGCTCGGAAAGCGAGGACTCGAGATACTTACCTCGGGGCCAGGGGAATCTCACGCTGTGGACCAGATAGCTCAACATGGTTACGTCCGTAAAGTCATCGTAACCCTCATTTTTCAGCTGTTCCAGACCGTAAAGAATGAAGCCATTCGTTGCCCAGTGGTCCGGATGACTGTCGTTGGGGTGGGGTAGATAGATTACATCCGGCTTATACTCCAACAGTAAACGCCTTACGTCTTCGGCAACTGCCGAGCCGCAATAAGGAGCTTCCCCGGTGTAGCTGTTATCGTATGGAGAGTGGTCGGTTTTTGTATACTTGGAGTAGTAAGGCTCATTTAAGTCCCAGTGGTTGGTCCACATATGGCTGAGTCCCCGGTCGGGATAGCCGAAAAATTCAACGTCATCTTCACTCAGGCCTAGATAATCCATAGCGTCTAAAGTCTCATTTTGACGCTTATAACCCAGTTTAACGAAATCGGCCCGGAGGAAAGGAAGGAAAGGGGGTCTACGTATCTGACCGTCCCCGTTAGTTACTACCGCAACCTTCACCTGTGTATCCGACTCGACGTACCTCTGGATTAAGCCACCTGCAGCCAGGATCTCGTCATCGTTGTGAGGGGCGAATACCAGTGCCCTCTCACCCTGGGTAGCCTCGACTCGCTTATCCATTTCTTATCCTTCGAGTAAAACTCATTTTCAGGTTATTTAGACCTCGGAAGGTCTTAATATCATCGTACTATTCGTCTTTCTAGGAGTTCAATCTAATGCTTATTGCTCTACCCAAGTATAAGTCACGGGCTATTCAAAAGAAAAGCCTGACCGGCAGGGAGATCAGGACACTTTTAGGATAAAGAGCCAGACTCCTCCAGTACTAAAATATATTACCTTCCGGCTGAGATCGGTCGGTGTTAAACTCAGTCTTGAGAATTGGGCTGGAGTAGTATGGGTTAAGTCGGATTTGTAAAATATGGCAGAATAAGTCTCATTTTATAGAACTTTCTCTACTGAATGTAATCGAGTTATCCCTTATGAAGAAACATGTTAAGCTATCTCTGGCCAAGGAAAAAATTCAGCTGGGATTAGCGTGGGTATAGTAGGGATTAATATGGAACCAAACTAAACTAAGTAACTCCGAGATATCAGTCCGTTTATCCTGGAATTAGCGGAGATAACGAAATCTCGGCTTTGCCCTATTTAACGGCGTACTGGGCCTTAGGGTAGGAATTGTGAACGGTCGAGTACTGTTGTGGACCTACTTATAGAAAAGTCTGATAATTGTCTGAAGCGGTTTTTCTGAAATCCCGTCCCGTCTATTCGGTATATTGGGTAAATCAACCCTTCCTCTGGAAGGTCTATTGTGGTAGGTCGTTGACCGCCTTTTCGGCGTCCTTGTTCAGGACGTCCGCGTAGACCTGAGTGGTCTGGATGGAAGAGTGGCCGAGCTGGGACTGAACGAGCCTGAGATTGTAATCGCTAGACTTGTAGAGCATAGAGGCGTAAGTATGACGGCAGGAATGAATGGAGAACCTATCCGGTAAATCTGCCCGTTTGGCCCAGCGTTTGAAGATGTGATAGATTGCCTGGCGACTTAGCCTGTCGGATTTTCCGCTGGGAGAGAGGAATAAAAGGTCGTCGTCTCCTGTTGGCTGCCCATGGTCCTCCTTCCATTCGATATATTGCTTCAGGTGGCTCTTAAGATCGGCTCCGATCGAGACGCCTCGCTTCTTGTCCCCCTTGCCGCTCCGGACTATTATGGAAGACCCGCCCTGGTCTATCAGAAGGTCCCCAATTTTCAGGTCACATATCTCCGAGACCCTCAAACCTGCGTCCAGAGCGATGTGCAAAATACACCAGTCTCTCACAGGGATATATTTGCCGTTTCGTCTGCCTTCCCTTGCTGCCCCCCGGAGGGTCTTTTTCAACCTCTTTACTTGCCTCTCAGTTAGGAAATCTTCCTGTGTCAGTTCTAAACTCATGATTTTGGGCCTTTTTTTGGTTATTTCTCCTAATATAGCCCCCATTCTATTTTTTCCCCGAGTGGGATATGAATTACTTCCGACTTGAATTCTTCGTTAAGTCACCCAGGTAGCTAATTTTTACTTCTCCTCGACGAGGGAGAACGAAATGGGGATATTTTGTGACAGAACACTGTTGCAAATATTATCTTAACTTACTGAATTATGGGGACAATTACGAGCGTTTGCCCAGAAACGGACGTTCGTAATATTTTTAACATAAGATACCTTTTGTTAAAAATACTCTGTGACGCCCTATAGTAGGGAATATAAAATCGCCATAATCGGTGTCAGAACTGATAATCCTCGATTATCTTCTTTTCGGCGTCTTTCTCCCCCACTTCCACCGTAACTTCTATGTGTTTTCTAATTCCTGAATGTTCCAGTTTCGGTTTAAACAGGTTATCCAGCTGGAATATACCCGCGGAGTTGGACATCTCTATGACTATTTCTACCGGCTTACTCCTGCCCGGTCTCACTTTGACCTGTTCTATAGCCGTGGCGGAAACTGAGTGTATGGTTAGCTCTCCCTCCTTAAACGGGATCCTTGCTCGCCCCTGTTCCATGTCCAGAGCGTCGGCAACCTTTACTGCGCCCGCTTCCAGGGTGAGAGTTTCAAGTTCAGTGCCGTGGGCATAACAGGCGTGCAGGACCTCCCCCTCCATTATTCCCAGATTGAAACCGTCGTAGATGTCGCCGAGTAAATCGGTGACCAGCGAATCGGCCAGTCCTATGCCGAATTCTTCGTGGTGAACTCGATGTATGGCGTGCCCCAGGTCGTGGAAGGCGGCGGCCAGAACGATAACTATCTCCGCGTCTTCTTTTTCCAGGTCGTGGTCGGTTTCTACGCTCGACTTCACTCCGCTCCTGTGGATCAATCGGAACATTCTCAGGGCTGAATTCGCTACGATCTTCGAGTGTACCGGCCCGTGGTCGTTAATAGCGAGCCGCTCGACGGCGTTAACGTTCGCAATTGTCCACAGGCCGTTTAATCTCCCGTGGTTCTGGATTTTGTCTATAACTGTTTTTAGTTTCTTGTTGCCTTTAATCGGAACCGAAAATTCCATCTGTATCACCAATTTATTTAATTACATCCATTCAAGCCACCATTGATCTTCGTTTTCGTTGCCTTTTTCTTTCTCTGTACTTCCCTCGTTTCCGGACTTTGTCAGGTTCAAGATTAATTCTCGCTGAAACTCGAGCTCTTCCAGGAGATAGTCGAGAAGATCGACATTTGATTGCGGCTTTGTTTGGAGTGATCCAGAACCATAAAAATCCGTATCAATGTCATTCTCTTCATCAGGTAAGTAATCCGACCTAACAACTTCCGCCGCTTCGGATAGGAGTAATCCACTCTCGTACAAGTCCTGCAACTTTGTCAAAATCGCTACTCCCTCTTCCCCGACGAGGATCTCGTTGTTCTCCCCCCGCTTTACGTACGGTTGAATCACTTCCTCTACCGCCTTGAACCTGTTGCGCGTCTGATGGATGGTATCTAGCCCAAGGATGTCTTTTAGCTGACGTACGCTTTTCATTTCCTTCACCTCTAGATTATAACTGGACTGTAATCATAAGTCAGTTTCCGCCGGAAGGCAAAAAAGCAAAAAGAGGCTCGAAAAATGAGTTTTAGAGAATTTTACCAATACTAGCTGAGAACCCCCAGGGCACCCCGTGGGGATGAATCAGCTGGTTTCTGCTGGGTCTCGCGTTTTTGAAATATTTAGCTGTTAGTAGCTGTTAGTTATAAAGGGGTCTTTCTACCTGCCCGCCCGGAAGGGCGGGGTAATTGACTGGTGAGTATCACTGAACTGACGGGTGATGAAAACAGGTCATCTTGAGCCTTATTTGGTTAATATATATAATTTGCCAGATGCTTTGGAAGTTTTAATTGCTTGGTCTACTTTCTACGATAACGGTTGTTGAACCCGATAATTCTGAAGATCAAAAATGTAGATAAATAAGTGACTTTCTAATACCAGTTACGAGGTGAAAATATGGCCGATAAACCGAAAAAAGAAATGGAATTAAAGGTAGCCGGAGCCAATCAGCAGGATTTCGGTAAAGGGGTTGCCAGGATTAGTACCGATACCATGAAAAAGCTGGGAATTTCCCGGGGAGATATTATAGAGATAGAAGGAAACGACAAGACGGCCGGTATAGCGGTGGAGGGCTATTCTCAGGACAAGGGACTGAATATTATTCGGATCGACGGGTTGATGAGGAACAATGCCGGCACGAGCATCGGGGATCAGGTCAGGATCAGAAAGGCCGACGTGAAGGAAGCCAAAAAAGTGACTATCGGTCCGGCTTCCGATAATCTGAGACTCAGGGGGAGCGGTCAGAGCCTGAAGCAGGTTCTTGGTGGACGGCCGTTGACGACAGGGGACGTCCTTTCCACGACGATAAGACGTTCGAAGAGCCCGTTCGGTTCTGACTTGATGTCCGAAAGTTTCTTTCAGGACTTTCTCGACTCGAGCAGCTTTGGTCTGGGTGAGATCAGATTACAGGTCCTTGGCACAAGCCCCAGAGGCATCGTCAAGGTTACCAACAAGACCCAAATCGAACTGAAGCCGGAATCCGAGGAGGTCGAGGAAGGTGAAAAGTACGTTGGAGTTACCTACGAGGATATAGGTGGACTCGACAACGTACTGCAAAGAATACGGGAAATGGTCGAACTGCCCCTGAAAAACCCCGAATTGTTCGACAGGTTGGGAATAGACCCGCCCAAGGGCGTTCTTCTCCACGGACCTCCGGGAACCGGAAAGACCCTGTTGGCAAAGGCAGTTGCGAACGAAACCGATGCTCACTTTACCTCGATCAACGGGCCCGAGATAATGAGCAAGTACTACGGAGAATCGGAACAACAGCTCAGGGAGGTTTTCGAGGAAGCTTCGAATAACGCTCCGGCGATAATCTTCATAGATGAGCTCGACTCGCTGGGGGTTAAACGGGAAGAGGCCTCCGGTGAGGTTGAGCGGAGGGTTGTGGCCCAGCTTCTAGCCTTAATGGATGGATTGAAGCCCCGGGAAAACGTCGTCGTGATTGCCGCTACAAATCGAGTGGACGCGGTAGACGAGGCGTTGCGTCGACCCGGCAGGTTCGACAGGGAGATCATGGTCGGAGTTCCCGATACGGAGGGACGGAAGGAAATATTCATGATTCATACTCGAGGGATGCCGCTGGCCGAGGACCTCGACCTGGACGAGTTTATAGAACTTACTTACGGGTTTACCGGGTCCGATATCGAAGCTCTTGCACGGGAATCGGCAATGAACGCTCTTCGGCGCCTGTTACCGGAATTGAATCTGGAGGAAGAGTCAATTCCGGCCGAGAAACTGGAAGAGCTGGAAGTTACCAGGGAGGATATGTTCGAGGCTTATAAAGGTATAGAGCCGAGCGCCCTGAGAGAAGTTCTCGCCGACGTGCCACAGGTGAGCTGGGAAAACGTAGGCGGGCTCGAGGAAATCAAACAGACGATGTCCGAAATAATTGAGTTACCGCTAAAGAACCCGGATTCCTTCAGGAGGATAGGGATTCAACCCCCGAGAGGGGTTCTGCTGTACGGTCCTCCCGGAACCGGAAAGACGCTTATGGCCAAGGCGATTGCCAACGAAAGTAACTCCAACTTTATTGCGGCCAAAGGGAGCGATCTGCTCTCGAAATGGTACGGGGAATCGGAACAGAGAATTGCCGAGGTCTTTGACAAAGCCCGGCAGGTGTCCCCGGCGATCATATTTCTCGACGAGCTGGACGCTCTGGCTCCTGAAAGAGGAGGTGGGGCCGGCGAGCCGAGGGCGACGGAGCGAATAGTCAACCAGTTGCTGTCAGAAATGGACGGCCTGGAAGAGCTGCAGGGAGTCGTAGTGGTAGGCGCTACCAACAGGCCCGACATGGTTGATTCGGCTCTGTTGCGTCCGGGAAGGTTTGACGAGCTCATTCACGTTCCCGTGCCTGATGAAGAGGCCCGGCTAAAGATTTACAGGGTTCACACGGAAGAGATGAACCTCGAGCCGGGGATAGACCTCGAGAAACTGGCCGAACTCTCCGAGAACTTCACCGGTGCCGATATTGCCGCGGTATGCAAAAAGGCCGGCAGGTTCGCTCTGCGAGAGGACGTCGACTCGCAGTTTGTTCGCATGGACCACTTCCTGGCGGCTATAGACGATACGCCGGCTTCGGTAACGTCGGACGCGAGGAAACGATACGAGAATATAGAAAGAAGGCTAAAGGAGAAGTCGGGCGATATCGGGTTTAAACCGGAATCAGAGGAATCCGACTAGAGAAGTATCCCCTCTCCAATTTGAATATTTCTCGGACTGGAGTTTGTTATATAAAGACATATACCCTATAACTGTCGAAACATCAATCATTTCCGGAGGATGATCGTGACTTGTTAAGGACTAACCATTGTGGCGAACTGAGCGAAGAAAATTTGGACGAATCGATGACACTTGCGGGCTGGGTTACAAATAGAAGGGATTTGGGAGGATTGCTCTTTATCGATCTTCGCGATAGATCCGGTATAGTTCAGTTGTTGTTCACTCCGGAACGGGCGGAACTTCACGACCGGGCTGGAGACCTGAACAGGGAAGACGTGATAAGGGTGGAAGGCACGATTATCGAGCGAGGTGAGGACAATGTCAATCCCAGACTGGATACCGGAACGATTGAGCTGGAAGTAGAGGAGATGGAAGCCCTTAACTCTTCGGAAAACCTCCCCTTTTTCCCTGCTGACGGACTGGAAGTAAACGAGAATACCAGGTTGAAGTATCGTTACCTGGATCTCCGCAGAGATAAGATGAGGAACAACATCGAACTAAGGCACAGGACTTTCAAAATAATCAGGGACTATTTCGATGAAGAAGGGTTCTGGGAAATCGAGACGCCCGTCCTTACCAAAAGTACTCCGGAGGGTGCCCGTGACTTTCTGGTTCCCTCCCGGTTGCACAATGGCAAGTTTTACGCTCTTCCTCAGTCGCCCCAGCTATTCAAACAACTTTTCATGATTAGCGGGTTCGAAAAGTACTTCCAGATAGTTAAATGTTTCCGGGACGAGGACCTCAGGGCCGACAGACAGCCAGAATTTACCCAGCTGGACCTGGAAATGTCGTTCGTGGATGAAGAGGACGTAATCAAAGTTACCGAAGGCATGGTTAAACGGGTATTTGACGAGATACTGGACCTTGAACTGGAGCTTCCCCTGCGCCGAATGACTTACGAAGAGGCGATGAATCGCTACGGCTCGGACCGACCCGACCTCAGGTTTGGCCTGGAGCTGGTCGACCTATCCGATCAGGTAAAGGATTCGAACTTCAATATCTTCTCCGGAACGGTCGCCGACGGAGGCGCCGTAAAAGGTCTCTGTCTTAGCGATCCGAAGGAGTACAACAGATCTCAGCTTGATTCTCTCGAGGATTACGCCAAGAAACTCGGAGCCAAAGGACTCCTGTGGGCAGACGTCACTGAGGATGGTTTGGACGGCCAGTTTACGTCTCACCTGACGGGAGAGACCGAGGAATCAATATTGGATGAGTTCGAAGCAAACCCCGGTGATCTAGTTTTCATCGTAGCTGACTCCCGAGAGACGGCAAACGAAGTACTGGGAGGGCTAAGGTTGAAACTGGCAAAGCAAAATGACATGATTCCCGAAGACAGGTGGGAATTCACCTGGGTAAGGAGGTTTCCTCTGTTTGGCACTGACGATACCGGTGATATTACTTCCGAGCACCACCCGTTTACTTCTCCCAGCGACGAAGACGTCGAAAAGCTTGGCGAAGACCCGCTGGAAGTGGAAGCCAAAGCCTACGACCTAGTATTAAACGGAATAGAGCTGGGCGGAGGAAGCATAAGAATCCACGACCGTGACCTTCAACAGGATATATTCGACGTGCTTGGTATTTCTCGGAGAGAAGCTCAGGAAAAGTTCGGGTTCTTCCTTGACGCCCTTAATTACGGAGCACCGCCCCACGGAGGAATAGCACTTGGGCTAGATAGGTTGGCAATGCTTCTGGCAGGCGAGGACAGTATTAGGGACGTAATAGCATTCCCGAAAACCGGCATGGCTCAGTCTCCATTGACCGGCGCCCCGATGGAAGTTTCTCGGGAGCAACTGGACGAGCTGGGGTTACGGGTTAATGAAGAGAGCTGATCAAACGTCAAATTTGCCGTCCAGTTTTACACCCAGCTCAACTAAATTCTCGACCAAGTCGTTGACGCCCGTAAACTTAATTCCGTTGATCCCGAGTTCGGTTGCCTGATCCACGAACTCATCTCTGTCGTCAATAAATATTATTTCCTCCGGCGAGTGGCCGGACTTTCCAATTACTTCTTTGTGCCCCTCGGGTGAGTCCTTCAACTCTCCGACCTGGAAGGAGAGAGTAACGGCTGAAAACAGTTCGAAGATAGGCATATCTGTCATAACTCGATCGTAAAGAATTTTTGGTGTATCGGAGTACAGCTGCAAATTGTAATTGCCCTTAAGCTCTCGGACGAGCTCGAACATCTCTTCTCTTGGCTCTACACTATCCGCGTAAGCGCGAGCCAGTTGTTCGACGTTCATCTCCAGTCCTACCAGGTCTTTCAGAACATCCAGAAGTTCCTCCGCTTCCATCTCCCCCCGAAAATGAGCCCGGTCCAGCTCGGATTCTTCCAGAAGAGCTTTTAGATCATTCTGGGTTCCATTTGAGCGGGAAGCAAGGTTCTCCAGCAATCTCTCTCCGTTGTAATCGTAGATTACCCCACCAAAGTCGAAAGTTATGGTCTTTATCATATTATCACCAGCACGTATTTTATTTGTTTTTATATAAAACAAATTCAAGTATTTAACAGTTTAGCTAAAGGGGGATAGTTTATCCAGCAAGAATTTCGGGGAACCGACAGGACAAATGTTGATCTGGTTTTTTACGTTACGTAATATTACGTAACGTAACAATTAACGAGGGAGGAATCAATTTGCGCAACTCACAGGGTTTCTTGGAGTTCTTGTTATTCTCGCTAATGGAGAACCGGCCGCGTTACGGCTACGAGATAATCAAGGAAATAGAAGACAAGTCCGAGGGTTATTTGCAACCCGGTCAGGGGACTGTGTACGGTGCCCTGGAGAGGTTAGAGGAAGAGGGAAGGATAGAAGAAGTAGACGTTGATAACGCCAACGAGGATAGTAATCGTCAGTATTACGGCCTTACCCGGGCGGGCCGTGAGGAGCTTGAAAGGCTAAGGGATAGGTGCGAGGAGGAAATAAATCCTGTGGACCGGATACTGGGCGTGATGTACATATACAGGTTCCTCGCGGGAAAGGAGAAATTCGAAATTCTGCTGGACGAGATCGGGGAAGAGTTTTTTGATCAGTAATGATAGGGGGTAAAAATGAAATTATTTACCGACCGGGGAAAATCATCTGACCTGGTGCTGGTTGGTTTGAGCGTTCTTCTGGCAGTTACTTTACTCCAGGTGAACGCGACAGCGGGGATATTTGGAATGGGGGAGTACCCCGGGGGTACTCTTAAGGCCGTGTTTCGGATCAGCGAACCGACTAGCGATGCTCCCCCAAGAGAATATACAATAAAAGTTGAACCCGCCGGGGATTCCTACGACGTTACCGAGAAGGTTTCCAGTCCGGGTCGAGAGCGAGAGGACGTATCTACGGCTTTTGGGGCAAGTGGCGGAGCCAGCGCCGGCGGTTCTCGGTACGACGAAGGGGGGTCTCCAAGCATGGACCTCAGCCCTCTTTCGACGATAGACGATAGGAACATCGAGATAAAACCGAATAACAGGATATTGCTGCCTGACGGCGGCAGGCTGGTCACCGAAGACGAAGATACAATCGCCGGGTTAACAGTTGTAAGGGGCACCTTTACTCATTCGAATTACCCGAATCAGCGGGCACGGTTTGCTTTTACCGACAGGGATAGGAGGGACCTGTTGCTCTTTCCCGCATTTTTTGAGTTGATCGAAGACGGGGAAGTCGAGTCCCGAATAGAACTGGTGGAATTTAGCTATCGATCCTGAATAAAATGGGAGAAACAATGGTAGAGCTTCAAAACGTTGCAAAGGAATACTTGATGGGAGAAACAAAGGTCCGGGCCCTGCGAGGTCTCGACCTTAATATAGACCGGGAGGAGTTCGTCGCGATAGTTGGACCTTCCGGTTCGGGAAAAAGTACATTAATGCACATAATCGGCGCCCTGGACGTCCCGGATGAGGGCAGGGTGCTGCTGGACGGCAGGGACATATCAGATTACAGCGAAAACGAACTGGCCGATCTGCGCGGCAATAAGGTTGGGTTCGTCTTTCAGACGTTCAACCTGATCCACACTTTAACCAGCCTGGATAACGTGGCTTTGCCTCTCACCTTTCACGGAGTAGAGAAATCGGAAAGAGAAGAACGAGCTGCCGAACTCCTTGAAATGGTCGGGCTCGGTGACAGGTTGGGCCACAAGCCGGCTGAACTCTCCGGGGGCGAGCAGCAGCGGGTTTCCATCGCTCGGGCACTGGTGAACGACCCGGATATCCTGCTTGCGGACGAACCGACGGGAAATCTCGACTCTGATACAGGCGAGGATATTATGGAGTTGATTAAGGGGCTAAACAGGGATCGGGGCATGACGATTGTAGTGGTTACCCATAACCCGCGGGATGCGGGATACGCTGACAGGATAGTTAATATGATCGACGGTAAAATAACGAACGGCGAGCAGGAAGTCGGAGGGGATAGTTAATGTTCCTCGATTACCTGAACTTATCGTGGCAATCGATAAAAAACAGGAGCCTCCGTTCCTGGTTGACGATTCTGGGGGTCGTAATTGGAGTAACCGCAATAGTTACGCTTATTTCAATAGGACAGGGAATTCAGGATTCGATTCTGAAGGAGTTTGAAAAAGTGGGTTACAATACTATCACCGTTTTACCCGGGAACTTCGACACCCAGAGAGGCGGATTTGGAAATGCAACCGCGGATTCCACTTCTTACCTCGAGATAGGTGTAATAGATAAAGTTGACGGGGTTAAGGTTTCGGCGGCGATTCGCAGCGAGGATCTCCAGGTAATCTCCGAGGGATTGGAAGGTCGGGCTTTTTTACGGGTTACCGGAATGAGTCCGGAGGTCCTTTCCGATTTCGATGACTACTTCGAAGGGTTCACGGTAACCGAAGGGGAGCGGTTTTCCTTCGACGTCGAGAAGAACGAGGTAGTTCTTGGTCCAGACGTTGCCGAAGAGCTGGGAGTATCCGCAGGTGAGACGCTAAAAATAGAGGGAGAAGAATTTACGGTAAGCGGTATCCTGGGGGTGGGTGATGAAGACGGTAGTGGAGGACAGTTCAACTTCTACGGTGACCTCGATAACGGGTTATTCGTGCCTCTCTCAACTCTCGAAGGGTTTTACGGCAGGAAGGGTAAGGCCTCACTTATTCTGGCCGAAGTCTACGAAGACGTCGAAGTCTCCGAAGTAGCCGCCGAAATAGAGAAGGCCTACGCGGCCAGAAACACGGCATCGACCACTATTACCACGGAAGAGATTAGTAATCGTGTCAACAGCGCGCTGGGAACCATCCAGATAGCGCTGGCCGGAATTGCCGCGATCTCATTGCTCGTGGGTGGAATAGGAGTTATGAACACCATGTACACGGCCGTCCTGGAGCGAACGAGGGAGATAGGGGTAATGAAAGCAGTTGGCGCGAAGAACGGACAAATCCTGGGACTGTTTCTTACGGAATCGGGGCTGCTTGGTCTGGTTGGGGGTGTAATAGGTACTTTAGCAGGAGTGGGGCTCAGCCTTCTTGCCGGCAGGTTCATCAGCCAGGCGCTGGAGGCACCTTTTGCCCCCGCATTCGGTCCGGGATTGTTGGTCGGAGCGATCGCATTTTCCTTCGTTCTCGGTTCGATCTCCGGCGTGCTGCCCGCCCGGCAGGCATCCAGGCTTCAACCAGTAGAGGCTTTAAGGTATGAGTAATAGAGAAGAGACGGGGCCTTCGGCCAGCCTGGTTTTCTTACTGAGGAACACGATTTCATTATTTGTTGGCCTTGTTGCGGTCGGACTACTGGCCTTAGCCCCTTTGACGGTCCAGGCCAGGATTGAAGGAGAGGTTGACACTGAACTATGGCTGGCTCCCGGGGAGTCTTTAATAGGGGAAAAGTCAGTAACGAATTTCCGGGTGGACTACCTGGAAGGCAACCTGACGGACTATCCTAACCAGCTGGCTACCGCTCTGTACTGGCCGAATACCAATAACACACTTTTCGATACGGGACTTGCACTGAGTGGGGATCTGGAAGCTCCTCTTGTGCAGGGAACGTCGTCGGCCTCGGACTCCATTAACCTGAGATTGGATGGTTACTTCGCCCGGGATTTCGGCCCAGATTATCCGATAGGTACCGCCGGTGGGAGTTCACGGGTCTATTTTGGTGAAGAAGAAATGGACTACTGGGTCACGAAGGGAATAATCAACTATGGTGGTTTTTCCTATCGAGGGGTTTTCCTGCTTGAGGAGATACATGAAAGTAGCCCTGCTATCTTACAGGGGGTCCCGAAACAGGTTATTTACGGAACAATGGACGAAATTTCTGCGAAGGCCAGGTCCGAACTGGAACGGGTGAACCAGAATTCTGACTCGGGAATCGAGGATATTTCGGCGGAAACGTCAAAAGAAATACTTGAAGCGATTCCGGCAGAAACTCTGGCCGAAGTACTGGGGACAGGTAGCAATTTCGGGTCCGGGCTGGAAATAGCACTTTCGGGGATGAAGGTGAGCGGCGTTTCCGTTGAACTAAAAACCAGGCTGGGGTTGGTCCCGAACCTTCCTGAGATGGTTGGAGACGACCCCGGAAGCGGCTACGACGTATTCAGCGCCGACGGTAGGTACATGGGCTATACGGGAAGCGAGGTGGAATTAAACGGACTGGAACTCGGCCCTGTTCGGTTCGATACGACCAGTAGTTTTACCGCTGAGAGGGGATTTGAAGAGATGAAGGTAGATTTTTCCCTGGAAGAGGAGTCGGGAGTACTCGAGCTCGATGGCACGCTAACTTACAAACCCGAGGAAAAAACTCTCTCCCTTAAGCCCTCGATCGACCTGGAGTGGGCCTGTTTCGACGTCTACTCTGAGATTGGTCCGACCGAATTGACCGAAGAAGAGAACCGAATAACTGAAATTAAGTTAAAAGGTTACGGAGTTAACGAAATCCACCTCGGTAACGTAAAGGCCAGTTTTATCCAGGCCCTTGGCGATAATAGACTGCAGCGGTTAAGAGGTCAGGACGATTGGCGACTTCGTGCCTCAGATTACGATATAACCGCAGAAGGTGAATTCTCTTACGAAGGAAGGTCATTTGTCTTCGGGGAAACGGATTACGAGGGGGCGCTTTCCCTGGAAGGAGGCGGAGGAAACCTGGAGCTGGCAGTGGATGCTTACTGGGGACCTGGTCCCGATTTATTCGGATTTAGCGAACTTACGGGTGAAGCCAGCTACAGATTAAGTAATTCATTCGAATTAGTTACCGGACTCGTTCTCGATGCCGATGAAGGGATCCAGGACGTTATTTTGAATACTATTTACAAATGGTGACGGTACATAAAGATTTTTTTAATCAGGTGTGTTAGTCACGCCTTCAGTTACGGTTGCAAAAACTCACCTGGATCCCCGGAGGGTTAGATCTAATATCCTGCCCGCGGTGAATAGGAGGCGTAATACTCACCTGCCCTCGAAAGGGTAAGGAAGTTGTTTGGTAATGATTTTTTAATTCAGCTCTGAAATAGCTCAAAACACTCTATAAAAAAACCATGAAAGAAACTTCAACGCGAATTGAACGGCTGAAAGACGACATTCTGAATGGGCCGATAATCAAAACTTTGCTGGTTCTGGGTTGGCCGGTCATCATCTCAAACGCCCTCCAGATGCTTTACAACCTTGTCGATACCTACTGGCTTGGGAAGATCGGCAAGGTAGCCGTCTCCGCACCAACCGTGGGCTTTCCAGTCGTATTCTTATTGATCTCTCTCGGTTTTGGATTCTCGATAGCCGGGGTCTCGCTTGTATCCCAGCATACGGGCGCCGGTAGTTCTGAAAACGCAAATAAAGCAGCCGGACAGGTCATTTCATTTATGCTGGTCAGTTCCGTGGTCCTTTCGGCGATAGGTTACGGTATAGCACCCGGCCTTCTCCGAACCCTGATGGGCGTTCCCGAGGAAGTATTTCCCAAAGCCCTAATCTACATAAGGATAATATTTGCGGGTCTTCCTCTGATGTTCGTATTTTTTGCCTTTCGCTCGCTTATAAGAGGGATCGGCGACATGATAACTCCGATGCTGGTCACCGGCGCTTCAGTCATCGCTAATATACTTCTGGATCCACTACTGATCTTCGGTTTTGGAATAGTACCGGGAATGGGAGTTGCAGGAGCCGCTCTGGCGACTGTTTTAAGTCGGGGTTCTGCATCCGTCCTCGCTATTTACCTTCTTTTTTCCGGAAGGTTGGAAATCCATCTCCACCTTCGAAATTTGATCCTGAAGTTAAGATGGGTCAAGCAAATACTGAGAATTGGGTTGCCCTCGGGGATCGGACAGGCGGGGACGGCTGTTGGTTCGGTTTTATTAATGGGATTGATATCACGGCTGGGAGTCGTCGCTGTATCCGCGTACGGGATAGGGCAGCGGATAATTCGTTTGCTCAACGTGGCAATATGGGGCCTCGCCTCGCCCCTCACTACGATGATCGGGCAGAATATAGGGGCGGAGAACGAAAGTCGCGCTTCGTCAATTGCAAAAAGAGCTTACGGCCTTTCCTTTTTCACCCTCGTGACGCTGGCGCTTTTGGTTTTTCTCCTGAGGCGCCCGTTATTTGGAGTGTTTATCGACGACCCCGAGGTGATCGAAGCGGGGGCGCGTTTCCTTGGTATATTCCTCTGGTCGATTCCATTTTTCGGTGTTTTCAGATTGACGAGTTCCGTTTTCCGGGGGTCGGGCCATACCAGGCCACCGATGATAATGTCTTTGGTCCGACTCATACCTCTTCGAGTGGGGATTTCCTACCTTCTGGCGTTTGGGGTGGTGGGCGTCAACCTGGGAACGGACGGTATATGGCTGGGTCTGTTTACCAGTAACTTCGTGGTCGGTATCATGGCTTTTTCCTGGTTTCTCACCGGGACGTGGAAGGAGAGAACGATCGAGGAAGAAGAATCCGAAGAAACTATGTCCGAAGAACCCACAGAATCCACCGAGACGCCTGAGTTGAGTGGCTCTTCGTTGGATCAATGAATCCGCGTCCGGGAGCCTTACAGCCTTAAACGAACCTATTCTCCGCCGGGATAAGCTCCGGGCGCGATCGAGGGGTTTCGGTCGCTGTAGTTGTCCATACGTTGAAATTGTCTGGCGATTCTCACAAAATAACTTGTTCACCGGTTTTTGAATTTATTTGGTACCGGAAGCGGAACTGTAAATACCGGGGGAAAACGTAATATTGTCAAGCTATTTGAGGTCTAAAGCGATTTTATTCCTGAAAGGGGTTGTAATGGGGTTTGCCGACGTGATTCCCGGCGTGTCCGGGGGTACGATGGCTCTCATTACGGGAATTTACGAGGAACTAATTTCAGCTCTGGAGTCTTTCGAGCCGCAGGTGGTCCTGGACCTTTTGAGGGGAAGGTTAGAGGATTTCCAGAACCGGCTTAAGAAAGTCAACTACAGTTTTCTGGTTCCGCTCGGTCTCGGCATAGGACTTGCCCTGGTTATAGGGTCCCAGTTTGTAAGATATTTACTGGAACACTTCCCGCCCTATACGTATTCCTTCTTTTTCGGGTTGATCCTTGCTTCGGCCGGCCTGTTGTATTTTGAGGTCCCGAAAGTTAAGCTCTCGGCCGCTGTAACAAGTATAATGGGTGCTATTGCTGCGGTTATGATAATTGGAGTCTCGAGCGGGAGTTTTGGCCACGGCCTTCCGGTTATTTTAGCTGCTGGAGCTATAGCGATCTGTGCCATGATCCTGCCCGGGATATCCGGGGCGTTCATTCTTTTACTGCTGGGACAGTACGAATACATTCTGGATTCCGTCGGAAGGCTGCCCTCGAGCCTCCCGACGTTATTAGTTTTTGGTCTCGGAGCCGGTCTGGGGATAGTTGCTTTTTCCAGGGTCCTGTCTTTCGCCCTCGATCGATGGCGCTCTGAAACTCTCGGCTTTTTGATTGGCCTCATGGTGGGAGCGTTGCGCAAACCCTTCGAGGTCCTGCTGGAATCTCCCTCGGACCCGTCTATTAATTTCGAATGGGCTTTTCAAAGTACCGCCACAGTAGTCGCCTGTGGGTTACTTGGCGTAGTGGTGGTAATTGGACTCGGCTTCTTCCGGTTGCGGGAGAACCGGGAGCGGAGCGATTAAATATCGAGGAGATCCAGGCCGATTTCCTCGTCGTGGTAGCGGTCGAGACTACCCGGCTCGGGTTTGACAATAACTTCGCAGGTTGCGGCTACGACCGCTTCTACAAGGTGACCGCCGTAGGTCTCCATATCTTTTGTTCCCAGACAGGCGTGAGGATGAACTCCTTCACCGGATACGGTACCCTGGAGCGATACTATCTCAAGGGGCTGGTTTAGTTCCTGTTCGCTGTAGTCTTTCGATTTCAGGGAATAATGGCCCAGAGTCGCCTTAGATACGGCACCTATGCCCTGAAAGGAGCCCGCGTGGATCCCTTCATCTTCCAGTACCTGTTCAAGTTTAGAGACTATTTCCTCCCCTTCTTCCAGCCGGACGAACAGCTTATCGCCGATCATTTTATATTTCATTTAAACCTCCCTGTATGAGCAAGAATATTCCATTTTTCACAGGAATCGACTCAATAAGATTACCCAATTGAACTGAAAATTAAAGGAGGGTAAAATTGAGTCGAAGGGGAAGAGGAAGCCGCGGCCTTACGGTCGAGGAAAGTCCGGACTCCGCAGGGCAGGTTGCTGGTCGATGTTTCACTACCGAAGACCAGAGCCGGTGACGGCTGGAAAGTGCCACAGAAAAGAGACCACCAGCACTTACTTTGGTATAGACTCAGTAAATCGAATTTTATTTACACCCTGAGTATCTAGCTGTAATTGAACCCTTCTTTTCAATGTGAATACTAAAGTAAGTGCTGGAAAGGGTGCAAAGGTGAGGTAAGAGCTCACCGCTTCAGCTGTGAGGCTGAAGGCAGGGTAAACCCCAACCGGAGTAAAGCCAAATAGGGAGGTATGGGGCTGCCCGCTCCTGAGACCTCCGGGTAGGCTGCTGAGATAGATGGCTTCCTAACACAGGATCCGGCTTAACTTCCCCTTCGTATTTTCTTAGTCCTGCTGGAAGACGCTCCAGGAGAATTAACCCCAGACAAAAAAGCCAGCCAATCCAATTCCCGCTAACACCAGATGGACTATCAACAACCTGGCGGTGACTTTTGGTTCGTTCCACTCGACCTCCGGGAGAAGATAATCGTAATCAATTCCTTCTGCCGACTCGAAGTGATGGTGAAGTGGGCTCATTTTAAATACCCTGTTCCCTGTGGACTTGTAGTAACCGATTTGGATCAGGATGGACAAGGATTCAAAGACGAATAGCCCGCCCACCAGGGGAAGAAAGAACTCGCCTCGAGCTAATACGGCAGCGGATCCAATAAACCCCCCTAACGCAAAGGCACCAGTATCTCCCATAAAGATTTGAGCCGGGAACGAATTGTACCAAAGGAATCCAATAATAGCTGCAAGCGCTCCTGTAATAAACGGGATCATCCCCCCGCCCCCGATTAAGCCAAAAGCCGAGATTGTTATAAAGCTTGCTCCCGCCGCCAGACCATCCACCCCGTCCGTCAGGTTGACGGCATTCCCAGTGCCCAAGAAAACAAAAACAACCAGAAGCCAGTAGTAGGCCGGGGCAATGGTCACAACTGCCGAACTAAACGGCAACGACAACTGGGTTGGCTGGTCTACCAGCTGGAAGAGTAGGGCGAGAAAAACCAGCGCCACCGCCACCGGGGCGATTATTTTACCGACCGGGGAGAGGCCTTCCGCTTTTCCTCTTACTAGACTTAAGACGTCGTCCAGGATACCAATTGCTCCAAATCCGAAGGTGGCTATTGCAAACAGAACGAGCTCGCTTCTCCCTCCGGGGAAACTCAACCAGAGGTAGATTAGTGCCGAGCCGAAACCTGCAAGTATTGCCAGACCCCCCATCGTTGGGGTCCCACTCTTGTGTGCGTGAACTGTTGGGCCCCATTTTCTTATGTATTGACCAATCCCCCGGGAATTCATCACAATTATCAACAAGCGAGACGCGACGAAACTAACTGAGAGGGAGATTAATGCAGCGATAGAAGCTGTATACGCCAAATGTTATCACCTGAAAGCCAACGTGAAGGCGATCCACTTAATTTTCGAAGTTCTGCTCGAACGCGTAACCGGCCCTGAGTATCTTCTTTTCCGCTAAGCTTCCACCCATGATTTGCATCCCTACTGGAAGGCCGCCGTTGACTTCCCCTCCGGGTATTGACATAGCCGGGATTCCTGCCAGATTGACCGGGACGATGAATACGTCGGAGAGATACATTTCCAGCGGGTCCTCAATTTTTTCACCGATCTCGAACGCGGGCGTAGGGGAGGTTGGTGCGGCTATTAGGTCCACGTCCTCGAATGCCCGGTCGAAGTCCTGTTTTATCAATCGACGAGCCTTCTGGGCTTTTCCGTAGTATTCGTCGTAATAACCGGCGGACAGGGCGTAAGTTCCGAGCAGGATTCGTCGCTTTACCTCGGGGCCGAATCCCTCGTCCCTGCTTCTGGAAAACAGCTCTTCGATCGAGTCGGTATCGGCTCTACTGGTATACCTTACCCCGTCGAACCGGGCGAGGTTGGCACTGGCCTCCGAGCTGGCGATTATATAGTACGTTGCTATCGCGTATTCCGTATGAGGAAGAGATATCTCTACCACGTCAGCGCCGAGTTTTTCGAAGGTTTTCCGCCACTTTTTTGCCTTTTCCTGAATTCTGGAATCCAGTTCTTTTCCAAAGTACTCTTTCGGTAGTCCCACCTTTAATCCCTCTATTCCCCTGTCGATACCCTCGGTATAGTCCGGCGTCTTTTTTACCGCGGATGTAGAGTCCATCTCGTCGTGTTTGGCTAGGTAATTAAGCAGGAGGGCCGAATCATATACGTCCTTGGTAATTGGCCCTATTTGATCCAGAGAGGAAGCGAAAGCCGTGAGGCCGTACCTCGAAACGAGACCGTAAGTCGGTTTCATCCCGACTACACCACAAAAAGCGGCCGGGTGTCTGACGGAACCACCGGTATCCGAACCCAGGGCGTAAATTGCCTCATCTGCCGCTACCGCTGCTGCTGAACCCCCGGACGATCCTCCGGGAACACGTGAGAGGTCTCGAGGATTCCTCGTGGTTTGAAAGTACGAGTTTTCGGTCGAGGACCCCATGGCAAACTCGTCCAGGTTTGCCTTGCCGAGAACTGGTGAGCCAGCTTCCTTGAGGGACTTTATTACCGTGGCATCGTAGACAGAGTCGTAATCCTTCAGAAATTTAGAGCCACAGGTGGTCCTGAAGCCAAGGGTCTGTATATTATCTTTTATCGTACCGGGAACTCCCTTGAGTGGGCGGCCGACGAGTTCCCGTGCGCTCCTTAGTAGTTCGTCGCTGCTGGCAAGTTCCAGATAGGCCTGGACGTCTTCCTCGTTTTCATCGATTTCCGCAAATAAATCGTCTACTAGCTCTTCCAGCTTTCCCGGCGATTCCTCCAGTAGGTCGATCAGTTCGTGAAGCGTAAGTTCGTTTAGTGAGATTGGAACTACCTCCCGTAATGGGGATTATATCCGGTTGTTTTCCGATTTCGCAAACCTTTATGAATTATAACCGGTGGGTGGTTACGTTCAAATGAGAACAAAAATAAAAGACCGCGAGGTTAGTCCCCGCGGTCTAAAGTGCTCCACGTAAATCTATCTTATGGATTGAACCTTTATTTATCTAACTTATTGCTCCGGGCCTTCGTGGTAGACGTCCTCAAGCTTGCCGGCAAGGTAATCGTCGTACGCCGCCATGTCGAAGTTTCCGTGGCCGCTGTAATTGAAGACTATGTTCTTCTCTTCGTTTTCTTCCTTTGCTTTTTTAGCCTCGTCGATTGCGGCTTTTATCGCGTGAGCCGATTCCGGAGCAGGAATGTAGCCTTCCGTGTTGGCGAAAGTCAATGCTGCCTCGAAGATATCCGTCTGTTCGAACGCCCTTGCTGTCATGTATCCCTTACTGTTTAACCTCCCGACTATCGGAGCCATGCCGTGATATCTTAGTCCTCCCGCGTGAATTCCGTCGGGTACGAAGTCGTGGCCGAGAGTGTACATATTCATCAACGGCGTCATCTCCCCGCTGTCGGCGTAGTCGTATTCCTGGTTGCCTTTGGTTAAGGTCGGGCATGCCGTCGCCTCGGCTCCTATTAGTTTTATGTCCCTTCCTTCCTCGATTATGTCCTTCAAGAACGGTAAAACGAGCCCTCCAAAGTTACTACCTCCACCCGTGCAGCCGATGAGTACGTCGGGTTTTTGACCATCCTTTTCGAGCTGGAGTCGCGTTTCCTTTCCCAGTATAGACTGGTGTATCAGCACGTGGTTCAACACGCTGCCCAGAGAGTACTTGGCGTCTTCGGATTTGGTGGCAAGTTCGATGGCTTCGCTAATTGCCATACCCAGGGTTCCGTCCGTGTCGGGATTCTCCTTCAGAAAGCTTCGGCCGACCTCGGTCTCTTCCGAAGGACTGGGAACAATATCCCCGTTCCAGCTCTGGATCATGGATTTTCTGAACGGTTTCTGGTCGTAACTTACTCTAACCATAAACACTTTTGCGTTTATGCCAAACTGCGATGTCGTGAAGCTCAGGGCACTTCCCCACTGACCCGCCCCGGTCTCTGTGGTTAGAGTTTTCAGGCCTTCCTGCTTGGCGTAGTAAGTCTGGGGGAGGGCGGTATTGGGCTTGTGGCTTCCCGGGGGAGAAGCGCCTTCGTACTTGAAGTAAATCCGGGCCGGAGTACCCAGTTCCCGCTCAAGGTTGGTTGCCCTAATAAGTGGCGTCGGTCTCCAGATCTTGTATTTCTCGCTGACTTCTTCCGGAACGTCCACCTCTCTTTTCTGGCTCATCTCGAGGTCGATCGAACCCTCGGGGAATATTTCCTTAAGTTCTTCCGGCTTCATTGGTTCTTCAGTCTTCGGGTTAAGCGGTGGATCCAGCGGTTCCTCGAATAATGGTAGAGGATTGAACCAGCTGGTTGGCAAATCTGTCTGGTCGAGATGGATCATTTTATTTTTCACGTCAAACCTCCTGTATAGTTGAGATAATATGTGAAATAAGAAAAAGATATAGATTAACTGAAAATATTATCTGCTGAACGAGAATTGCTGGAGCCGCCAGGCCGGTTCAAGCTGTTCCGGAAAGAAAGACGGTAGCTTCGTATGAACCGACGGAACAGGGAGAAAATCTCCGGTTGAAGTACCGGATAAGGGTGGACTTGAAAAGTTTATAGCACGGTTGCTTTTAACCGAGCCAAACCCGATCACCAAAGTTCATAATTATCACCTTGTTATTAATTTTAATCAGTATAGGGTAACTGAAGGGTTTAATCAACTTGGTTTCCCGGAGAGATAGCATTCAAACCTCCTTGCATGGTTTATAACTCTAACTTATCATTAATTCACCAATGGGGCCGTAGCTCAGCCGGGAGAGCGCGTGGTCGGCATCCACGAGGTCACGGGTTCGAATCCCGTCGGCTCCACCACCCGCCTTATACTTCCCTGATCAGCGTTTCCGGCCTTGTTGACTGCTGGGTCTCGCTTTTTTGAACTACTTAGCTGTTAGTTATAAAGGGGTTTTTCTACATGCCCCGCCCGGAAGGGCAGGGTAATTGACTAGCCCCCTGCCCGGCAGGAGCTTATCATGTAAGGCCTAAGACTTCCTCGGCAAATAATTTGCCTGGTTTCGCCAGCCAAATCGGCCGAGGATGGAAGATCGCCCTGCTTTGTATTCTTTATATAGAAAGTATCTCACGTTGTTCTCTGGTGATTGTTCGATAAAACCGCATCCAGCACTCAATTGGAGCCTCCATCCATATACTGGAAAAGTTCGTCATAAATTGTCAATAAAACAACTCCTTGCCTCTTTTGTAATGTAGTGCCCAATTGAGTGCTGGACGTCTCGGCCTCCGATAGGATTTTCCTGAACAATCACCAGAGAATCTGAAGACGGGCATTTAATATATTGCCTCCACTTCCTGAGGGCTCCGAGCCGGGAAAATTCCAGCGAAGCGGCGCATATGTCTGACCGACCAGCACCCAGATTGCTATAGATAAACAAAATATGAAACGACCTTCAATTTCAATCTCAGCTGTAGATTTATAGCAATTTTGACGTCAATAGCAATCTGGGTGCTGGT
>JAIPHJ010000046.1 GCA_021735245.1 Candidatus Bipolaricaulota bacterium
ATTCGGAACTGGTCTTGGACCCGTATCAAACTTTAACGAGCAGAGCGAATTGACTGCTGGATACCTCATATCAAGTTAAGTTAACCAGCTGATTCCTCCCCACAGCGAGCTGTGGGGCTTCCTCGGCAAGTTTTGGTGACCTCCGAGGGCGGCAGTTTCCGAATTTAAAATTAACCAATTTAGAATCCGAGCGAGTTCGATTGCCGGATTTATTACCAGAGGAACGGTAACCATGAAAACAATCTCAATATCCGAAGTCGAAGACTACGACGGACAGGAAGTAACTATAAAAGGTTGGCTTTACAATCGCAGATCGAGCGGAGGTATCCAGTTCATTCAGCTAAGGGACGGCACCGGCATAATTCAGGGGGTACTCAAAGAGGACTCGGTTGGGAATGAGCTATTTGAAAAAACCCTTGAATTAAAGCGGGAATCGTCAGTGATCGTTACGGGGACGGTAAAAGAAGACGAAAGGGCTCCTATCGGGTACGAACTGGAAGTCTCCGGGGTCGAGGTTCAGCACTCCGTTCAGGACGACTTCCCGATTACGCCGAAAGAGCACGGTCCCGGTTTTCTCATGGATAACCGGCATCTCTGGATAAGAGCAAAAGGAGCTTCGCCGGTACTGAGGGTCAGACACGAACTGCTGCAGGCTTTGAGAGATTACTTTGACGAAAAAGGTCTTATAGCAACTGAAGGACCTATCCTGACCGGTGTATCGGTTGAAGGAACTACGACGCTTTTCGAGACTGACTACTTTGGTGAGGACGCTTATCTAACTCAGAGTTCCCAGCTTTACCTGGAAGCAACGGCGGCGGCGCTGGGAGAAGTCTACTGGATTGGCCCAGTGTTCAGGGCGGAAAAATCGAAGACCAGGAAACACCTTACGGAATTCTGGATGGCGGAGGCGGAATTGAGCTGGGTCGAGCACGACGAAAACCTGGATTTTCAGGAAGATATGGTCCATTCCGTTGTGACACGGTTGGCCAAAGAGAGGGAGGAAGAATTAAGAAGCCTCGACGTGGACCCGGGGAGGTTAATAGAGATGGTGGAAAAGCCTTTTCCCAGAATTACCTATGAAGAAGCCGTGGAGATAGTTAACCAGGCAGGGGAGGAAATGGAGTACGGTGAAGACTTCGGTGCTCCTGCCGAGTCTGCCCTTGGTGACCATTTTAATAAGCCGGTTTTTATCGAAGCCTTCCCCCGGGAGCTTAAACCGTTTTACATGGAGCCGATGCCTGAAGGTGACTGCGTCTACGCTGCGGACCTGATCGCTCCGGACGGTTACGGTGAGTTGATAGGGGGCAGCCAGAGGATAGACGACCTGGACCTGCTCAAGCAAAGGATGGACGAGGAAGGGCTCCCTCACGAGCCGTACGAGTGGTATCTCGATCTGAGAAGGTACGGATCGGTGCCCCATTCCGGGTTCGGGCTGGGGGTGGAAAGGTCGATAGCCTGGGTATGTGGTCTGGACCACGTCCGGGAGACAATCCCCTTTCCGAGACAGATTAACAGGATATATCCTTAACCATGAGCATTAAAGGTTTTTTTAGTTCTCTCAAGAACGTATTTTGGTCGGGATCTATTTCCGAAGACTTCGAGCGGGAGTCCAGCTCGGAGGAAGACCACGACGTATTCTTCCTGGCAAAGGACGTAGTGGATTACGAGGGAGAAATAAAGGACTTAAAATCCTGGATAAAGGAAAAATTCGATAGCCCCAGGATTAAACTCAACGATCCGGAATCGATGGAGCCTTATATCGTTCTCAATCTTGACGTGAGAACTGAAGAAGGGGACTTTCGTCTTGTTTACTACGAAAACTACGAACTAGTGCTGAGAGGCGACAGAAAGGTTACCCAGAACCTCGAACCGGAGATCGGCAGGCTACTCGACCTCGATTTCGAACGGGTCTGAGGGCCCGCGCTTGACTTAGGGGTTAATTCGCGACCGGTTCCTGGACAACCTGTTCGTAATTTGCTGGAGATAGGACTTTAGTTAGTACCTGCCTCCATATTTCTACCGATGGCCTCGCAAACATTTTTTATTTTGTGGTGATATTATGACGCGCTTGACTTCAGAGTCGCTGACAGAGTTCAAATCTATTTCCCAGCCGTCTTTATCGGAAGACGGAACTAAAGTGGCCTTTCTGGTAAAGGAAGCAAACGAAGACCAGGACGGTTACGACTCGAATATATGGATACACGACTTTGATAAGGAATCTTCCTTCAGGCTTACAGCATCCGACGAGGACGGAAGTTTCGTCTGGCGCGGACCCGAGAAAATTCTCTTTACTTCTTCCCGGGGATTAGAGGACGAGGAAGCGGAGGGGAAGACGGAATTTTATACCATTTCCGTAACGGGAGGGGAGGCTACCAGGGTTTTCTCCGTGCCCCACGAGGTTGAGTCGTTCAGGTGGCATAACGGAAAACTTATTTACAGGGCTCCGGTGGAGATCGAGAAGAAAGACGAAGAAGAGGAAGGTCCCAGTTGCCAGATTCTGGACGAAATTCCTTTCTGGGAAAACAGCAGGGGCTTTACCAGCAAGAAGAGATCTCACCTGTTTTCCCACTCGGAGGCAGAGGACGAGCCCGAGGAATTGACCCCGGGAGCTATAACGGTCGAAGAATTTGCCGTGAATCGGGATAATCTGGCTTTTGTGGGCAGGGAATACGAAGACAAAGCTCCCGTCACCAGCGAAATATACTTTCTTCCCCCGGGAGACAATTTGTCCCCGGAGAGGTTGACTGACGATAGTTTTCAGCTGGACCTGCTCGAATTCAAGGATCCGGAGACCTTGTACGTTACGTTGACCGACATGGAAAAGACCGGACTGAACCAGAATCACGAATTATTCGAGTTCGACCTGGAGGAGAAGGAGTTTAACCCTCTCAATCCCGACTTGAGTAACTCATTTTCTAATAGGGTTTTGACTGACGTTAGGCTCGGTTCCGGCCAGAGGAGTGCCACGGACGGAGGTAAATTTTACTTTCTATCGACGGTCGGGCGAAGTTCCTACTTATCCGTGGCGGATCCGGAAGGAGAGGTAACTAAACTTACCAAAGGGGGAAGCTCAGTTGACGATTTCGACGTCCTGGACGGAAGAGCGGTCTTTGTAAAACTTACCTCCGGGGACCTTCAGGAACTGTACTCCCTTTCGGTCGAGAAAGAAGAAAGAAAACTAACTGCGTTAAACGAGGGGACCCTGCCGTCGGATGGTTTCTCTCCTCCGGAAAGATTCACGGTCGAACGAGAGGACTTCTCTCTCGACTCCTGGGTAATTAAACCCCGTGACTTCGACCCCGAAGAGAAATATCCGACGATACTGGAGGTTCACGGCGGCCCTAAAGCAGTTTACGGAGACGTTTACTTCCACGAAATGCAGGTTTTAGCCAATAACGGATACGTCGTTATCTTTTCAAATCCAAGGGGTAGTGACGGAAAAGGCGACAAGTTCTCTGATATTCGGGGAAGATACGGTCAGGAAGACTACGAGGACCTGATGAAGGTAATGGACTTTGCTCTGGACCGTTTCTCTTTCATAGACGAGGAAAGGCTCGGAGTTACGGGCGGGTCGTACGGAGGGTTCATGACCAACTGGATCGTCGGTCATACTGATAGATTTGACGCCGCAGTATCCTGCAGGAGTATATCGAACTGGATCTCCAAATTTAATACCACGGACATCGGCTACTTTTTCGTCTCCGACCAGCAGGACGGTGACCCCTGGAAGGATCACGAGAAGCTCTGGAACCAATCTCCGTTGAAATACGCGGATCGGGTCGATACCCCGACTCTTTTTATTCATTCCCGGGAGGACTACCGGTGCTGGGAAGGGGAGGGAATGCAGATGTTTACGGCGCTTAAGTACCACGGCGTGCCCGCCAGGTTATGTCTGTTTGAAGGTGAAAACCACGAGCTCAGCCGGGGCGGAAAACCGAAAAACCGGATCAAGCGTCTTGAGGAAATGGTAGACTGGTTCGATAGTTATCTGAAATAATTTGAATGAGCTTTATTGGTCTCGGGCCAGTTCGCTCTGGATTCCGTCCATTTTCTCGTCCAGAATCCGACAGTTAATTTCGGCTTTTGCCAGAAGTTCGTCATCTTTATCTCGCACTTCCGCTTTTGTCCTCGCGATCCCGTGTTTTCTCTCTATTACCTTTGCTCTGACCGTTAACTCTTCTTCCAGGGGAACGGGCTGGAGAAATTTACACTCTAACTCGTAGCTCGGAGAGACCCGACCTGTTTCAGCCATTGCCGCCCACGCGGATGCCTCGTCGAGCAACGTGGCGATTATTCCCCCGTGGGCAGTATTCTTAAATCCCTGGTAGTGATTTCTCAATTCCTTCCTGGCGGCGATCCATTCTCCCTCTTTGGTAAAATCGAGTTCCAGCCCTATTGGATTGTCACCACAGCCGAAGCAGCGGTTGTCTTCCCTTGACCAATCGAAAGTAGCCATCGAATACCTCCAGTCTCAATCCAGGGAGTTCTCGGATCGAAATAAAAAAGGGAGCCCGGACTCTTTCCGGACTCCCGCAGTGAACTCAGTTTAAGCGTCTCGTTAGAAGATGATCGGGTAAACGGGGAACAATGAGGCAAAAAGTATCGAAACGACCGACATCAACTTCGCCAGGATGTCCAGCGAAGGACCGACGGTATCTTTGAGAGGGTCGCCGACCGTGTCACCGACTACGCTCGCGTCGTGTGCCTCAGAATTCTTGCCACCGAAGTTTCCTTCCTCTATGTACTTCTTTGCGTTGTCCAGAGCACCACCCGTATTGGCACAGTAAATTGCGAGCTGGAGACACGATAATAAGGCACCTATGAGGAATCCGGCCAGTGCCAGTCGTCCCAGTACCAGGCCGACGATTATCGGCATGAATACCGCCAGTAAAGACGGAACGACCATCCTGCGAAGCCCGCCGGCGGACGTAATCGATATGCACTTGTTGTAGTCCGGTTTGGTTTCTCCCTCGAGTATTCCGGGCATTTCCTTGAACTGTCGTCGCACTTCCCTGACCATAGTTCCTGCCGTATCACTTACTCCCCTTATCAACAGGGAAGAGAATACGTACGGGATCATGGCCCCCAGAAACAGGGCAGCCACCACGGATCCACCTATGCCCGGTTCCGATGAAAGTATTTCAATTGTAGGTACTTTGACGGCTTCCGCGCTGCCGATGGCCGACCACATGTAAGCCGCAATCAATGCCAGAGCGGAAAATGCTGCGGACCCAATTGCAAAGCCCTTTCCTATTGCCGCTGTTGTATTTCCGATTGAATCCAGCTTGTCCGTCCTTTCCCTTACACTTTCGTCCAGCCCGGCTCCCTCGGCAATTCCTCCTGCGTTATCCGCTATAGGTCCGTAAGTGTCTACGGATACGGTTATGGCGACAAATGAAAGCATGCCGAGTGCACCATAGGCCACGCCCATCAACCCTGCGAGCCAGTAGGTAATCATGACGGCCAGTGCGATGGCAAGGGCTGGAACGAATGTACTAAGCATGCCTACGGCCATTCCGGAAGTAATGCCCACTGCCGTTCCGGAGTCGTTCATTTCGGCGATTCTCTTCACCGGGTTGTATTCGGCAGACGTGTAGTACTCCGAAATATAACCGATTACTATCCCGACCAGTGCTCCGGTTAGAACGGCCCAGAACGGAGCAAAATTCATCGGAGATATCCAGATAATGATGAACGCGAATGCTGCCGTCAGCAGGGCGGCAATCCTCGTTCCATTCATCAGGGTCGTCTGCATGCCTTCTTCTCTCTTGCTCATCCTAATGTACTGGACCCCGACAATACTGGCGAATATTCCCGAGCCGACAATCAGCATCGGTGTTAATATTGACCACCAGAACTGCGACGTGGTCAGACCCACGTTGAGCCCGATCTGGCCGAGCATGTTTTGTAGTGACGGAGCTACGCTCCCTTCTACACCTTGACCGACGAATACGTAAAGCATGATAACTATTACGGAGATTATCGACCCGATAAACGATTCGAGCAGGTCGGCGCCGAGGCCTCCAACGTCACCTACGTTATCACCTACGTTATCGGCTACAGAGGCAGGGTTCCGGGGGTCGTCTTCGGGCAATCCCTGTTCTACTTTTCCTACCAGGTCGGCTCCCATGTCGGCTGCTTTTGTGTAAATACCTCCACCGACGCGGTCGAACAGGGCGACGAGAGACGCTCCCATAGAATAAGCACTGACTATTAGTGCTCCCTTGATCAGATTTACGTCCCGTCCGAGTAACGGGCTGATGACAGGGATGGATTTGGTCTGGATATGGAGCGTTGCGGGGTTAAAGGACCCTCTAAAAATGGAAACAACCAGGACGAGTCCTCCCAGGGCCAGGCCGGCAACAGCTAGACCCATCACTGCACCGCCCGAGATAGCTATATTGAGGGCTTTCCTGAAATTACTTCTAGCAGCGTTGGTCGTTCTCCCATTGGATAGCGTAGCTGAATTCATTCCAATGAATGCCGCGGTCATTGATAGGACCGCTCCTATAATAAATGCAATCGCCACTTCCCAGTAAAATATACCCCACAATAGGCCGGCGATGCCGAACATCACCACGGCGAATACCTTAACTTCCTCGCTCATGAAGGTCCATGCGCCTTCCCGGATGTATCCCTGCAGGTCCTTCATTTCTTCAGTACCCTGGTCTTGCCTGGTGACGTATCGAACCAGATACCAGGCAAGCACAAGACCCAGAGCAGAGATAATCCCCGGTACCAGGCTCAAATCGTAAGTCGATAACATCAATAAATCTCCTCCGTTAAGATTAATTAATTTTGTAGGTAGAAATTTTTACCGGTAATTCTTTTTGTTCCGGTCTTTGGCCCCTGGCTTTTTAATTCAGGCCTTACCCTGCCGAGTCCAGTCGCTCGCAGGTAACTTCCGGTCCTAAAATGCTCAGGACTTCCTTGATTTCCGGCCCCGAGATCTTTCCGGTAACTGCCGCACGTAACGGTTTGTATACTTCTTTGTACTCAACTTCCAGGTCCTCTTTGACCTCTTTTACGATGGTCGAAACTTCGTCAGGAGAAATGGACTCTCTGGCGGACAGCTTATCTTTAAGGGCCCGAAGAACAGCGGGCGAACTATCCCAGCTTAGAACCTCTCTGGCCTCCGAACTCAATTCCAGCGAACCGTAGAATATTGCCAGGTCCTCCTGTTCCTTGAGATCGGTTAATTTCTCAAGAGACGGCCGGATAAGGTCGAGAACTTTCCCCAGCTTTTCCCGTTCTTCGTCTTCCGGATCCTCTTCTATGTAATCTCCCTGTTTTAAAAACGGCAATGCGAGATCGATCAGACGGTCGAGTTCCGCCCTTTTTATATACTGGTTGTTGAACCAGTCCAGCTTTTCCCTGTCGAATACCTGAGGGCTGTCAATTATGTTGTCCAGTGAGAACTGTTCGATAAGCTCCGGTATTGTAAATATTTCCTGGTTGTCCTTGGAAGACCAACCGAGCTGAGCCAGGTGGTTAACCAGTGTTTCGGGAAGGTATCCATTTTTCCTGAACTCTTTTACCGAGGTAGCGCCACTCCGCTTGCTCAGTTTGGACTTGTCCGGACCGAGCAGCATCGAAAGGTGGCCGAATTGAGGTTGGTCGAAGTCGAGTGCTTCGTAAAGCAGTATCTGCTTGGCGGTATTCGTTAAATGATCCTCCGCCCTCATCGTAAAGCTTATCTCCATAAGGTGATCGTCCAGGACGCAGGCGAAGTTGTAACTTGGGGTACCGTCCGATTTTAAGATGACGAAATCGCCGGTTGTCAGGCTCTCGAATTCTATATCCCCTTTTATTCTATCCGGTACCACAACTTTTGGTTGTTGTTCGGTCAGCTTGAACCTGATCACTGAGTCCCGTCCTTCTTCGCGGTATTCCTGTTTCTCTTCCTCTGACAGGTTCCGACATCTTCCGTCGTATATAGGCGTCCGGCCTTCGTCCAGAGCTTTTTGCCGTCTTTCTTCCAATTCTTCTTCAGTGCAGAAACAGTGATAGGCCTTTTCCTCGTGGACCAGTCTGCGCGCGTAGCGCTCGTATATTTCCAACCTGTCGGACTGTTTGTAAAACTCGTCCCAGTTTATTCCCAGCCACTTAAGGTCTTCCTTTATGCTCTCGGCATACTTCTCGCTGGACCTATCCAGATCAGTATCCTCAATTCGAAGAATCAACTTGCCGTCGTGTTTTTTGGCGTATAACCAGTTAAAAAGTGCTGTTCTTGCTCCTCCGACGTGGAGCCATCCCGTCGGCGAAGGAGCAAACCGAACTCTTTCTGTCTTCACGAATATTTCCCTCCAGCTATTTTCTGGAATCTATCTATAAAACTATCCTACATATTATAGAGACGAAGCGGGGAAGTGCAAATTAAAGTTGGCTATTGGGAAGGTACGTACCTGCGAACCAGTCGGAAGCCCTCGAGTTTAGCCTGCCATTTCCTCTTTTAATTCTTCGATCTCGTCCCGGTACGCTGCGGCTTTTTCGAATTCCAGTCTCTCGGCGGCCTCTTCCATGGACTTCTCGAGCTTTTCCACGATCATCAGGACTTCGCTTCCATCCATATCCTTCAATTCCTCCTCGTCGGGCACTTGAACGTCCTGGGACGACTCCGGGTCTATGAGCTGGGCGATATCAGTGATTTCCTTCTTTATTGTCTCGGGTTCTATGTCGTGCTTTTCGTTGTACTCTTTCTGGATTTCCCGTCTTCGGTTTGTTTCGTCTATTGCCCGTCTCATCGAGTCCGTCATCCTGTCGGCGTAGAGAATGACTTTTCCCCTCACGTTCCTGGCTGCACGTCCCATCGTCTGGATCAAGGACGTATCGGAACGCAGGAAGCCTTCTTTGTCCGCGTCGAGGATAGCCACCAGCGATGCTTCCGGTAGGTCCAGACCCTCCCTGAGCAAGTTTATTCCTACCAGTACGTTGAATTCACCCTGACGCAGCTCTCTTAGTATTTTGACTCGATCTATAGTGTCAATTTCCGAATGGAGATACCGAGCTTTCACCCCAACTTCGAGGAAGTAGTCCGAAAGTTCCTCGGCAAGCTTCTTAGTTAGGGTTGTCACCAGGACTCGCTCGTTTCTGTCGGTAACCTTGTTTATCTCGTTTAACAGATCATCTACCTGGTTTTCTATCGGCCGGACTTCGACTTCCGGGTCGACCAGCCCGGTGGGTCTTATTATCTGTTCTACGACCTTTTCGCTGTGTTCGTATTCGTAAGGTCCGGGGGTAGCAGAAGTATAGATTATCTGATGAATCCTGTCCTCGAACTCTTCGAACTTAAGTGGACGATTATCGAGAGCGGAAGGCAATCTATAACCGTGTTCCACCAGTGTCTCTTTTCTCGATCTGTCGCCGTTGTACATTCCCCCGAGCTGAGGAATTGTCTGGTGAGATTCGTCCACGAAAATTAGAAAATCGTCCGGAAAGTAATCAATTAACGTGTAAGGCGGTTCTCCCGGATCCCGGCTGGTCAGGTGCCTGGAGTAGTTTTCAATCCCTTTGCAGTATCCAAGTTCCTCCATCATTTCCAGGTCGTAGCGCGTTTGGTTCTCCAGTCTCTGTGCTTCCAGCAGTTTTCCCCGTTCCCGTAGCTTTTCTAATCGCTCTTCCAGCTCTTCCTTGATATTCTCCATGGCTTCGTTCAGTTTGGACCGGGGGGTAATAAAGTGGGTTGCGGGATAAATTACCACTTCGTCCTTTTCCTCCAGCGTCCTCCCGGTGATGGAGTCTACCAGCCTTATCCTGTCTATCGTGTCCCCGAAGAACTCTACCCGGACCACTTCTTCCCCGTAAATAGGGATGATCTCCACTGTATCGCCCCTTACCCGAAACGTTCCTCGTTCCGGGTTCAGGTCGTTTCGTTTGTACTGCAACCGAACCAGGTTTCTCAGGAGATGGTCCCTTTCGAGGTGACTGTCCAGGGTGAGGGGTCTAGCCATGTCTGAATAGGTGTCGGGGGAACCGAGTCCGTAGATACAGGAAACACTGGCAACTATTATCACGTCATCGCGTTCAAACAGAGCCGAGGTTGCCTTGTGGCGAAGTCGGTCTATTTCGTCGTTGATGGAGGAATCCTTTTCAATGTAGGTATCAGTTTCCGGTACGTAGGCTTCGGGCTGATAGTAGTCGTAGTAGGAGACGAAATAGTGGACGGCGTTGTCGGGAAATAATTCGTTGAATTCGTTCCAGAGCTGGGCGGTGAGCGTCTTATTGTGGGCGATAACCAGGGTCGGTTTCTGAACGTTCTCAATTATGTTTGCCATCGTGAACGTCTTACCGGTTCCGGTGGCACCGAGGAGGGTCTGATGGGTTAACCCGTCCCTCAATCCCTCGGTCAGTTCTTCGATTGCCTCTGGCTGATCGCCCTTTGGCTCTTTATCGGTTTTTAGTACGAATTCTTCACTCATCTCGATTAAATTTTAATCAATTGAAGTTGGTTTGTCAGCGGGAGAAATGAAAGAGTGGGCGGGCAAACTCTACCGTTAAGTGAGTGTTTTGAATACTGCTCCCCGCTCACCTGGTAACTGATCGAAGCTCAGTTCTAACCACTGTAGTACTTATTTAATCAGCCGATTTATCCCCAGGAGGTATCCTAGGTATTATCGGCTGATTTCGTAGAAATATCGTCCAACAAATAACCTACAACCTAAATCTTGCGATTCTGCCAAATTATGATCTTTGACAGAGCGATTTTCACACATTGGCCGGTCCGGTTGCAACCACGTGCGACTTCGGTCGAAAAATGACCAGTTTTGTACCCAGATTAAGATAATTTGGCAACAAAAGGAACCAAAAACTACCCCTTTACAGGGCCGAGTACACAGCCCTCCTGCAGATAGCGCTAAACCAAGCTGTATTGGTATGGGTAAAGTTAGATTGCCGATAGGGCAATTACGGGAGGAGAGTTTACCCGTTCCCAAACCTCCGGTACGTGGAGTCGGTTCCAGACTGCTTTGGTGACTTTTAAGGCCGTATACCCAGAGGTTCTTACCACCTTACCGGCAACGTCGATGAACCTCCGTTTGAAGGTAGAAGGATAAC
>JAIPHJ010000047.1 GCA_021735245.1 Candidatus Bipolaricaulota bacterium
GCTTCCGCGGCCTCCTTTACCAGGGCATGAGGGTCTATAATGTTAAAAGCGAACAATTCGGGATCTATTACGGTAAACTGAACAGCGAGTTCCATGTGAACTATATTGTCGTCTCCGGTCAGCATCAGTGCCTCTTCCTTGTCAACTCGGTATCGTGGATTTGGTGGTGGTGATATCGTTTCGTAACCAATTTCAACCTTGCGAACTGAGCGAATATCCACCTTCTGAACAGTCTCAATAGGGGGAGGAAGGTGGTAATTTAAACCGGAATTTACAGATCTTACGTATTTTCCAAACCGTTTTACCAGGCCGACTTCAGCCGGCCCTACCTGATAAATCCCCTGAAGTAGGTAGATGACGATGATTAAAGCTATGATAATCCAGCCAGCCTTGTCGCCAAACCTCTTAAGGCCCCGTTGAACCCTTTCCCAGTCAGCTCCGCCTCGACTACCTTGTGTATCAAAATCAAAATCCTCGGGCATAGTTCACCCCTTTCTTTAAGAAATATTGCTAAAGTATAAAGTATCCGTTAGCCTTGTACAACTGAGTTCTCATTAGTCGAATACCCATCCCCGGGGTCGAGGTATTAAGAAAGATGCTAAAACTAAACCCGGAGAATATCCTGGAGATCGTGGCAAATTTTGGCAAAATGGAGGGTTAAAGTGCGATTGGGTCGTAAGGCGACGACTGCTCTGTCCGTGGTTCTTGGAGTTGCCATACTGGCAGCTATTTTATGGTACATTGGACCCGCAAAAGTGTGGAGCCAGATCTCATCCCTGGGCTGGGACGGGTTTGCACTAATGGTTGGTGCCATAGTGCTCACCTTTTTCTTCTGGACTCTCGCCTGGATAGTTGTCATGAAAGGATATGGAGTTGTGGCACCGTTTAGCCTGAGCTTCTGGGCCAGAATTGGAAGTTTTTCGGTAAGCTTTCTCACCCCCTCCATGCATTTTGGCGGGGAACCAGTTAGGGCTCTGGTTATTGAAAGGGAAACAGACTCGACTTACAGCAGGGCTTTTGCTACCATAGTGGCTGAGCGAATCACGATGTTAGCTGCCCTTGTCACCGTCATTCTGATCGGTGCGATGATGGGGGTCTATACGAGGCTTTCGACTAATACACTTCCTTACCTTGTACTCATCTCGTTGATCTTTTTCGGTCTTGTAGTCACCCTCATACTTAATTTCTTTAGGAAGCTTTTCCTGTTTACCAGATTCGCGGCTTTTTTGAAGAGGCACCTACCCTGGACGAGACTCCTGCAGAAGGCCGAGGACAGTATCAGACATCTGGAAAAAGAAATCGGTATGGCTTTTGGACAGCACAAAAAACATACGGGTGTGGCTTTCTTGCTTGACCTGGCCGCAACCGTATTTATGTTTATTAGGCCTCAGATCTATTTTTATTACACCCAGGGACGGTTATTTTCTATAGTGGAACTTACCATGTTGTTCGCTATGATTTCTGTATTGTCTTCCCTGTTTTGGGTAACACCGGGTGGAATAGGGGTGTCTGAAGGTGGGTTTATCGGTATATTTGCGATCTTTGGAATAAGCGGTAGCGAAGCCGTGGCCTACTCTTTTTCCCTTAAGGCTATCCAGTTGTTCTTTGTCGGTTTCGGGCTGGTCCTGCTTGCTCACTATGGGATAATGAGATTGCTATTTGAGGGAAAGAAAGAGGAATGAACCTTCTCGATCTGAAATTTATCTAAAAATGGACTGACACGGCGGGGATCTGTTGTTTTTCGGAATTTAACAACTAGACTTTTCTCCTAATCGACGGGAAGTGAGGTAAATCCATTGCCAAAACTAAACTCCACGCCCTTGATCTTGTTAAAAGGTGTGTGTCTGGTGGTTTTTGCGGGATTTATCCTTGTTCTGGCCGGTTTTGGAGGGACAACGGCAGCCCTGGAGAATACGGAAATTGCTATTAGTTACCCCACCTTTTCCGGTTTGGTGGATCTCAAATTCGAAGGAATAAACCTGGGCCTGGCCCGCCCGTCGCCAGGGGGCTTTGGTATTGGGTTGGCTCTAAGCGAGGACCGATCTTTGTCCCTGAAGAACTGGAAGTTGAATCCCTTTCTCACGGGGAATTTCTCGGAATCCGAGGACCCGAGTTTTTTCGACCTGACTGGTGGAATCGAGGCTCGATACTTTGATTATAGGATCGGTAGTTGGATGCTGGACTCGACCTCGCGGTTATGGTTGGACACTTCAGGTTACCGAGTGAGAGGAAACGGGTTCTATTCTGTGGGAAATTTAACCCTTAATTACGAATTTCAACTGGAACCCGGAGTTTATCCGGATGGTAGATGGTTTCCCCGGGAAAGAAAAAGTCAAATTGGTGAACTAATTGGACGCAGTCCGACCGGAATATCCGTGGCAGGAGGTACTTACCTGGCGATATCCGGGGGAAAGAATATTTCCGTGGGGGAAATCGAGTTAAGCTGGACTCAGGGAATTACCTTGGATTATGGCGGTTATCCGGCTACCCTTGGTTTGAGCTCCAGGTTGAGTTACAGAGAGAGTTTTTTGGGTGTTTTGGTTGAAGATTTCCGGATCGCGGGCTGTATCTTCAACCTGAGTTGGAAAAAATTGGAGGTTGGTTATATCGAGACCAGCGGGAGGCAGGAACTTCACGGAATATACCTGAAGTATGGAAAGTCCCCTCGCATAGAGATGGAAGCTATTAAGGTTGTAGATCAATCAGGACCGACGGTCAATCTGAGGTTAAAATGGTAAATAGAGGAAGGTCGAACCCGGACGTACTGGTCGTGGGAGGCGGTCCGGCAGGCGCTATTGCTGCTGAGGTATCCGCCTCGGGTGGAGCAGATACTCTATTAATAGATAAAAAGTCCGACCTTGGAAGTTCAAGCGCCTGTGGGGGGCTGGTAAGTCTCGAGACCTGGAACAGGCTTGGAGGCAAGGAAGAAGCCGTCTTGAACGAAATTAGCGGGGTAGTAGTTCATACTCCTACCGGTTCCCACTTTGAACTTTCCGCGCCTGGGACCAAGGCCTTAGTTATCGATAGGGACAGGCTAAATGTAGATTTGCTTTCGGGAGCGAAGAACGAGGGAGTCGTGGTCCAACCGTCAACCGAAATATATAGCCGGGAAGGGCCAAAGGTTAAAATAAAATCGGTCGAAGGTTCCGGGATGGAAACGCTTGAACCGTGCATAATTATCGGTGCGGACGGTCCTCAAAGCGACGTTAGGCGTCTATTTGATCTCGATAGTCCGTCTAAGTTGCTCTACGCAATCCAGGCTGAGAAAAAATATGAACCCCGCAGTAGTGATTTCGTGGAGGTTTTTTTTGGAAAGGATATTGCTCCCGGGTTCTTCGCCTGGATTATCCCTGTCTCAGAAGAGAAAGCGCGGATTGGTCTTGCCACCCCTCAGGGGGATAAGCTTAAAAAGTGTTTCTCTCGCCTGCTGGATAAAACAAGTCAGAAGACCCCCGATAAGTTTCATACCGGAGTTATTCCGCTGGGTGTTCCTGACCACTCCTGTGACGAGGCCGTTCTGACTGTCGGGGATGCCGCCGGTCAAGTAAAGCCTACGACCGGAGGCGGGTTATATCCTATATCGATTACTTCAAAACTGGCTGGTAGAGTAGCTGTAAAAGCTCTCGCCGGGTTGGAAAACCCTTCACAGTACTATTATGATGAGTGGATGAGCGAAGTGGGAGACGAATTACGACGGGAATTACTGTTGCATAAAGTGCTGGAACGTGTGTCGGACAGGAAACTCGCGAAGTTGCTCCAGTTGTTGAAAAACCCAAAGATATCCAGATGGGTAGGTGAAAACGGGGATATTGACCATCTGTATCCGCTAGCCAAACGTATGGCAAAAAACCCGTCGATACTGGCGACTATCCTCAGAGCTCTTCCGGGCGAGATCGGCTCGAAATTAATGGACGAGTTGAGGTAATTAACCCTAGTTATTTTGCCCAATCCCGGTCAGGAATTTGCCCCGAGAAAAGGCTCTCCAGCACTACCGGATACTAAAACCTCTCTCTATTAAAACGGTATTTCCTCGTCATCGTCGTCGGGAGAACTGGTGGTTTCCGGTTTATCAGGTGTTGGTGTCTCGCCGCTTTCCTCTTGAGTGTCCGGCCTTTGCCCGGATCCGAGGAATTGTACGTTTCTAGCAACAACGTTGGTCCACTTTCTGTTGTTCCCTTCGTCGTCTTCGTAGTTAGAAATTTGAAGTCTACCCATAACTGCAACCGGTCTTCCCTTGCTGAGATAAGTGGCGCAATTTTCAGCTTGATTTCTCCAGGTGGTGATCGGTACGAAAGTGGTATCTTTCTGTAATTCGTCATTGCTGTCTCGATACTGTCGATTAACGGCAATGGTAAAAGTAGTTCTGGCGACCCCGGACTGTGTGTATTGAAGTTCGGGATCATCAGTCAAGTTTCCAATTAAAACAACCTGATTAAGACTTGCAGCCATCTCGTCCCACCTCTTGATTTGAGTTCAAACTATGATACTAATTTAAGATGACTAGCTCAACCAAGGGAATTAAACGGCTCTAACCTCTTTAACTTCAGGTATGTTGGCTTCTAAAACCTTTTCCACGCCTTGTTTTAAGGTCATAGTTGACATTGGGCAGCCGGCACAGGCTCCTACCAGTTGGACCTTTACTACGTTGTCCTCAGTGATTTCGTCCAAAATGACGTTACCGCCGTCAGCCTGGATCGACGGCCTAACCTCATCCAGCGCTTCTTCTACTTCTTCTTCTGTAATCATCTGATCTCACCTTTTGTTTATATCTATTTAGTATTAAAAGTGGATATATTTACTCAAGTTTTCTTGTTTAGTTTAACGGAAATTTTCTGTCGTTACAAGACTAACTGGTTCATTATGGTAAATAAAGTTCTGGTTATCCCTGATCCTACTTCAACCTGTGAGGACTGGCAAATTATCTAAACTTCCACCCAACCTCTCTTTTCCGCCGACTTCCTGGTAGCCTCCAATGCTCTGGCATTATTTATGCTTTCCTCGGGACCAAGTAGTGGGTCTCTGTTTTCTCTTGCCGCCTCTACCAGTTCATCCACTTCCAGAGCATACTCGTTTTCCTCATTAATTGTCTCTTCCTCTATCACGTCTCCCTTTTTTATCTCGATCCTTGTCTTCCTACCCAGTCCCGGGTTATAGGTGTTGAATGCCTTTATTCTTCCCGTTTTGCTGATAATTTCGTAATTTGCTCGATGGTCGAGAAGGAAGCTACTGTCGAATGTGGCGGTTTTACCTCCAGGAAACTCAAAGATTGCCTGGGTTTCTGCTTCAGCTGTATGATCCGGGTGAACAGTTTGTCTTGCAGTTACACGCATGGGCTCTTCTGCAAAGAGGTAGCGAACGGTATTTATCGAATAGGTCCCTAAATCCATCAGACTCCCGCCCCCCATCTCCTCCTTCCACCGTATGTCGTCCTCCCGGTCCTGTGTAACCAGAGAAAAACTGTGGGCGCCCCGAAAGAATCTGAATTCGCCGATCTCGCCTCGATTCAGAAGCTCTTTTACCCGCCGAGTCTGGGGGTGAAACCGATACATAAACCCTTCCATCAACTTGACGCCCTCTTGTTTAGCGGCTTCAAACGCTTCTTTTACTTCTTTCGTGCTTGTCCCGAGCGGTTTTTCACATAAGACGTGCTTTCCTGCTCTTGCCGACTTAATTGACCATTTTGTATGGAGATGGTTCGGCAGTGGGATGTAGACGAACTCCAGTTGATTGTCATTTAGGAGTTCTTCATAAGACCCGTAACTTTTCGGAACGTTGAACTTTTCGGCAAACTCTTTTGCCTTTTCTTTGCTTCTGGAAGCGATGGCAGCTAATTTAGAGCTGTTCGAATCCCTTAAGCCCGGAATCAACGCCTCCCGCGCTATCTTTGCCGTTCCAAGAATCCCCCATTTTGCTTTGACTTTGTTATTCATTCAATAATTGCACCTCTTATTTTAAAAGATCTCTAACCCTTAACCGAACCCGCGAGCAATCCCCTGATAAAGTAACGTCCCATCAGTATATAGATAATCAAGACCGGAAAGGCTGCAAGGAGCGACCCGGCCATCGGTAAGTTCCAGCTTACTGCCTGCCCCCCGGCCAGCTGCGCTAGACCGACGGTTATCGGGTTGGCGGAGTGTCTGGTGAGGGTAATTCCCCAGAGGAATTCGTTCCAGATCTGGGTAAACTGCCAGATTATCACGACGACGAAGCCTGGCATCGAAAGCGGCAATATTATCCGCCGGTAAATACCGAAGAATCCCGCGCCGTCCATCTGGGCCGACTCAATCATCGATTCCGGTATCCGGGCATAAAAGTTACGAAATATCAAGGAAGTTATCGGAATTCCGTAAACTATGTGAGCCAGAGCCAGACCAGGAATTCCCCCGTAGAGATTCAGTTGTCTCAAAACTCGAAATAGTGGGATCAAGATTATTTGATAGGGGATAAACATGCCGAACAATACCAGGGTAAATATGATTTCATTGCCGGGGAGTTTCCATTTAGAAAACACGTAACCATTCAAAGATCCAATAATAGCGGAGATGAGAGTGGCTGAAACGGCAAGATAGAGGCTGTTCATAAAGTTGGGGCCAAGCGTATTGTATGCCTCTGCGAAGCTACCCCAGTTAATATTGCCTGGAAGTTTCCAGGCGGTGGTCAGGCTTATATTTACCGGATGTTTCAGGGCAGTAATTATAGTCATGTAGATCGGCATAAGATACAGGAGGGAAAAGAGCACGAGAGCCAAGTATACTACCAGTTTACCCCAGTCAAGTCTCTTTAACATTATGCCCTCCTCTCTCTATACGCGCTGATCAGGTAAGGTACGATAAATACCGCGACCATCACAAACAGGACGACCGCGATTGCCGCTCCTTTGGCGAAATTGTTGGCTCGGAAGGTGGTCAGGTACATCAAAACAGCGGGGTGACTGGTTTCCGCGTTATCGGGCCCGGTCATGGCGAAGATTAAAGCAAACATCTTCAATGAAATATGAGCCAGTATTATGATGGCACTCATAGTCATCGGCTTGAGAATCGGTATCGCCACGTTGAGGTAGTACTGGAACTGGTTCGCACCGTCAAGGCGGGCAGCTTCCCTCAAGTCCTCGGATATCCCCCGGAGACCTGCGAGATATAGAGCCATAGTATAACCGGAATACTGCCAGATTGCGGTAATTATGATACCTACCGTGGCCAGATTGAAGCCGTGCTGTTCGGGTGTTGAGAGGATTTCCGGAGTGAACCTGGCGCCCCAGAGTGCCCAGAGTAAGAGTATTAAGGTCGGGATCAGACTTAGAAATCCTTTCTTCTTTAACCCACTTCTCCACTGGCGAAAAGCAATAAATAAAAAGGCTGCCCCGACGACTATCGCCGTGATTTGGGGTAGGTTCTGCCAGTTGAAGTTCAGTATGGACTGTCTGCTGTTCAACCAGCGAAACCCGATTGCGGGAAGTCCGACCATTGTCGGTAGCCTGTTGATTCCACCTCTTGGAGCGAGCAGCCAGCGCCAGATGGTTCCGGTTACGATAAAGGAAAGCGACATCGGGTAGAGGAAGATCGTTCTGAAGACACTTTCTCCTTTGGGTCCCCTATCCAGCAATATAGCCAGGATTAATCCAATGCCCAGTGCACCAGAAACGAGAAATAACGTGTAAAATACTGCATTAACCAGATCCTGCCTGAATCTAGAATTTAGGAATCCGGAAAATAGCTCTCCGTAGTTTTTCAACCCAATTAAATTCATTTCCGGGTTCTCTGCCAGGGCCGCACCTTTTCCCCAGTCAGTCAGAGAAACGTAAACAGTCTGCCCAATGAAACCATAGACGAAAATTCCAACCAGTATCAATGAAGGCAGGAGGATCAACAGGGCGACAATCCTGTCACTTTTAAACTGCATCACTCAACACCCTTATAATGAAAAAAGAAGCCCGGAGATTTCCCCGGGCTTCCGGTCTAATTAGTTTTATTGGATGTCGTTCTGTTTGGCAATTGCCTGGGCGGCGTTAGCTGCCCTTTCTGCGCTCCTGCTGTTCAGGAAGATTTCCATAACTTCGGCAAAGTCGTTCATGAAGCCTTCGTTGGCGGCTGCACCATGAGCCAGGCTACCGACCAATCTGTCGGAACTGAAGTCCTCTGCTGCTGATTGAGAGTAGACGTTGTATTTGGAGAGATCGCTGTCCAATCTGGGTGAGATTGATCCTTTGAGTGGGTTGAACGTGTCCGATCCCTCTTTCGACCCCAGCAGTTTCAGGAAAGCTACCGTGTTTTCCCTGTGCGGGGCTCCTTTGGGTAGACCGAACGAATCGGAAAGCAACATAAAGACTCCGTCCGTACCCGGTGAAGCTGCCCAGCCAAACTCTTCTTTTGGCTCGAGTTCAAGGACGGTTGACTTGTAACCGGCAGCCCAATCTCCCATCACGTTGAATGCTGCGTCTCCTTCTACTACCAGATCAGTGGCCTGTTGCCAGGAAAGTGAGGAGTAGTCGTCATTGACGTACTCCATTATCTTGTCCAGTTTTTCCCAGACGGCTATTCCTTCCTCACTGTTGAATGCCAGTTCGCCTTCCCAGAGTGCTTCCCACTTATCCGGGCCCAGCACGTCGAGCGCGACTGACTCCCACAGGTGATTGACGGTCCAGTTAGTTCCCAGGGCGAGTGGAGTTACACCCTTTTCTTCCAGTTCGGGAGCGATTTCCAGAAATTCGTCCCAGCTATTTGGAACCTCTACTCCCCACTTGTCCAGGTTGTCCGGTACGTACCACATTACGTTCGAACGGTGGATCGTGATCGGGACCGACCAGATACCATCCTCCGTACTGATCAGGTCAATTAGCTCGTCGGGGAAGGCGTCCATCCAGCCCTCTTCTTTGTAGAGCCAGGTAAGATCTTCCATCCTTTCCGCTGCTACCCAGGTACCTATAAGTTCCTGACCGGCGTGAACCTGAAAGCTATCCGGTGGGTTCCCGCCCAGCATCCGAGTTTTGAGGACGGCTTTCGCGTTTACACCGGATCCACCGGTGACGGTTGCGTTTATGACTTCTACGTTAGGATATTTTTCTTCGTAAAGGTCGATTAAAGCCTGAAGTGCGGGTCCTTCGTTTCCGGCCCACCAGGAAAAGATTTCGAGTTTACCCGTTAATTCGTCTTCGTGTGACGACGCTGCTACGGAAAGAGAAGTTCCGAGTAAACCTAGAACCAAAATCGTAATTACGGTTAAGGCAATTCTTTTTTGAGTTAGCATTATTCACCCTCCTGTAGTTGGGTTAAAGTATAGTTAAAAATACAAGTTGTTATAATTCCGGATTTCACCTCCCGTTTTCTCTATTGGTTATAATTTTCCATTAAGGTGGAAAAACTATCCGGATCGAGCAAGGATTGATCGAAATGATTTATCACGGCTCCCCGGGTGGCTGACCTATCTTTGTTCAACGGTTTTCTTATCTGGACGCCTCCCAACCCTATCGTGTTTTCTAATTTGGCGGTGAAGTTATCCAGTTCGTGTATGATCTCGTCGGAAATTTCGGGAAAAGCGTCAAGGTCGACAATTATTAATGAAGGACTGAAGGCAAATACCAGGTCCTTAATTTTTTGCTCAATTGCTCTGGTAATAGTTGGGGGTACGGAAAATCCGTCGTCACGTTTAATTTCAGCATTAATGTAACTTTCCAGGCAATTTGAATTACCACATCTTGTTTCGGGAAGCCCGGAAGCGCTTTCGGAAGTAACGGACATGTGGCCAAATTCGCAAGTGCTACCGCCGGTTCCTCGAAAAACCTCTCCCCCAATTGCGATACTTCCACCTATTCTGACATTAGGTTGTCTTTTCCCGCTTAACCGGGCACCAAAGTAAAGTGCCACGTGGTTCGAGTCCTTTACGTGGCCTAGTCTGTCAAGTTGGGATAGTAATTGAAGGTCGAGATCATTGCCTAAGCTGGTACGGAAACCGAGTTTCTCCTCCAGTGGTTTTTTCAACTCGATATCCCTCGATCTTTCGAACCTGCTAAAAGGTCTAAATCCCCCGTCTTTGACAACTCCCGAGGCCGCTATTCCAGCCCCGAGCATGGAATTCATATCTAGCCCTTCATCTCGCACGAAGTCTTTTAGTATTCGGCTTAACTTCTCGGTCAAATGGTCTGTCGGGTTCTTCCTTAGCTTATCCATATCCAGGTATGTCCCTTTACTTGCGACCATTCTTCTGGATAGGTTATAGATTGCCACTCTGAGATCAGGAATCTCCAGATCAACCCCAAGGCCGTAAATGGAGTTGTTATTCAGGCCGTATTTTTTTGGCTTTCGGCCGGTGGGAATATCCTTTCGGCCCTTTTCTTTTATTAGTTTTCTTGAACTTAACCCGGAAAGCGCTTTGGATACCGTCGGGGTACTTAAATTGGTGATTTTAGAAAGCTCTTTTTTCGTTAGCGCGGAACCAAAATAGAGTTCGCGGAAAATATTTAACTGATTCAACCGTTTCCTGGTTATTTTATTGGGTAAGGTATTCATTTTCACCAACTTATTTAAGGATTTTTAAAAACTACGGAAGTTCTATAAAACCCCTTTGGCAAAATAACTTACTGATTCCATTGTAAAGGAAAATACCGTTTTGTCAAATAGTTATCAAAAGTTTAGAATAAAACTGGAAAATCGTCTCCGCGCTTTGCCAGTCAGCTCTTCGGTCCAAAC
>JAIPHJ010000048.1 GCA_021735245.1 Candidatus Bipolaricaulota bacterium
CTTGAATCGCGCTATCCCCGCCCATGGGGCGGGGCATTTCGCCCGATTCATGGCTTCGCCACCGCGATTTCTATTTGTTTACAAACTTTCGCATTCATCTCCGGCCATAGGCCGGAGTATTCTGCGTGATTTTGATAATGATATCCCGTAAAGGCACCTCTTGCGAACCCTCAACCTAGCTTACGATCTATAACTCCCCCGCCTAATAGCTTCTCCCCGTCGTATACGGCGGCAATTTGCCCTGGAGTCACCGATTTCTGGGGTTCGGAGAATTCAACTTCCACTCTGTCGTCGGTCGCTTCCACTTTTGCCCCGACTGAATCCGCCCTGTACCTTATCTTAACTTCGAGATCCGATGTTTTCGGAGGAGAACCGGTGATCCAGTTACAGTCAACCGCGACCAGTCCGGATGAATAAAGCTCCTCCTCCGGACCCACCACCAGTCTGTTATTTTGATAATCGAGTTCGATCACGTAAAGAGCTTCGTTATTCTGAAGACCAAGGCCTCTCCTCTGGCCTATCGTGTACAGAGGTAAACCTTCGTGCTCTCCCAGGCGGTTACCTTCGACGTCGACGATTTCCCCCGGTTCTATCCGCTCCGACGCTTCTCGCTCCAGGAAGTCCCTGTAATCTCCCCCGGGGACGAAGCAAAGGTCCTGACTCTCTTCGACATCTGCAGTTACGAGGTCCTCTTCCTCGGCGATTTTGTAAATCTCTTCTTTGGTGTAATCGCCCACGGGGAATATTGCCTTTTTCAACTCTTCCTGACCCAGGCCGTAAAGGAAGTAAGACTGGTCTTTATTCTCGTCTATTCCCTTCAACAGGTACTTCAATCCAGCCCGCTCGGCCGTCCTGACGTAGTGCCCGGTAGCAATCAACGGAAAACCCATCTCTTCCGCCTGATCGCGCAAAAGATCGAACCTGACCAGCCTGTTACACCGGGCGCAGGGATTGGGGGTTACGCCCTGAATGTATTGCTCGATCGTGTGATTGACCACTTCCGATTCGAACTCGGAGCTAAGATCGATCTCGTGATGGGGCAAGTCAAGCTGGTCGGCGACTATCTCCGCCGTGCTCAGCGAACAACAGGTGTTTTCCTTTCCCCGATATTCGGGAGAGTTCGGGTAATCCCAGAGCCAGAAAGTCAACGTATGGACGTCGTAGCCTCTCTGCTTGAGCAACAAAGCGGCCACAGAGGAGTCAACGCCCCCGCTTATAGCTACGAGGACTTCATCACCTTGTCCCTCGTTTCCCCGGTCGTCTATTCTTCCGACGTCGTCGGTTCTCCTCTTTTCGGTACCAGACATAAAAACGTAAACCCCTCCGTCTCGCTGACGAATTGATGGTCCTCGTTCGACGGTACGTAGACCGCGTCTCCTCCCGACAGTTCCTTATCCCCTTCGTCGGTCTTTATTTTGCCCCGTCCGGCGAGAACGTAGACTTCGTGCTCCCAGTCGTGTCTGTGATGGGGCGTGTGTCCTCCACGGCCCAGGGTAAATCTTCTCATCGCGAACGTCTCCACGCCTTCCGGATCCCCGAGCAGCACTTCCTTCTCCACGTCTTCGGCGTCCTCGAGATCGGTTATTTCTTGTTTTTCGAAATCCTCTGACCTGTTAACTGATATCATTATTGTAATCACCGGGCAATTTATATTGGCGGTGGGGCACAGTTGCAAGAGGTCTCTCCTTCCGTTGAATAGAACCAACCAGTAAATTATCATCTCACTGGTGAGAATAAAATGGAGAAGAGTTCTGATGTCATCGTCGTTGGAGCCGGGCACGCGGGCTGTGAGGCAGCCCTGATTTCGGCTCGAACTGGAAAAGAAACAACTTTGCTGACGATAGATCTGGATAAGATAGCCAGGATGTCATGTAACCCGGCAATTGGCGGTCCGGGTAAGTCGCAGCTGGTCAGGGAGATAGACGCCCTGGGCGGGGAGATGGCGAGAAATACCGACCGCGCCGTTCTCCATATGAGACGCCTCAATACCAGCAAGGGCCGGGCAATGCAGATTATGAGAGCTCAGGTGGACAGGGACAAATACCGCCGGGAGATGAAGCGAGTCCTGGAGACCGAAGACAACCTGCGGCTCAACGAGGGAATGGTTCGGAAGCTAATCGTCGAGTCGGACGAAGTAAAAGGCGTGGTGACCCGGGAGGGAGTGAGTTATTACGCGCCGGCGGTCGTGCTCGCGACGGGAACCTTCCTCACGGGAAGGGTCTACCTCGGAGACACTTCCTATCCCGCCGGACGGTCAGGCGAACCACCCGCCGAGGAGCTATCAACCAGCCTGGAGGACCACGGATTGTCGATCGAACGGATGAACACGGATACCACCCCCAGAGTAAACGGAGATACTATCGACTTCTCACCGCTGGAGAGTCAGTCAACGACGGACGAACCGTTCGCTTTCTCTTATACCTCTGAAAAACGGGTTCTCGAAAACGAATACCCGGTATATCTCACTCGAACCAACGAGGAAACGCACAAAATAATCCGGGATAATATAGACCGAAACCCCAGGTACAACGGAACCGTGGTAAGCGCGCATCCCCGGTACTGCCCTTCGCTGGAAAGCAAGATAATCGACTTCCCGGACAGGAAACACCACAAGGTCTTCCTGGAACCGGAAGGCAAGGCGTCAAAGGAGTACTACCTTCAGGGAATTTATACTTCCTCTCCCCCCGACGTTCAGGAGGGAATCGTAAAATCCATGGAGGGACTGGAAAACGCTCACATCGAACGGTACGGCTACGGAATCGAGTACGATTACCTTCCCCCGACCCAGCTAAAGAATAGCCTCGAAACGCTGAAGATGGACGGCCTGTATGCGGCCGGTCAGATAAACGGAACCACCGGATACGAAGAAGCAGCCGGCCAGGGAATCATCGCCGGGATAAACGCGGCACGGCGGGGAGAAGAACAGGTAATACTGGACCGGTCCCAGGGCTTCATCGGAGTTATGATCGACGACCTCGTCACAAAAGGCGTGGACGAACCTTACCGCATGCTCCCCTCACGGGCCGAGTACAGGATAATTTTGAGGGAGAACAACGCGGATTTCAGGCTGACAGAGCTCGCGCGGGACCTGGGAACGATAGGCGAGGAAAGATACGAGAGGTTCAAGGATAAAAAGGAGAGGGTCCAGTCCGAACTCGAAAAGCTTAAGTCGACAAGGGTAACCCCGGGTAAGGAAGTCAACGATATCCTGAGGGAAAACGACACTTCGCCTCTAAAGGACCAGGGAGCGAGTCTCTACGAACTTCTCAAACGTCCGGAATTATCCTGGGAAACGATCCTGAAACTGGGCTCCCTGAAAGACGGAACGGCCCCCGAGATAAAAAAAGAAGTGGAGATAAGGGCAAAATACGAAGGCTACATAAAGAAACAGGAAAAAAGAATAGACCAGTTCCGGGAGATGGAGGAAAAAGAACTACCCGATTCCCTGGATTACGACGAACTTGACGGCCTTTCGACCGAAGGAAGGGAAAAGCTAAAAGAGGTCCAGCCGCGGACTCTCGGTCAGGCGGAGAGAATACCCGGCGTCACCAGATCGGACATCACGATCCTGACGGTCTGGCTCAAGGGCTAGGCCCTGCAAAACCCGCACCAACCTACAAAAAATATTATAATAGGAGTGAAATCTTTATGCCAAAGCTATTTTCCGGAATTCAACCCACTGGAGAGCTGCATCTGGGTAATTATTTCGGCGCTATTACCAACTGGGTTGAGCTACAGCAGGAACACGAAACCATCTACTGTATAGTCGACCTTCACGCTATAACCTCGGATTACGATCCCGAAGTCCTGCGGGAAAACTCAGTTAACCTGGCAACAGATCTTATAGCGAGTGGAATCGATCCTGAAAATTCCATTTTGTTCATTCAGTCCGAGGTTCGTGAACACGTTGAACTCCAGTGGATCTTCAATTCCGTAACGTCTTACGGGGATTTAACCAGAATGACCCAGTTTAAGGACAAATCCGAAAAGATGGATTTCGTCAGTGCGGGGCTGTTCGACTACCCGGTACTCCAGGCTGCAGATATACTCCTGTACAGGGCTTCCCGGGTACCGGTCGGCGAAGATCAGGTTCAGCACGTGGAGCTGACGAGGAGGATCGCCCGTAAATTTAACAGTAGATTTGGTGAGTTTTTTCCGGAACCGGAGCCCATAGTCGGCCGGGGAGCCAGAATTATGTCCACCGCGGATCCCGAGCGGAAAATGAGTAAAAGCGATCATGATAAACACGCTATCGGGTTAATGGAGGACGAAGACTCCATCTGGGAAAAGGTAAAGTCCGCCGTAACCGATCCCGGTAAGGCTAAGGGAGACGAAATGAGTCCGGGCGTGGCCAACCTGTTTACACTGCTGGAACTAACCGCCCCGGAATCTACGGTGGAAGGGTTCAGGGAGGACCACCGAGAAGGGAACCTGATGTACATCGACCTGAAGGAAGCCGTCTACGAAAACCTGATGAGCGAAATACGCCCCGTTCGAGAAAAGAAAGAGGAACTAATGGAGAACCGGTCCCACGTAGAGGAGCTGCTGGAAAAGGGAAAAGAGAAAGCCAGGAAAATAGCCTCCGGAAACATGGAAGAGGTCAGAAAAATGGTGGGAGTGGGGCCGACTTAACCTGGCCCTACCCGGGCGAAAAATGAGTTTTAACCCGACGAGAGCGGGGAGGACTCAAGCCAATTAATCGAGCAAAGGTTTACAATTGTGAAAGACCCCGTCGACGTCCCTGTTGTCCCTTAGTTCTTCCATCAGACTCTCGACCTTCTTTTGGGCGTCTTCCCCGGGGTCTACATAATTTTTGGGTGACATGACCAGCTCCGTCTCCAGGTCCGGAACGAGTTCTTTTAGACTTTCGGCCGCGGGTTTGAGGTCGTCGGGGGCGAAGAAAACTTTCACTTCCCCGGTGCTCTCTTCTATGTCCTCCGCTCCGGCATCTATCGCCTCCAGCTGGAGGGTCTCTTCGTCAGTCCCGTTCAGAGAAGCAGGGTCGATCCTTATCAGTCCTTTTCGCTCGAATATCCAGCGGACGCAGCCCTCATCGCCAAGCTCGCCGCCGAAGTCTTCGAAGGTGTTCTTGAGGTAGGTGCTGGTTCTGTTGCGATTGTCGGTCTCGGCTTTGATCAGCACCGCTACGCCCTCGGGACCGTAACCTTCGTAGACCATAGTCTGAAAGTCCTGACCTTCCAGTTCACCCTTTGCCTTCTTCAGAGCCCTCTCGATGTTTTCATTGGGCATGTCCGCTTCCTTTGCCCGTTCTATCGCACCTGCAAGGGTCGGATTATCGTTGGGGTCAGGATTATTCCGGGCTTCCTTGATAATCTCCTTGGTCAGCTTTCCGAATTTCTTAGCCTTCTTTTTGTCCTGTTTCTCCTTCCTGTGCTTTATATTTGACCATTTAGAGTGTCCAGCCATACTATCACCGTAAAATGTTATTCAAAAGACCGGGGCTGAGCAACGGTGCGGACCTCATTAAATTCATCTCCGCAGCTGGGACTCCCATACTCCTGCGGTACGCCCGGCTTCGGCGCCTTCCGGTCGGGCGTGGGAGCCCGACCTGCTGTTCCTAACTAAAGCAGAAAAGGCTTCTATGGCATTTGGCTATTACTTAGTCCGCTAACAATAGCAGCGCGGGCTCCCATTGCCCGCGCGGGTTGTCGGTATCGAGAGTATCGGGAGGGCGGATGAGCCCTCCCCGTTTTCCAAGAATTCGATCGGCCGATCTTTCAAGATCCGCTGTGATGGTTGGTGGAAGAGTAACGATTTATTCTTCGGTAAGTTTCACGTAGTTCCTACTCCGGTCACAGTTTCCAGCCTTCTATCCCTCCCACAGCTGGCAAGCACCTTAAAACAGATTAACACTTAACGGAACCACAGGGGCTCCCCCTGCTTGGTCCAGTAAGCGGTAATAGCCGAAGTCCAGCACGCAACAGAGATGAAAAACCTTACCAATTCGTTACCTGTATAATTCCTCAAACTCTAGTTTCCTTTAGAGAATACTGGGCTCTGTTGAGTGCTGGAAGCCCGGGCTCCCACGCCCGGGCGATTGGTAGATATAGAGACCAACGGGGCACAGGGACCCCTTCAGCTGTTTTAGACCAAATCATTGTTCCAATAGTCACAGTAGGCCGGGTCCCTGTGCCCGGCCGGGTGGTCAGTTAAGTCTAATCCAACTAAGAGTAGGTTTTTGTTTGTCGTTTTGCCTTCAACACGGAACACGGAACCCGAAACTAGAAAACTCAATGAACACTACGAACCCCATGAACTCGACAAACCCAACGAACCCGCAACCTGTAATGAACCCGCCCCCCGAGGCAAGGCTATCGACTGGAAATATTGTCATCTCCCCACTATTCCGTTAACCTATCAACCATCATCATGACCGACGAAGAGAAGAGACTGGAAAACTTATTCTGGGTCCGGGATAGGCTGGAGGAACGGTTTGGCCCGATAGAAAAGGATAGAACGAGAAGTCCCCTGGATACGTTGATCCAGACCGTTCTATCACAGAACACCAACGATAATAACCGGGATAAAGCCGAGGAAAGCCTATGGCGGACTTTCGACAGCTACGAGGAAGTAGCGGACGCGACGGAGGAAGAAATTGCCGAGGCAATTAAAACTGCAGGCCTGCAGCACCAGAAGGCAAAGACCATAAAAGGTATACTTACCGGGCTTCGGGAAACCGGAGGCCTGGAACTCGACTACCTGGACGACCTCGGGGCAGAGGAAACGTGGAAAAAGCTGATGGAATTCGACGGGGTGGGGAAGAAAACTGCAGCCGTGGTTTCCCTATTCGCCCTGAACAAACCGATATTTCCCGTCGACACTCACGTCCGACGCGTCACCTCTCGGCTGGAACTGATAAAATCGGGAGAAAACCACCACGAAACTCTAACCGAACTGGTTCCCGAAGAGGACATGTATCAGTTCCACCTCCACCTGATCCGGCACGGGCGCGAAACCTGCAAGTCCCGGAAACCTCAGTGTAAGGAATGCGTACTCCTGGATCGCTGCCCCACCGGACGAGAGAAACTCGCGGACGATTGAGAGTTCAGGTCCCTATTTTTTAGCAATTTTTGACAAAAAGAGGGGAGTTGAAGTCACCACCTCTCGGGGTTATAGTCAAAATGAGCGTGCGCCCGTAGCTCAGTTGGACAGAGCGACGGATTCCGGATCCGTAGGCCGGGGGTTCAAGTCCTCCCGGGCGTACCAATTTTGATTTCGGTTGGTTTCTTTTTTTATATTCTTCAAAAAAGGAGCACGCTTTATGCCGCCGAAAAACGCTAATAATTCTCACGCCAGGTTCAATATAGTCATTATATCACTGGTTGCTGCACTCCTGGTCGGTGGTCTTGGCTTTGTGAGTTATCAGATTAAGACCTCCCTCGATCAAGAAATCTACGGTACCCCGAGGGGAGAAGTGGGCCAGAAAGATCCCTCGGATTTAGGTTACGACTACGAACCGATCGAGTTCACCAGCAGCAATACTACCAAAGAAGAATTGACCATAGCCGGCTGGTTCGTCGACGGGAGTTCGAACGACTGCATCATCCTGGCTCCGGGCAAGGGCAGGAGCCGCTGGGAGCTTCTGGATTTCGTACCTTTCCTCCACGAGGCGGGTTACGACCTCCTGCTATTTGACCCTCAGGGAAGAGGAAAAAGCGAAGGCGAGAAGTGGGGGTTCGGATACTTCGAGAGCCAGGACATAGTAAATGCCGTCCAGTACCTCGAGGAAACCCGCGACGTCGAAGACATCGGGTTGCTGGGACGGTCCGCCGGAGCATCTGCCTCCCTGATGGCGGCACTGGAGACGGAAAAGGTAGATGCCGTGGTTGCCGATAGTCCCTTTGCCAGTATCAAACTTGCTTCAGAGAGCTACGGTAATTACGAGAACAACCCACTGTTTGACATTCTGTTTCCCCTTTACGGGCTCGGCGCCAATCAAGCCCTCCATACTGACATAATAAAAAAGACGGACCTCAAAGAGAGGATCGACAACCTCCGGAAACCCGTATTTTTCATCCACGGAGAAGCCGATCAGGTTCTCTATCCGAAAAATACAAAAGTGCTCCACGAGAATAAACCAGGCGAAAAAGAACTGTGGACGCCCGAGGAGGTAGGCCACGTAGGGGGTTTCGAGGACAAACCGGAAGAATACAGGAGTAGAGTGCTCGGCTTTTTTGGCGACCGGATCTAGTTAACTACCGATCGAGCCAATTGATCCTCAGCACAAAAAATTACCACGGATATCCACCTCACCCGAAGAAAAGATAACATCCTTAAATCCACAATAAGAGGAATTTTCCGTCCTCACCTACCAGCCCCATCGGTGAGATTCCCGGCCAATTCTCTCGCTGGAAGAGGGAAACTTTCCTATTTAAAGCTTTGGATTCAAGGAAGATCTAGACTGGAATATTTAGGCATAATATACGGAATTAGAACTCTGCTCCGGAAGATAGTCCCCGGTTTGGACCAAAAAATTGTTTTAATATTCGACTCGAATTACAATAAATGTGGAAACCCCGAGTCCCAAGGAGGTGGGGTAAAATGCAAATTCATGGTTCCTTCAAGATGATTTTTATAGTCCTCTTTGGTGTTGTTTTTACACTGGGTGCAACGGGCTTTACCGGACTTTCTCAGGACGCAACCTATTCCGACACCATGTCTCTCTGTGATTACACTATACCGGAAACCACCTACCAGAGCCTTGGCCTGGACTTCAACTATCACTATTACGACGACCCCTCTCTGGGCGACGAGGGTAACATCAACAGGGGAAGCGCTTTTGGTGAATACAATTACATATACTCCAACCCCGATTACAGCATAAATCTGGACTCAAATGCCAGTCTCTCGGTATCCCGGGATGAACTGACTTACGCCGCGACTGGAGGGGCCCGGTACAACGCCTACTTGACGGAGACGGCCCTCTTCGGCTTTGGTGGCTTCCGGATGAACGCATCCAGCAGTTTTGCCGAAAATTTCGGGCTCAGGATTTCAACCGGATCCGGTTTTGGCCGTTTTAAGAACGTCACTCCCCTGGTAAAAGCTGTTCTGATAAGGGATATGCTTGCAAGGAGGCGGGGTCCTTTTACCGATATTCCAAATCAGCTGGTGAGCGAGATGGCTCAGATCATAGGCAGGATTGGGCCGGAAAAGAGTCTTGATGACGCAGTGTCGGAAATAACCGAGTTGGTCGAATCCCACGAAGAACTCGATGTAGATAACCTCGATGCGGTAGAGGTGTTGAGGACAAGGGAGATAATCCAGGAAGGAACGGATCAGCGTCTCTGCGGCTGGGAGGTTCGAGCGGGCCTTGGTTACGAAGTTATTGACCCGGAGGGCGGAGCTCGAGACTTTTTGGTTAACTCCGCGGCCCGGTACGCTCGTCCCTTTACGACTAACTCGCAGCTTACTATGGGGATCGACTTTACGTCCCCGTTCGAACTGACAGAAACTTACACCATAAACGGTCTGGTAAGCTATAACTACCGGTTCCTCCGCAACGTGGACACGAAATTCCAGTATTCATTGCTCTACCAGCAGGGCACGACTCTTTACTACAACCACAGTTTCTCGACTACTGCGGAAATCCAGATTCGCAGGGACCTGTCTACCTCTATCGCACTCAACCTGAACGACAACTCCGATTACGAGGAGATGACGAAGGAGATCACCGTCGGGCTTTCGTTCAGCCTGTTATAATTGTAGCTGAAAGACCAAAACTCCTGGTTGTTATCTAGAAAATTTCTAGCTAACCGCTCTAGCCTGGCCCCATAAATCACAAAACCATTACCTCGGTCCCTACTTAAAAAAACATAGCAGGCCGGGCTCCCACGTCCGGCGATTGGTGGATATAGAGACCAACGGAGCACAGGGACTCCTTCTACTATTTTAGACCAAACATTGTTCCAACAATCATATCAGCCCGGGCCCCTTTTAAATCACAATAGCAGGCCGGGTCCCCGTGCCCGGCCGGTTGGTTGGCATAGTGACCAACGGAGCACAGGGACTCCTCCAGCTGTTTTATACCCAACACTTGTTCTTAAACAAGAGCAGCTCGGGTCACTGTATCCGGGCGGAATGTTCGCCAGGAATTGTATCTTTGCAATAACGGAGGCGCATGGACTTCCACTGCTTCTTTTGACTAGCGAACATCGCAGGGTGGTTTTTTAAATTACAATAGCAGGCTGGGTCCCCGTGCTCAGCCGGTTGGTCGCGGGCAGTTTTTTCCAATAACGGGGGCACAGGGAGCCCCTCTGCTATGCTGGACTTTTCTATACCTTTCTTCGATAGACGGACCTTTCCAGTTCCGCCGTGATGATTGGTGAAAGTGTTAAAATTTTCCTTTGATACCAGTCTCCCCTTAACATCGATAGGCGGGCCTTTCGAGGCCCGCTGTGACGGTTGGTAAAAATGTAGAACTGTCTCCTTCGGTAAATTTTACGTAGCCCCTACCAAAGTTGATTACTACCTAAATCATGCGATTCTCTCTCCTAAGACCAACTTAGACCTAAATCTAGCGATTCTCCCAATTTTTGATCTTTGACATAGCGATTTTCACACATTGGCCGGTCCGGTTGCAAACAGGTGCGACTTCGGTGAAAAAATGACTAATTTTGTGGTCAAATTATCAGGAATTGAGG
>JAIPHJ010000014.1 GCA_021735245.1 Candidatus Bipolaricaulota bacterium
TGCCTAGGCGTCCACCATCTGCCCTTGTCAATCCATTGCTACTTGCTACAGGATGCCTATTAACCTCATCCGTCTGTCAAAGATCATTTCCACAAGTTGTGCGATAGAAAATATAGTGGTTGGGTGGGGGGATTTCAAGAGCCTATAACAGAAACACCGATAGTAAATATCCGTCCAGGTAAAGAAATTAATCTTCGCAACTGAACCCCGCGATGGTCTTTATAAGCTTTTTTAATGAAGAATTAAAGTTCCGGAACGGAACGATTTAAATTGACCCAGTGGTCTCTCTTTCTGTTACTTACCGGGTAAAACCGCGAAGATAGGGAAAAACCACTTCACCGGGAAATCTTTATTGAATTGAACCCTCTCCTTCCCTCAGCTATAATTTTTTATCCATCAATAATGAACGGGGTAAAGGTATCAACCTATCGTCACCAAAATGAAACTGACCAGAAGAAAATTCATCAAGCTCCTGGGCACGGCCACACTCACGGCAGTCACGGGCAATACGGTCTTTTCAAAGTCGGGTAATCCAGATCTAACCGAGGTGAAAGTAGCTTATCCTCCGACCATGGCTGCATTACCACTGGCAAAAGGGGTCCAGCAAGAATTTTTCCTGAGGGACACCACCGTCAATCCGTTCCTGGATCAGGGCATAGAGTTGACTCTAATTCCCTCCAAGGGCTCCAGCGATGCGGCCAGGCTGGTCAGCGGCGGTCGGGCTGACTGCAGTATAACCGGTCTTTCCAGCTCGCTGTACGCCGTACAGGGCACCGGTAAATTAAAGATTTCCTCCACTGCTTTTGATCCGAACGAATCCGGAAGACACCTCGGTCTAGTTACCGGCAGTATGTACGAAATTCCTTCCCTAACTGACCTCGTTGAAAACTGGCTTGATAGTTCCGCAAGGAAATCCATCATCCTCTCCCTTCGCCGGGACGATCATTACGCAACGGACCAGCTACTGAAAAAAGAAGGTTATCAGGAGCAAGACAATATTTACTACGTGGACCAGGAGGACCTAATATCTCGTCTGTACGGCCTCCTCAACGGTAATTTTATCTCTACCGTTCTACCGGAGCCTCTATTAACTCTGTCTCTAAAAAACCCGGAATTTAGTGGGTACCAGGCGGAACTCCTTAGTGGCTACGAAAATTTAACCCTTCCGCCTTTCGTATTCGTTTTCAACCAACAGGTCCTGGATAAAGATCCGGAGTTGGTCAACAGGTTTTATAAAGGATGGGAGGTCGCTTTAAAAGAAACAAATTCCAGCAGCAACCTTCAACTGCTGGAGCTTACGACTCAGATAATTTCGGAGACACTTCCCAGTCTCCGTAATGCAATCGAGGATACTGAGTTAACCGAGGAATTTGCCAGTTTATTTGACATTCCCAGTTTCTCGAGCCCGAAGCCCTTAAATAAAGAGGTATTCGATTCCGTACTGGACTGGACAATCTCCAAAGGGTATTTAAAGGAAAGTATCCCCTTCGAAAAGGCTTTCGACGGATCTTCGGCTATATTGGCTGATGAACCCAAATGATAGAAATTTCCGGACTCTCGGTCGAGTACGAATCGGACAGTACCAGTGAGAAGGTAATCTCCGGACTAAATCTTTCTCTGAACAAGGGAGACAGTCTCGGAATTATTGGTCCCAACGGATGCGGCAAAACCACTTTGCTTCACACGATAGCGGGTCTGCACGAGAATTATTCCGGATTACTCCGAGTTGATACAACTGAAGAAAAAATCGCACTGATCCTTCAGGACATTGGGCTGTTGCCCTGGAAGACAATCTGGAAGAACGCGACACTGGGCCTGGATCTGGGGCTTCAGGGAAACAGGGACGGTGTAGAGGACCTGCTTTACGAGCTCGACCTCTACTCTTACAGGAATAGTTTTCCGTCTCAATTATCCGGCGGTCAAAAGAGAAAACTGGGCCTTGCCCGGGCTCTCGCCGTCGATCCCGAAATATTGTTAATGGACGAACCGTTCGTCTCTCTAGACGAATTTACCAGGGAAAGCCTGCAGGAAAAGGTATTGAAACTCTGGCAGGATCGCAATTTGACTATGACCCTCGTCACCCACGACATAGAAGAAGTCGCATTTCTCGGCCGCAACATTGCAGTTCTTTCGCAAGCTCCCGCAAGCGTTAAAACCTGCATTGAAAACAAAAACATGGGAACGTCCGGTTTTCGGCGGAGCGAAGAGTTTTATCGGGTAGTCAAAAGAACGAGAAAGGAACTACCATGAAAAAGGACCTTGCCAGATACGGAATAAGCTTTACAGCGATGTTACTTCTATGGTGGCTGGCAAGCATTACCGTAGATTTTGTGCTCAGCGGGCCGCAAAGTTCTATACTCCCCAACCCGGTTAAAGCGTTTTCTACATTAATCAACCACTGGGGGGCAATATGGCCAAACTTCGTCCGCAGTGCCGCCCGTCTTGTAATTTCACTGATAGCAGCAATATTCGTCGGCGCAACGGCTGGTTTGATAATAGGTTTTGAGGAAAAGATTAGCAGGTTCGCCTCGCCGATACTTTATCTTATTTACCCGGTTCCCAAAATAGTATTTCTTCCCGTAATCCTAATTCTATTCGGGCTAGGAGATATTTCTCGAATCATTTTTATTTTTCTGGTCGCTGTTTTCCAGGTTGCGATTAGCGCCCGGGACGCGGCAAAAAATATTTCACCCCAGTGGATCAAAGCAGTTAGAAGCTCCGGAGGGAATAAGCTTCAAATCTACCGCCACGTAGTAATTCCCGCGACACTTCCCAGCGTATTGAGCAGCGCCCGCATAAGTATTGGCATGGGAATAGCTGCTTTATATCTCGCGGAATTGTCTTACACTAATGTTGGCCTGGGCTACTATATTAACAACTCCTGGAAAGTATTCGCATATTCCGACGTATTTGCCGGTATCTTGGCTTTCGCTACTCTGGGACTGGGGCTGTACGTAGTGGTGGAAGCCCTGGAAAGAGGACTTTGCAAGTGGAATTATCTCGACAAATAAGAGTATTAACGATAAGAAATGACTAATAAACATCTTCTACTTTATAGAGGCAAGGAAAGCGACAGGGTCGACGAGGCCACTCGGACAATCGAGAACTGGTGCGAAGAAAACGACGTGCCGCTCAGGGAAGTTTCGAACCGGAAAGACGTAGGGGAAAAAGTGAAAGATCGTGCCAGGGAAACGGTACTCCTCAGTCTTGGTGGGGACGGCACCTTTCTTCAGGCAGCCGACTTGATAGCCCCCTATAGAATTCCCATTCTGGGAATCAACCTGGGTAAGCTAGGGTTTCTTACCGGGCTGAATTCATCCGAATTAGCTCAGAACCTCAACAGAGTACTCAAAGGAGGATCCTCGGTTAAAGAACTGTCGCGACTTCGCTGTAGACTAAATTCAATCAACTCAGATGAGAAGTCCGTCTTTACGGCTCTAAACGAAGTTACAATAGATCGAGGCACCTCAGCGGGCCTGGCTGAGGTTGAGTTATACCTGGACTCCAGAAAAGTAGCCACCTACCCCGGCGACGGGCTTATCGTGTCTACACCCACCGGATCGACGGCATACTCTTTGTCCTGTGGTGGTCCGTTAATTACCCGGAACACTTCCGCTTTCAGCATCACCCCCCTTAACGTCCACAAGCTTGGACTAAGGCCGATAATCTGCTCGGACGAAACGGAAATAAGTATCAAGACAAACACCCCTGTCTCCATCCAGATAGACGGTAGAAAAATTGGAGATCTGAAAAAAAACAAGTCGATCGAAATAGACAAGTCCGACACGCCTACGCTCATGCTGGTCCCGGATTTCCGGAGCAATTTTTTTGAAACCGTGAGAAACAAGCTCAACTGGGATAAGAATAGGGGTCCTTGAGCTTAGTCAAGCCAAGATTCCCGGGATCAACTGTTCGCTTTCTGTTGACTTAACAACCCAGTCTAGTTATTATGAGTTATATGAACTGGGTTATTGCTCTCACAATTTTTACCATAACGTACATAATTTTATTTTCGGAAAAAATTGACCGTACTATAGTAACTCTGGCCGGAGCTCTGTCAATACTCCTAACCGGAATTGCCTTTGGTTTTTATAGCCAGCCTGAGGCCTTTGCGGCTATAGATTTCGATACTATAGCTCTGGTCCTTGGAATGATGATTATGGTCGGTACGGTCCAGAGAACCGGGCTGATTGAGTTCCTCTCGATAATTATTGCCCAGAAAAGCAGGGGTCGGGTATGGTTGCTTTTACTGGGGTTGGGTGCATTTACCGCCGTAGCCTCAGCCGTTATGGATAACGTTACCACGATGGTAATTGTCGCCCCTACTACACTTTCTATCACTGACTTACTGGGGCTTTCGCCCATACCCTTTTTGATCTCTGAATCCATGTTATCGATTGTAGGGGGAATGTCCACCCTGATCGGGGCTCCTCCAAATGTCATGATAGGATCGGCTGCAGATTTGAGCTTTACCCAGTTCGTGACCCACCTTGGTCCGATAGCGGTTGTCGTATGGCTTTTATCAGTTCTTTACTTCTGGTTTAAATTCAAAAACACCATGCTTTCAACTACCCTGGAAAAACAAACTCTGGAAGAGATGGACCCTGCCAGGACGGTGGAAAACTGGAACGACGTGAAGAAAGCAATCGGAGTTTTAATAGCAGTCATAGCACTATACCTCATTCACGGAATGATTGGGCTCGAACCTCAGACCGTGGCCTTCATTGGAGCTACTCTGGCCCTGGTTTCAATAAGGCCGGACGTTAAGGAAACACTCGCCGACGTGGAGTGGGGAGTGCTACTTTTTTACGGCTCGCTATTCGTCCTGGTAGGAGGACTTGAACAGGCGGGAATAATCCATCAAATAGCCCGAGAATTCGGGCTCATCGCCGAAAACTTTCCGCTACTGGCTCCACTGATCCTTATTTGGCTGGCGGGAATACTCTCGGGAATAATAGATAACGTGCCACTCACAATCGCACTAATACCGGTAATCCAGGGGCTCGGCAGTATCCACGGAATACACCTAACCTCTTACTGGTGGGCGCTGGCTCTGGGCGCAGTTCTAGGTGGAATAAGTTCTCCCATCGGTTCGTCGGCCAACGTAATTACCGTTTCACTAAGCGAAAGGACGAATAACCCGATTACTTTTACAAAGTGGCTCAAGGTTGGCGTTCCTTTGACAGTCCTAAACCTGACTCTGGCCAGCATATTTTTATTTTTTGGGATGCAATTAGGCTACATGTAACTTGACTTGTTACGGAGTAGCGTCTCACTTACTGGAGGCTTTCAGATGAGCCTGGATTTACTGCTGTCTGCGTCAATCTTCCTTGCTACATACGTGGCTATTCTCACGAACAAAATCGAGAGGTCACTTGCAGCAGTCACGGGAGGCACTTTGATGGTTGTTGCAGGCCTCTTCCTCGGCTTCTATACAGAAAAAGAAGTCATAACCGAGGCGATCGACTGGAACACCATCGGCCTCTTGCTCGGAATGATGATCGTGGTCGGCATATTAAAGGACACTGGTTTGTTCGAAACCCTCGCCATCTGGGCAGCAAAGCTATCCCGCGGCGATTATTTCTACATGATTTTGTTATTCGGACTCCTTGCAGCGGTCATGTCCACGACGATCGACAATGTGACAACTATAATGCTTGTAGCACCCATTTCGATGTCGATCAGTTCCGTCCTTGGAATTGACCCGAAACCAATATTGCTTACCCAGGCACTTTTTTCAAACATCGGGGGCGTTGCCACGCTGGTCGGGGATCCACCAAACATTATGATATCCAGTGCCGGCGGGTTCCATTACCTGGATTACATCTACAACCTTGCCCCCACCGTAGCTATCTGTACTGTTGTCACCGTAATCGTTTTCAAATTTATATTTTCCGAAAAGTCGAAACAAGAGAACCAAAAAATCCACAAAAAAGCCCTCAACGATATTATGGAAAGGAAAGCCTCGCAGGAAATATCGGACTGGAGCCTGTTGTCTAAAAGCCTCGTGGGACTGGTATTTATCATCGTCCTTTTCATTCTTCATAGCCTCGTAACAATTACTCCCGCCACGGTAGCCCTCACCGGAGCTGCGTTAACATTAATCCTGACCCAACCGGATATGGACGAGATCCTGGATCGGGTCGAGTGGAGCACTTTGCTCTTTTTTGCCGGTCTCTTCGTGGTCGTCCACGGAGTAACAAATACGGGCCTGTTAACGAAAATTGCCCAGGGAGTTCTCCACTTAACCAGCGGGAGCCTCTTGCTATCGGCAATGACCATACTTTTTGTAACCGCACTGGGTTCCGGGCTGGTGGATAACATTCCCTTTACCGCGGCAATGCTGCCGATCGTCGGTACCCTGTCAGCAAAATTAACCGGAGGGGATTCGAACATTCTTTGGTGGGCATTAGCGTTTGGGGCGGGATTTGGCGGCAACGCTACCTACATAGGTTCTTCTGCGAACGTAATGATCGTCAAGCTCAGCGAGGATCACGAGGAGCCGATTTCAATGAAATACTGGTTGAAATACGGGACAGTGATTACGCTGGTAACGACCATGATCGCGGGAACTATTATTGCAATACAGATCTTATCCCCGCTGGACCTGGCCTTATTCCCTCACTAATAATTAGCTAAAGTTTTGTCAGAACTATAAACCCGGCGAGACCGACGCCGATCAGAAAAGCTACAAGAGAATGTTTTTTGTCGGAATCACGGACTTCAGGAAGCAGGTGGGAAGCGGAAACGTAAATCAGGACTCCGGAGACGAATCCAAGCATTAAGCCGATGCTTGGATCACCGAATTTATCTACGAAGGGATAAGCCACAAATGCACCAATAGGGGTCGTGAGGGCTGCTATCAAAAAAGCGTAAACCATGGCCGATTTCTCTCTGACATTTCCCTTAAGCAATGTAGTATACGTAATAATACCCTCGGCAAATTCGTGAATCACCAGACCTATACCGGCCATAATTCCAATTAAAATGGAAGCTTCGAAAGTCACTACGTAAATTACACCATCTACCAGGGAGTGAATAGCTATTCCTTCCACTGCAGTCACTCCAAAGGCGAGCGGCTCTTCTTTGGTTCTACTGCGAATCACTTTATTGCTGAAAACCATAAAGAGGAACCCGGCAAGGGCGAGAAATCCAGCATTTCTGGACTTCTCCAGCGCATCGGGAAGGGCGAGCATCAGAGGTGTGGAGATCAACATCCCTGCCGCGAAGCAAATGAAATACGTTTTCGTCCTTTTGGCCCACTCCTTAGACCGGAATATAGCCAGTATCCCCAAACCGTTGACGAGCGCCGCGGAAATCGCAAAACCCGCTATCCATATAAACGTATTATTTACCATCTTTTCCTCGAGTAGAATGAAAGAGTTACTATTGTTCCGGAGGTAAGAATAGTAAAAACCTATCGGGAAAAGTAGATCAGAAGTCCCTGAATAATCCCTCGAGCGATTGACTCACGATAGGTTGAACTTGCTAGCCTCTCTCGTTCGGAAGGTGAGGTAAGAAAACCCACTTCAACCATGGCTGAGGGTATCTCCGTATACCTCGTGTAAAGCCGCTGATACCTGATACCCCTATCCCTCGCATCAGTCCGCCCTACTACGGATTCCTGGATTAATTTTGCCATATCCCAGCTTGCTCCTCCCTGCTTCCGGGTCCGATCGAGGATCGTTTCTACCCCGTTAACGCGGGGATCACTGAACGAATTGGCCTGAACTGATAAGTAACCATCATTCCCGTGTTCTTCCGCGTACCCCAGTCGGTCCAGCAAAGGCACGAAGTTGTCAGAGGTTCTGGTTAGCACAAAATCCAGAGCGGGGTGGTCTTCACCCAGTTCCTTAACCTTCAGAGCAATTTGCAGGTTAACTTTCTTTTCCGAAAGCCCGGAGACAATTGAGCCGGGGTCGTATCCACCGTGTCCGGCGTCAATCGTAATTTTAACCGGCGTGCTCTGGATCGCACCCCCCGGGGCTACAACGGAAGGCGTCAACAAAAAAAGAATAACTAAAGTAACAAATACCGATTTAGTTGTTTTTGGTAACATTTTTATTATTGTACCTGATTGAACCCGCCGCGCACGGACAGCTGTCAGAAATACGGGTGCAAAAGGTTATTATTCTGGAAAATTTGTTTCAGTGGACCCCTAGCTCCCGACCTTCAAGATAACAATCAGGTTTGCAGGGCTGGGGAAGGTTGGGTTCAAAAGATTTATCCCTCAACCAGATAGATCTTCTCTACGTCAGTCTCGGAGATGATATTCTCGGAATACTTTTTTATAGAACTACCGGAGACGTTAACTATCAGTTCTTTACCTTCCGGGAGAGAAGATAGCCCTACCTTCTCGGTTAACACTGGAATTCCAACCGAAGTCTCTTTCAAAATATTAAAGTCTTCTTCACTTAGCTCCTTAATCGCCGAGCTGTAATTGTAATAAGTAGATCCTTCTCCATTTTCTTTCCCGTCTTTTTCCTCCTCCTTAAAAGATTCGGTAGCTATTCTCTCCAGCAAATCTACCATGGACTCCGGGTCCGGCGGGCTACCGGAAAATCGCGTGATCAACCTTCCTTTCTCTAACAGGGCCGGATCGGGCGGATAAAATACGTACGTCGTTGGTGTACCTTTCACACCCAACCCCGAAGCCAGTTGCATATTTGTGACCTCACCCTGACCTGGAAGCTCGATCTTGAACGTTTCGTCTATTGACACCAGAGAAAGTACGAAGTGACTACTCAGGGCTTCCTTCACCGCCGGATCTGAAAGTATGTCCTCCTTGAACTGCTGACAGTAGGGACAACCCGCCTTAACGAACGAAAATATTAACTGGCGGTCTAATATCCGAGACAACTTAACTGCCGTTTCAAAGTCATAGTTATTGGCAATCTTTTGAGTCCGTTGCCCCGAAACTGAAACTACACCCGTCAGCAGAAGCAAAACCAATACCGGTACGAAATATCTTTTCACGTTTTTCACTCCAGGTTGAGCCGTTAAGACTGGATAAAAAATTATAGTGCAAGAAATCAGCTGGACCAATCTTACCAACCATTTAGACGTAAATCTAATTGGATTAGGTCTTTCTCGTCCCTCGGGGGGGTAAACTAATGAAATTTATGGTTTCCGGAATACACGGAAAACACGAGCCCCTTCAACTACTGGATTTACCAAACTTCATCATTTAAAATAAATTTAACTTATAAAATTATTGCCAGCCAGTCCTTCAGCATTCCCATTATAAACTTTTAGGGGCGAGTGACATGGACGAGAAAAACCTGTACGTCGAAACTTGGGGCTGTCAGCTCAACTACCACAGGTCGGAAAAGATAACAGGTCACCTCAGAAATTACGGGTATAAACCCGTTGAGGAAATAGCCGAAGCTGACCTGATAATTTTTAATACCTGTGCTGTAAGGGATAAATCCGAGGAAAAAGTCCGGGGAAGAATAGGTCAAATAAAAAATAAAAGAAAGGACACAAGCATCCTTGGAGTAGGCGGTTGTATGGCTCAGCACCTCGGGGAAGACCTCTTTTCCCAATCGGGCGGAGTTGACTTCGTATTCGGGACTTCGAACCTCGGCGAAATTCCGGACCTGGTGAATCGAGCAAACCAGGAAGGGTCGGTAGCGTCTACACCAAAACCGAGCGGGTTCGAAAATTTACCCGTGCTGCGGAAGTCCGACTACTTCGCCTGGATAACAATTGCAGAGGGCTGTTCTAACGCTTGTTCTTACTGTATTGTCCCTCAGGTTCGGGGTCCACTTCGGAGCAGACCACCGGAGAAAATTATAGAAGAGGTCGAGCAGCTTTCGGAAAATGGCTACAGGGAAGTCCAATTGCTCGGACAAAACGTCAATGCCTTCGGCAAGGACATCGAAGACGGGGAGGTAGACTTTTCCTGGCTTCTGGAACGAACTGCAGCCACCGGAATTCCACGAATAAGCTTCACCACCCCTCATCCGGCCGACCTGGACGACGAAACTTTAACCGTGCTGAACGATAACGCAAATATCGTTCGGCATATTCACCTTCCCCTTCAATCCGGCTCAAACAGGGTTTTGGAAATTATGAATCGGAACTATACGAGGGAGGAGTACCTGGAAATCGCAGGAAAAGCCAGGGAAGTAGATCCGCTGATCAACGTTACGACTGATATTATCGTCGGACATCCTGGAGAAACGGAGGAGGATTTCAGGAAGACCCTGGACGTAATTAACCAGGTTAAGTTCGGCTCTATCTACGTTGCCCAGTTCTCCCCTCGCCCAAAAACCAGAAGCGCAACCATGGACGATCACGTGCCCGAAGATGAAAAGAAGAGGCGACTGAAAGCCGTGCTCGAGAAACAAAAGGAATGTTCCCGGGAATACGACAGGAAATTTGTCGGTAAGACGGTCGAGGTTCTGGTGGAGGGAGAGGCTAGAGAAGATAATAAAATGTACGGCAAGAACGAATTTCGCAAAACCATCGAGTTCGGCGGAAACAAATCTATGATCGGCGAATTCAGGAAAGTAAGGCTTAAATCAGAAAATACCGGCAGGTTAGTAACCACAGATGATGGGAGTGTAAAAAATGATTCTGACCATTACGTTAAACCCGGCGTATGACCTTATTTACTGGGTAAAGGAAATAGAGCAAAAAGGAGAAACTCAGCTTTCCCGGGCCTTTCGCACGCATTCCAGTGCGGGCGGTAAGGGGATTAACGTTTCAATCTATTTAGCCAGCGTAGGAGTGGAAAACATTGCAATGGGACTAATTGGCGGACACACCGGACGGACGATAAAACGTTCGCTCAGAGAAGAAGGGATCATAACTAACTTCACCTGGATATCCGAGGAAACCAGAAGCAACGTGGCAATCCTCAAAAAGGGACAGGAGGATAACCCGATAGAGATAAATAGCACGGGACCGGAGATATCCGAACGAGTACTGGATCAATTCATGGAACAATACGAAACGATGCTACACCGGGTATCCTGCGTGGTGCTTTCGGGCAGTCTACCCCCGGGAGTCCCCAAAAGCTACTACCGAAAATTGGTGGAAAAGGCCAAAGAAACGGGAATAAGAACTGTAGTAAATACCGGAGGGGAATACGTCAGACCTGCCGCAAAAGCCGGTCCTTTCCTTATAAAACCGGACATACGCGAAAGAAAAGAGGTAATGGACCAGGCGCTAACCAACAGCCAATCCATAATCGATGCAGGGCGGAAGATGCTGGACTTTGGCACGGAATTCGTGCTTCTCTCCCACGGCCTGACGGGTGATATTCTCATTAGCAAAGATAAAATATGGGAACTCAAGGCCAACAGAGAAGAATTAACCGTCAGGAACCGAGTCGGTGCCGGTGATAGTCTGATCGGGGGCATAATTCATCAATTAGAAGAAGGTAAATCCGTTCCTGAAGCCGTAAGATACGGTCTAGCAGCAGGAATGGCCAGTGTCGAGGTATATGAAAAAATATGTCGGGACACGTCACTGGTCCGGGCTCAACTAGAAGAAATTACTTTAAACGAACTGGGTGACTCGACAAAATGAGAGTCAAAGATATCATGACTAGAGATCTGACTGCGGTGAGAGAGAATCAGTCACTAAAAGCATTGATATTTTTACTCGAAAAAAGCGAACTCTCCGGAGTACCAGTAATCGACAAGCGGGGAACCGTGGTTGGTTTCATATCAGAACGAGACGTCATCCAGGCAGCCCTGCCCAACTACTTCGAGATGTTACGTACTGCTTCGTACTTACCCGACATAAATCAGCTTTCGCGAAGGCTCGAAGAGATAAAAGAAGATCCTGTGTCAGAGTACATGGTCGAAGACGTAATTAGCGTCGACGAAGACGAAGAGGACATTCACGTGGCGGATCTTATAATCAGGAACGAACTAAACCGGGTGCCCGTAGTAGATGAAGACGGAATGCTTACCGGGATAGTCCAGAGGATCGATCTGCTGGGTGCATTACTATAAAACAAAAGGAGATTCATCAATGAGACTTAGCAATTATTTCCTCCCAACTCTTAAAGAAACTCCGGCGGATGCGGAAATGGAAAGCCACAAATTGATGTTAAAGGCAGGACTTATTCGAAAGGTCACCGCGGGAATATATGACTATCTGCCGCTGGGGTTTAAGGTGCTTAATAGCATCGAAGAAGTCGTGCGAGAAGAGATGAACAGGGCGGGAGCACAGGAGATAAAGTTACCCATAATTCAACCCGCGACACTCTGGAAAGAGACCGGCCGGTGGGAGGACTTCGGGCCCGAGATGTTTAAGCTGGCCGACCGGAAGGACCGGGAGTTTGCTCTGGGTCCGACCCACGAGGAAATCATAACTGACATGGTTCGTAACGAGTTAAATTCGTACAAGGATCTGCCCCTGGTTCTATTCCAGATTAACGACAAGTACCGGGACGAAATCAGGCCCCGTCACGGAGTAATGAGGTCCAGGGAATTTCTCATGAAAGACGCTTACAGCTTTCACGCAACACAGGAAAGCCTGGACGAGACCTACGAGCGGATGTACGACGCCTACGCCCGGATCTTCGACCGACTCGGTCTTAACTGGGTCGCAGTAGAGGCTCCAACCGGACTAATGGGGGGTAGTTACTCCCAGGAATTCATGGCTCTGGCGGACGAGGGTGGAGAAGAAATAGTCGTCTGCGAGAGTTGCGATTACTCGTCCAACGTCGAGATAGCAAAATACGAAGTTTCGTCGAAAGGCGACGGAAAGGGGCCGTCTAAGTTGAAAAAGGTAGAGACGCCGGGGATGGAGACAGTCGAAGAAGTCGCGGAACACCTGGGGATTTCCAGCCAGAAAGTGGTAAAAACATTTATTTACAGGACCGATGACGGGCTGGTAGCGGCCCTGGTTGGTGGAGACGACGATATCGAAGAAATGAAGTTAATCAATCATCTGGGGACGAAAAAAGCGGAGATGGTCTCGTCTCAGCAAGAAATCAAAGAGATAACCGGAGCAAATTTTGGGTCAATCGGCCCGGTGGGTTTGGACGACGATATACCCGTCTATGCTGATCTGGACGTTAAATCATTTACCAACTTTACCGTGGGCGCAAACGAGGACGGTTATCACCTGACCAATGTAAACTGGGAGAGGGACCTTGAGGATGTCAATTTCATCAACTTGAGAAAAGTCAACCGGGGCGATAGTTGTCCCGAATGTGGAAGCGAACTGGAGTTCCACAAGAGCATAGAGGTAGGCCAGATATTTCAGCTGGGCACCAAGTACTCGGATAGCCTCGGTGGAAAGTATCAGGACGAAACCGGCAATTTAAACCCCTACATCATGGGTTGTTATGGAATAGGGATAAGCCGCCTGATCCCCGCAGTAATTCAGCAGAACTACGACAGTAGAGGAATAAACTGGACAAGTGAAGTAACCCCGTTTTCCGCCGAATTAATAGTTCTGGGTTCGGAGGACGAAAAGTCCTTCCAGCTGGGCGAAAAACTATACGAAGAGTTGAAAAAACGCAATTATGAAATCCTGCTGGACGATCGTGAGACCAGTCCCGGATTCAAATTCAACGATGCGGATTTAATAGGAATTCCCGTCAAGATAATAATCGGTCCGAGGGGGTTAGAAAACGGAGTCCTGGAAGTAGAATTCAGATCAGGAAATAAAGAAGAGATAGAGGTTGAGAACCGAGAAATCGAGCAAATTGCCGAAAAGCTGGGGGAAGGGATCTCCGCTTCGGCCTAAATAATTAACAATTTCAGGCTACGAAAGTTATTAAATTAAGGATTAATCTAAATTTCAATACGAAAAATTTCCTGATAGATAGAAGGTGTACTACATGAAAGTTTCCGTTATCGTCCCCGCCTATAACGAAGCGGGAAGGATTAAATCCGTGCTGGAAGCCATAAAGGGCGCCGACCTGGTTAACCATATTATAGTTGTGGATGACGGATCGACGGACCAAACGGCTGAAAAAGTCCGTAAAAGTGGGGAAGGCGTAGAATTAATAGAACTCGACCAAAACATGGGTAAGGCAAGTGCCCTTTCCCGGGGCGTAGAATCAGCTCCCGATCGGACGCTTATGTTCCTCGACGCTGACCTTAAAGGACTCAAATCAGAACACGTCGACGAGATGATAAGGGCCTACCATGAGGACGACGTGGATATGGTCATCGGAGTATTCCACAAAGGAAGGTTAAACACGGATCTATCGCAGAAAATAAGTCCTCATCTCTCGGGCCAGAGAATACTATCCAAGGATATCTGGAAAAAGCTGGACAGGTCGAAAGCCGAAGAGTTCGGCGTCGAAATGGCTCTTACGAAGCTTTCCCTGGCGGAAAACCTGTCCACTACAAAGGTTAAACTCACCGGGGTAACTCACGTAATGAAGGAAGAGAAACGAGGGTTCACAGAGGGAATAAAATCCAGGCTGAAGATGTACAAAAACATCATCAAAACTACGTTTACCCCGACCGGGTTAAATAAGTAAGTCAATAACACCGCACCAGGGGTGCCTGAGGGTCCTCAGCTAATGTTGGCAAATTCGAAATTCAGGATAATGCTCCTCGACCTGGCAGTACAATTGGGCGTCAATGATGGTCGCTCTATTGACAAACGCGTTACCTTCATCTATAATCTACTTGTAATTCAACCAATTCGTCGTCCCGAAACCCTTCAAAAGTATTTTTCTTAAAGATATTTTATCGTCTGGATACGTTCGAGCGCCACGGCGTTAAGATAGTTACGGGTGGTCAAAGCGAATTTATAGCTGGAAATTAATTTCCCGTAAATAATTACCTGAAGGGTACTATGGGAAAATTGTCCAACCGAACAATTAGAATTGGAATATTAGATTTTATTAAAGTTACCTGGAGTGGCAGGATTTGGATAAAGAAGTTTCTTCTGCAAGAAGTTCGAACCCATTTAGTTTTGACCCGCGGAACCCGGCAGAGTCAGTAAACCTCTCCACAGCCGATAAAAAAATGATCGACCCCAACTCCTTTGTGAGCCTCTCGCAGGACCAGGAAATAGAATTTTACGAATTTTTGAGGTGAATTAATTGGAATTAAAAGAGCTCAGAGAAAAGAATCTGGATGAATTAAAGGAAATAGCTGAAGATTACGATATCAAGCTAAACTCGCAGAACAAAGAAGGGCTTATTTACTCGATCTTAGAGGCGGAAGCCAAGGAACAGGGGCAGGGTTTTTCCGAGGGTATACTGGGAATTCTACCGGACGGTTACGGTTTTTTGAGAGACAAGACGTTTCTACCCGGTAAAAACGATATTTACGTATCGCCCTCTCAAATAAAGCGATTCGGATTAAAAAACGGGGACAAGGTAGTCGGACAGACCAGACCCCCAAAGAACGACGAACATTACAAGGCATTACTTAAGGTCGTAGCAATAAACGATTCTCCCCCGGACGACATAAGGGATAGGACTGAATTCAAGTACCTTACACCGCTACATCCACAGCAACGGTTAAAACTTGAACACGATTCTAATGACATCTCCACGAGGATTATCGACCTCTTCGCGCCGATTGGTAAAGGCCAGAGAGGATTGATCGTTTCTCCTCCCAAAGCGGGGAAGACGACGTTAATAAAAAAGATAGCAAACGGACTGGCTGCAAACCATCCGGAGGTAGAACTCATAGTTCTATTGATAGATGAGCGTCCAGAAGAGGTTACCGACATACGGCGATCGATCAACATGGGTAAGGTAGTCGCAGCGACTTTTGACCAGGAACCCAAACACCACACAGAGGTTGCCGAACTGGTAACTGACAACGCAAAGAGGTTAGTGGAATCCAAGAAGGACGTAGTAATCCTGATGGACTCCATAACCAGATTGGCTCGGGCCTACAACCTATCAGTCGACCACAGCGGCAAGTTACTTTCAGGGGGTATCGACCCGGCTGCTCTTTACAAGCCCAAGGAATTCTTCGGTGCTGCAAGAAACATCGAAGAAGGCGGAAGTCTCACCATAATAGGGACCTCTCTGGTGGAGACAGGAAGTAAGCTAGACCAGGTAGTATTCGAAGAGTTCAAGGGTACGGGTAATATGGAACTGGTTCTTGATAGACAGCTCGCAAACAGAAGAATCTATCCCGCTATTGACATGGAACAAACAGGAACGAGAAAGGAGGAACTTCTGCTTAGCGAGTCCAAGCTGAACAAGCTGAGGATACTGCGAAAGATGATCAGCGAGATGGAAGACAACCAGGAAGCTCTGGAATTCATAAAGAAAAAAATTGAAGCAACCGAAGACAACGATCAGTTTCTCGAACTAATGCGCAATGGTTAAATGACAGAAAAACTTATCATTCACGGCGGAGAAACTTTAGAGGGAGAACTCGAAATAGCGGGAGCAAAGAACTCCGCCCTACCCCTTATAGCGGCAACTCTACTTACAGACAAAGAAGTTCTTCTTGAAAACGTTCCCGGTCTGGACGACGTTCAGACCATGCTCGATATGGTCAGGGAGCTCGGCAAGGAGGTAAAAAATACCGGGCCTAACACCGTGAGGATAACTGGTTCGGTCTCGTCCAACCAGGCTCCCGCAGAACTGGTAAGAAAAATGAGGGCTTCTTTCCTGGTTCTTGCCCCGCTCGTGGGTAGAACGGGTCGAGCCGAGGTACCACTGCCCGGTGGATGCAATATAGGGACTAGACCTGTAAACCTGCACCTGGAAGGGCTGGAGAAACTGGGCGTTGAGATCACTCAGGACGATGGAGGAATAATTGCCCGGGCGGATAACTTAAGAAGCACCGACATTTTTCTCGACTATCCCTCCGTGGGAGCCACCGAACAGCTTCTTATGGCCGCAGTTTGTGCAAAAGGAACCACCACAATATACAACGGAGCTCAGGAGCCGGAGATTAGGGATCTGGCACTCTTTCTAACAGAACTGGGAGCGGACCTCTCGCTGAAAGGCTCGATATTAACCGTAAATGGTGGCAACGAATTCGCGGGAGGAAAATATGAGGTCCTATCCGATAGGATAGCCGCCGGGACCTACATGTTAGCAGGAATCGCAACGGGAGGAAGAGTTAAAGTGGAGTCGGTCGATCCCGCCTCCATCAAGCCCCTTAGTCTAAAGCTTCGGAAAGCGGGGGTTAAAGTTGAAGAAAACGAACACTCAGTCCAGGTTGAGAGTCAGGGGAGGCCCGACAACCTGGAAGTAATTACTCTGCCTTTCCCGGGGTTTCCCACTGACCTTCAGGCACCCATTACTTCCCTGCTAACGCTGGCAAAAGGGAAAAGTGTAGTAAAAGAAACCGTGTTCGATAGTCGGTTCGGACACGTAGCGGAACTAAGCAAGATGGGAGCGGATATCTCCGTCACCAACTCAAATACGGTATTTATAGAGGGAAAGAAAAAATTGCGGGGAACAGAAGTCGAGGCTACCGATATAAGAGCGGGTGCTGCCCTGGTAATAGCTGGTTTAGCGGGAGAAGGTAAAACTGAGGTTTACGGGATGAACCACCTTGATCGAGGCTACAGCGATCTCCAGAGTCACCTGGAATCGCTCGGGGGGATGGTAGAGAGGGTGGGTGAGAATGAATAACGACGAATTGAACCTCATAGAGGACCGAGTAGGTAAAAGAGCCAGAGTAAGAGCAAGGGAACGGGCTATTCTCGTAGGTGTCGATTTAACTTTTTCCGAGGATGAAACGCTCTGGACTACGGAAGAATCACTAAAAGAACTAGCCTCACTTGCCGAGACGGCGGGAGTAAATATCGCCGACAAAATAGTTCAGAAGAGGGGAAAGCCAGACCCCAAGTTCTACATCGGCAAGGGTAAGGTGGCTGAGATAAAAGAACTCGCAAAGGAACTGGGAGCTCACGTGATCCTGGTTAACGACGAACTAAGACCGGCTCAGGCGAGGAACCTGGAAGAGAATATAGGAGCGAAGATCGTGGATAGAACACAGTTAATAATGGACATCTTCGCCCAGCGAGCTCAATCCAAAGAGGCAAAGCTCCAGGTCGAACTGGCTCAATACGAATACCTTCTTCCTCGATTGAGGGGCTGGGGTGAGTCCCTTGAGCGACAGGCGGGCGGAATAGGAACCCGAGGACCCGGCCAAACGAGGCTGGCCAGGGACAGGGAAAAGGTTCAACGAAGGATAGATTCTATCCGGGCCAAACTGGAGGAAGCAGAAAAAGAGCTGGACGTAAGGAGAAAGCGGAGGCTGGAAAGTAACGTTCCGATCGTAGCACTTATTGGCTATACTAATACAGGCAAAACCACACTTCTGAATAGCCTCACCGGTTCAGAGGGGTTTAAAGAGGACAAGCTTTTTGCCACGCTCGATCCACTCACGAGAAAATTCGAACTTCCGGACCGACGAAAGGTCTTACTTACGGATACCGTAGGGCTGATCCGCAAGCTTCCTCACCAGCTAATTCCCGCATTTAAGTCCACGTTGAAATCCGCCAGGTCCGCCGATCTTTTACTCAACCTCATGGACGCCACCCAGGATAAACTGGAGGCCAGATGGCAAACGGTAAACAGGATTCTCAACGAGGAAATCTTCGACGAAGACGAGCAAAGACCACCAATGATAAATGTGATAAACAAAATTGACCAGCTTGACCCCGGTCGTGAGATCGAGTCTCTCGCCAGCGGAATAGAAAATTCCGTAGCCATTTCAGCGATTGAGGGGGACAACCTGGACAAACTAAAAGACTTAATAGCGAGAGAGCTTGGCGACGAGGTCAAAGAAATTAAACTGCATCTACCATATGACAAAGCCGAACTCCTGGACTGGTTACACAATAACGGAGAAGTTAAGACGGAAGAATACAAAGGTGAAGAGATATACATAGTGGGAGAAATCGAACAGCACCTGCTCTTAGAACTGAAGTACGAACTCACGGACGGAGAACTCGAGGAAACGGCGTGAAGGTCAGTTACCTGAATCCTCGATTACTTCAATCTCTTCGGCGTCGAATTCCTTGACTTCTTCTTGTGCCAGCTTGACCCGTATTGTCTCCTTCTGAACGTTTCTCTTTACGACTTTCCCTTTCCCCATTGGCGAATTAACTTCGCTACCTTTTTCGGGTAACTCTTCCAGCCGAGCCACGTAATCCTCAAGTTCGTACTGCAGGCAACAGGTCAACCTTCCACATACTCCCGTTATTCTTTCCGGAGAGACAGATATTCCCTGCTTTTCGGCAAAATCCATAGGCACAGGTCCGGGATCGTAAAGGAACCTTCTACAGCAGAGTTCCTGGCCGCAGCGACCTCGACCTCCCAAAATAGAAGCGGCCTCGCGGGGACCCACCTGCTCAAGTTCTATCCTGGTAGAATACTTCCTCGCCAGAGCCTTAACCAGGCCCCTGAAGTCGACCCTATGGGGAGCTTTAAAGTAAAATCTAAGCTGTGATTTCTGGAAGGAATACTCCGCACCGATAACATTCATCGGCAAAGACCTTTTGTCCGCAAGGCGCTGTGCTTCGGATATTGCTTTGTCCGCTTCTTCCTGGTTTAATTCGGCCTGAAGGATATCGTGATCGGTCGCCTTCCTCACTGCTTTCCATTGGTCCTCGCTCCCTTCGCCCCCCGGCATATCACCGGGCAGTACGATGCCCATTTCCCTCAACTGATCCTTCTCGATGATATACTTTCCTTCGTCAGCAGGCTGACCCTCTGCGAACTCAGCAATGACTTTTCTTCGTTTCGTTTTCCTAAGACCAACAGGATATTTATCCGTCATTTTAGTCTCCTATGAGGTTCCAATTCAACCAATTTTAACCCACATCCCAGAGCACTTATACCCCTTTCTTTCCGTCAAAGCTAGCGGGATTACCCGCCAGTTTCAACCAGACGCTTTCCAGCAACAACTGGCGGTTCACGTTTGAGGTCAGTGAGCCAATTGCCCTATCCATTACCCTTACTTTCTCCAGGCTTGCCCTGTAGTCCCCGTGAGGGTAACTGCTTTCATTTATTCCTTCTCTATAGCCGTCTCGGAAGATATTAAGCCCTTTTTCAAGGAACCATTCAAGGTCGCCTCGAGACAATCCGGTCAGTTCTCCCGCCGAACCAATCAACTGGAAAAGACTTGCCCCTTCGAGTTTGTCGAATATAATCCGGGCCAGGGCGTCTCTTACGATATAACTATCGCTGTCCACTATGCTCTTACTTAGCTCGATCAGTTCGGAGCCCGCGAACTCCTCCAGGGTTTCTTCTTTCTTTTCCAGAGGTCTTTCGAGGTCTTCTTCCAGTAGTTTATCCAGCAGGTTCGATTTCCGGTTTACTACCTCAGTCAGGTAGTCTACCTCTTGCTCGTCGAACCCCTTGCCGGACAATAGGTCCTTCATCCCCTCTACGTTCGTTCCGCCCCTCGGTAATTGCTGACACCGTGATATAATAGTCGGTAATAGGCTATTCGGAGACTCCGTCAGCAGGAGAAAATAGACGAATTCAGGCGGATCTTCCAGAATCTTCAACAGGCTATTTGCACCCTCGGGGGAAAGATCCTCCGCCCGGTTTATCACGAATAGCTTGTTTCGACTTTCGACCGGGGAGTACGAAGAACTGGAAATTATTTCTTCAACTTGGTTTATCGATATCTTGCTATTATCATTCAATACCTCAATCCGGATGAAGTCAGGATGAGTATCCCGAATGACTTTCCCCCTGCATAATTTGTCGTCAGAGGGACAAAGGATTAGTTGACCCAGCTCTGCGGCGTAACTTTTCAGGTTAGTGCCTGATTTAGCGGGGGCCAGGTAAGCGTGGGTTAGTTCGTTTTTCTTCGCAGCTCGGGAAACGATATCTATGCTATTCATTTTACCAAGGAGATTATGCAAAACTTACCATCAACTTTAAAGTCGATTTTCCTCTCCAGTCAGTCTGCCTCGATATGGATACCACTGGTGATCACCGGCCTCAGCTGCCCCCTTCTAATCCGCTGGGCTCCAGCCATGAGGCTCTTCGATAGCCCCAGCGAGAGCTCCAGGAAGATCCACCACCAGGTAAAACCTCTTGGAGGAGCCGCCTTATTATTCGGGTTTATCCCCGTAATTTTATTATACGGAGTTACTCCGCTTTCCCTGGTTATAGCCGTTCTAATAGTCTTTCTAACGGGTTTATTCGATGATATAAGCGGTTTTGACCCTAAATCAAAGCTCTTTTTACAGATCGTGGCGGCGACCGTACTTGTAACCTCCCACCCGCTACCCGCTACGAACTTCCACCTGGTCGCCGACCTTAAAATTAGTCTATCGGGAATTCCAAACATGGTTTTCGTCGGCTTCTGGCTGGTAGGAGGAACTAACGCGTTCAACCTGATAGATGGGCTGGACGGTCTGGCTGCCGGAATCGGGATAATTTCGCTTCTGCCCCTGATAACCTTTACTTTTGGCCAGGGCTCGTACCTGCTCCCGGCAGGGCTGGCTGCGGCACTTGTTGCTATCCTGGTCTACAACTTTTATCCGGCAAGACTTTTCCTGGGAGACGGTGGGTCCTATCTGGTTGGTTTTCTGGCATCCTACCTGGTGATTAATACCCTGTCCTCTATTTCTGGAGCGACCGCCGGCTGGAACCTTGGCGTCGGAATTCTTCTCATTGGAGTTCCGATCCTGGACACCGTACTGGCAATATTCAGGAGAACTGGATCAAAAAAGGGAATCATGGAGGCCGATCAGGACCACCTGCACCATAAGTTATACCGGAAATTCGGTCACGTAACCGCCGTTCTGATGGTGTATCTGATCCAGGCCGTCTTATCTGGTCTTGCCCTGCTGGTTATCCTTTACACTGGATAACCAACAAAAGAGACGTCTTCGCCAATCCTTTCCACTGTTAGGTCTTCTACACTGAGTCCGTCCTTAACCTGAGCCCTTCCTTCTCCCCCAACAGCGGGCACGGCTTCTCTCCCACCAACTATCTTCGGCGAATAGAAGAATCGAATTTTGTCGACGAGGTCTCGGTCGAGAAAACTCCAGGCTATTTCCGCTCCACCCTCTACAAGTAGGCTGTCGTACCCCCGTTCACCCATACGCTCCAGCAATAAATCGAGATCCAACCCCCTCCCATCAGTCGGTATCTGCCAGACCTTGGCCCCGCAACTCTCGAATTTCTCCACCCTATCGTCTGGAACATCTTGCCCGGCTACTAGAACGGTGGGAGCTGAACTCGAAAGCGTCAATATTCGGGAATCCGCCGGCGTCCTTCCTTCCGAGTCGAACACGAATCTTGAACCGTCCGGGCCTTCAGCATCCCTCACGTTTAACCGGGGGTCGTCAGCTATCACTGTATTGACTCCTACTCCCACTGCGCTGTACCGGGCCCTCAACTCGTGTACGAGCTCTCTGGAAGACTCCGAAGATATCCACCTGGCATCCCCCGTCCTCGTAGCTATCTTCCCATCGAGAGTCATCGCAAGCTTCAGCAAGACGAAAGGTCGGTCCGTCCTAACGTAGTGGAAGTAAATTTCGTTTATCTTCCGGGCTTCCTCTTCCATCAACCCGAGCGAAACCCCTACCCCTTCTTCCCGTAACCTTTTTATCCCTTTTCCGGCTACTCTTGGATTCGGGTCCTCAATTGCGACCTGAACCTTCTGCAGACCACTCTCGATTATCTTTTCGGTACAGGGCGGGGTCTTTCCGTAATGGGCGCAGGGCTCGAGCGTAACGTACAACGTCGCGTCTCTGACCGAATCACCCGCATCCTCAATAGCGTTGACTTCGGCATGTGGACCGCCGAATTTCTCGTGATACCCCTCACCAACAATCTCTCCGTCCTTTACTATCACCGCCCCGACCTGGGGGTTCGGATTCACGAACCCACCGCCGCGCTTTGCCAGGCTCAGGGCTCTTCCCATGTAGTTCCGTCTGGTGTCTTCTTCCATTGTATCAAGGGAGGGCTTTTTTCATATCTCTAACAGCCTGAATTCTATCTTCTTTTCCGAATATCGCCGAACCGGCGACTATTTTGTCGGCACCCGCCCGAACAACCGAGCCAACCGTCGAGGACGACATACCTCCGTCCACGGAAATATCCGTGTCGTAACCATTTTCTCGAATCCGTTCGTCTAACACCTCTATCCTTTCTATTGCCTCCGGACTAAACTCCTGCCCACCAAATCCCGGCTCAACCCCCATAACCAGCACCTCGTCCAGTTCTTCCAGCAGTGGAAATATTTCTTCCACCGGACTTGCGGGCTTCTGGGATAGACCCACCTTACAGCCCAGGCCACTGAGCCGTTCAATTAGCTCAAAAGGGCGGTCCGTGGCTTCCGAGTGGAATATTATCACGTCTTCAGAATCAACTACAAACTCCGGACCGTACTTCCAGGGGTCGTCGATCATCAGATGTATACTCAACGGGCAATTGACCCGATCCGATCCCTTAAGAGAGTTAGACACTAGCGGGCCGATAGTTATATTTGGAACGAAGTGTCCGTCCATCACGTCGACGTGAATTGAGCCGGCAACTTCATCCACGCTCTCGATCTCTTCGACCAGACAACCAAAATCGGCGGACAGAATCGACGGAGCAAAAACTACTTCTGACATTTACTTCACCTCTTTTCCTTCATATCAACGAGTACGAGAAAACCTGCCGTAAGGTCCGTAAGTCTGGTAAGTATAGCCAATCCTAGTAACTTTTTCAGTCGAGCCAGTTCCCCGCCAGTCAATTCTCCGTGCCTGTCGAGATAGGTAAGTGCTTTTCTTGAAGCATCCACTTCCAGAGTAATCCTGGCCAAAAGAAACAATAGGATCAAAAGGTAAAGGACCAGGGCCACCTTCAGGAGGGGAAAATAGAAAATAAATCCGACAATTGAGGCAACGGGAAAGATATACGAGAGAAAGAGGCCCAGCTTTTCGAAAATCTCAGTTGCGGCGACCAAAACCCGCGTTCTGCTGAACTGACTCGCGTGTGCCAGTTCGTGAGCAGAAATACCCAGGGTGAGAAGTGAGCTATTTTCCAGCCCAGGTACTTTTACTATCCCTTCTTCAAAGAGGAACTCTCCCCTTCCCCCTCCATCGACCTCCTTCAGCGTAACGTCAATTCCCTCGGACTCCAGCACTCTTTCCGCGAACGCTCTGCCAGTTAAACCTGAATCTGGAAGGTCCTCTTCAAATCGTCGGATATACGAGTCAGCCACTATTCGGACGATCAGGGAAACCGCCAGGAAAAACCCAACGAAACTAAACCCGATCGCCAAATAATTTTCAGTCAAGACTCCCATAACCGTAGAACCCCTTTATGAAAACAACCCAGCCCACTGTAAATGAAATAGTAATTTACCACGGACAAAAAGCAAATCTTTAAAGGGAACTATCAAGGTCCGTTGAAAAATAAACTTTTTTCTCTATCATAAAATCAAACCAAACCGGGGAGCAATCTTTCGTTCAATTATGGAGCAAGAAAGAGCGCAGTTGAAAATAACAGGTCGGGTCCAGGGAGTAGGTTTTAGAAACAGTACAAGGAGGAAAGCAAGACAACTCGGGGTAACGGGCTGGGTAAAGAACCTGGCCGACGGTTCCGTCAAAGCGGTAGTGGAGGGAAATAAAGAGGACGTGGAAGACCTAATATCCTGGGCAAACAGCGGACCAAGGCTGGCAAATGTAAACAAGATAGAGGTCGATCGGAAAGAAGCTAAAAACGAATTTGAGAACTTTTCTATCCGCTATTAACTTCTTCTCCCTCCTCTTCCTTCTCCTTATACAGGTAGCGCTTTACTTTCTGAGTCGGCGTCTTCTCGAACGGCTCTTCGAGTATCTCTATATCCTTCTTACTTTTTATACGCATGTAAGGGGCGAGGCTTTTCGACTCGGACTTTATCTTCTCCCAGAGAAATGTCTTGATATAATCTTTTTCTACGATCCCCTTCTCTTTGAGCTTTTCGTAATCTGGGTAGATAACGGCGGAAACTACAGCTCGCCCGTTTCTCCTCCCTTCTTTGACCATAACTTCTTCGATAAAAGAAATACGGCCCAGCTCGTGCTCTACTTCCTCGGGATAGACGTTATTGCCCGACTCGAGAACTATTACGTTTTTGGTTCTCCCGTTGAGATGCAGGCCGCCGTCCTCGTCAATCCACCCCGAATCCCCCGTATGAAACCAGCCATCGTCCTCTAGAACTTCTTTTGTCTTCTCTTCATTCTTGTAATAACCCTTCATGACGTTAGGACCTTTTACCAGAACCTCGTTTATCTCCTTATCGTCCGTCTCTCTTAGTTTAATTTCTACGCTCGGAAGGGGAAGGCCAACGCTACCTTCCTTATCCGTAAAGGGATCACGAGTAAACGTAAGCACGGGAGATGTTTCCGTTAATCCGTAACCCTCCATAACGCCGATTCCAAGATTCCTCAATCCTTTTCCAGTCTCCGGGCTCAGAGGAGCACCACCCGAGGTAATGAACCTGAACTGGTTTCCTGCCAGCTTGGACTTCACCTGTGACTTCAGCAGGCTCGGGGCAAGTTTGTACAACAACCTCGACCACCAGGTGGATTTAATTTTCTCCAGAGTCTCCTCGTAAAGGGCATTTAGAAGCTTCGGCACCCCCAGGAGTATGGTACCCTCGTTGCCCCGAAGAACGCTGGGCAAGTTCCGATAGTCTACGGTATAGACCATCGAGGCCCCAAACGCCAGTGGGACCAGCAAAGTAGTAGTCAAACCGTATATATGGTCCCAGGGCAAGATGGAAACCATGCAGTCATCCGGGGTAACTTCCAGCGTCTCCGCTATGTCGTGGACGTTCACGAGGAGGTTTTCGTGAGATAGCATAACCCCCTTTCCGTGTCCCGTTGTACCCGAAGTATACATTAACACGGCTATTTCATCGGGATCCTGTGAAGGGCGATCCGTAAATTCCTCGCTGGAAAGAAAAGACTCCCACGACTTGAACCCTTCCTCCTCCTCTCCCCCGTATACCACTAAGTTTTCCAGGTGCGATAGAGAGTTGAATTTTTCGGTCACGACGGAATGTTTGTCGCTTTGCACGATTGCCAGTTTCGATTCCGACTCGTGAAGTACGCGCCTAATTTCCTCGGAAGTGAAGTTATAGGCAATAGGTACGACAGTTGCTCCAACCCGCTGGGCAGCAAAAAACGTAGCGGCCCACTTCGGATGCGGTCTACCCACAATAGCTACCTTATCCCCCTTCTCGACTCCGTATTTGTCGACCATCGTCTGGGCCAACCTGCCTACAAGAGACGCTAACTCGTCGAACTTCACGCTTTTGTAGTCGTAACCGTCATCCGGCGTGGGAGCAGAAGTTTTAAACGTGCTATCTGGAAATTTTGACGTTGTTTCCGTAAATAGAGAATCCAAACTTTCGTACTCTTTCATATCTCATACCTCGTTTTGGGAACTATTTTTCCTAAAAAACAAATCGGTAGCTCTTAATTCTAAAGGTTGAAATCTTCAGCCTCAAAGTCCAGGTCACTTGATTCAACTACCTTCTTCAACCTGAGCTCCGCTTCCGACAGCCCCCCTTTGACTTCTTCGGCAAGCTTCACTCCCTTTTCGAATAGCTCTATCGATCTTTCCAGATCCAGCTGTTCGTTTTCCAGCTCTTTGACTATCGATTCCAGCTTCTCCAGATTGCCTTCAATATCTACTTTTTCCTGCTCACTCATCTTTATCCACCCCCGTGACCACAGAACGAATAATACCTTTATACAGCCTTGTCTTCAAGTTTTCTCCCTCCTCTACGTCCCTGTAATCGGTGACCAACGACCCACTTTTCCCGTAAGTAACTGAATATCCCCTTTTAAGCAATTCGGTCGGATTGGCGTTTGAAAGCCTGTCAATCAGCGAGTTCAGAGAATCCCTGCGATGGGACAAAATATTCGGTCCACTCTCCACGAGTTCTACTGCTAACTCGTCGAACTCCTGGGACTTATCTTCAAGGTTTCGAAAGGGAATTCTAAACCCGAAACTGGAGATTAACCTGTCCAGCTTTTCTTTTCGGTCCTCGACAGCAGAGATCCCTGATTTTAATATTCGATTGGTATTTAACTCTACTTCTTTTAAGATTTCCCTCTTATCGGGAACAACTTCTTTTCCCGCTGCCGTCGGAGTAGGGACCCTAACGTCGGCAACAAAATCGGAGATCGTAAAATCTACTTCGTGGCCTACACCCGAGACCACGGGAAGGTCAGAGTCGTAGATAGCTCGAGCGACTTCTTCTTCGTTGAAGGGCCAGAGGTCCTCCAGTGAACCTCCACCCCGGCTGACGACGAGCAGATCGAGATCCATTTTTTTCCGGAGATCGTTAGCCCTGCGAATCGCCTCCGCTATTCTCTTCCCTGCCTCTTCGCCCTGAACTTTTACGGGAAAGATGTAACAGGTAACGGCGGGGAACCTGCCCTCGATCGTCGAAACTATATCCTTAACAGCCGCCCCCGTTGGGGAAGTAATAATACCAATGGACCGGGGATACCGGGGAAGGCTTTTCTTTTGAGATTCGTCGAACAGACCTTCTTCCTTCAACCGTTTTTTCAGCTGTTGAAATTTCTTCTGAAGTCTACCCTTACCCACCTCTTTGAGGTCTCTAACCCTCAACTGGTAACGACCGCGCTTTTCGTAGACGGTCAAAGTCCCCTGGACGATTAGTGCCATTCCGTCCTCGGGTTTGAGGCCGGCTTGCCTTTTATCCCCCGAAAACATAACGGCGTCGATCTCGGAGTCCTCCTCCTTCAGCGTGAAGTAAAGGTGGCCGGCGGAGGATTCGTGAAGGTTGGAGACTTCCCCCTCGACCCATAGTGATCGAAAATTCTCTTCTAAAAGATAACGAGCCTCCCTGTTTAACCTGGATACCGAATAAATTTCGTCGGTTCCGGGTTCGCCCTGTTTGGATGAGCTCGAACTGAAAGAATTCATTTTAAATCGGTCTATTCTCTCCGCTAAAAGGTTAAAAAGTCCTGGATTTGCTGGCTTTTGGGAGCTCGCTTCTGTCTATTTCCCGTCCCTCCACGAAAACTTTCTTTACGTTATTTTCCATGTCGAAGATGGAACCGTCCATAACGAGAAAGTCTCCGTCCTTACCGGGCTCAAGCGATCCCACCCTGTCATCTATTCCGGCTATTCTGGCGCTGTTAATCGTAATTGCCTTCAGGGCATCCATTTTATCCATTCCCTCTCTCACAGCGAAGATAGCCAGCAGGGGAAGGTACTGAATCGGGATAACGGGAGAATCAGTCGTAATAGCCACCCTGACTCCTGCGTCCGCCAGTATACCGTGAGTTTTGAACGTTCTCTCGATTAGCTCTCTTTTCCCCCTCGGTGTCAAACTGGGTCCGACTACGGCATCCACTTCACGTTCCGCGAGGAAATCGGCTATCTTATGGCCTTCCGTACAGTGCTCTATAGAATAGTCAAGGTCGAACTCCTCTGCTATCCTGATAGCCGTGACGATATCATCAGCTCGGTGAGCATGAATTTTTGCTTTCAAATCACCTCTAAGCACCGGTAGCAGGGCTTCCAGCTTGTAATCTTTTTTAAACGTATTTTCCTCTCCCTGCTCCTCTTTTCTCTTCATATAATCTTTCGCGTCGAATAGAGCTTTCCTCAATGTGGCTCCCGTACCTATTCTCGTGCTCGGAATTCTATCCTTATCTCTGTAGACCCGTTTCGGGTTCTCGCCCGTAGCCATCTTCATAGCAGTCGGATCCCGAATTAAAAGTTCGTCCAGTACTATAGAGCCTGAAGTCTTTACAGCGGCAAACTGACCACCAACAACGTTGCCGGACCCCGGACCCGTGTTCACAGTTGTGACGCCTGCATTTACGGCGTCCTGAAGGCCTAGCCCTGACGGATTTATCCCGTCTACGGCCTTCACCTGAGGCGTTACCGGATCGGTCATCTCGTTGGTATCCTCACCCTCCCATCCCTCTCCTTCTTCGTGCATCCCCACGTGAGTATGGGCATCCACGAGGCCCGGTATAACCGTGCGATCGTCAAAATCCAGCACTTCGGTATCCTCTGGAACCTTTTCCGACTCGTAGGGCCCGACGTAGTCTATCTTCCCTCCTTTTAAAACCAATAGCCCGTCAGTAACCTCGCCTTCCTCCCCCATCGTAATTATTTCACTCGCTCTAAACGCTTGAGTAATTTTAACCACTCCTCGAGTAATCTATTTTTATTTTGATAAACAAGTTCCGCCTTAAAACACTCTTCTCCGTAATTCCCCATCATACTGAACTATTATTTAGACGGGATAACAACTAAATATAACTTAATCGGACCGAATCTTAAACAAATTGCGGCAATCCAAACTCTCATTCTATGGAGTTCTCGATCGCTACCCTGACCCGTCCAATTAGTCGAATTGGACGAACTATAAAGAACAACCCCGGGAAAAATACGATCTTGACTTCAGGCACCGGTTTTACTTATAATACTTTAGTTTTTTGAGGCTATCATGAACAATTTGAACCAAAATTTAACAAGGAATTTCAACAAAGCTTTCGATTCGAACCCCGGTAATACGGGGGATAGGCTTCCCCTATAATTCCTACCTGCTCCCACCGATTTTCGGTTTTCGCTGTCGGATCTCGAAAAGGTAATAACCCCCGCACCAGGGGCCTGCAACAAAAACCCAGTGAGGTGAAAAACATGTTCTTTACCGAGAATAGACCAAGTATCCACCATCAATCAGGAAAAGTACCAGTGGAGACCTTACGAGATCATCCGCTCATTACTGATAATCACCAATGAATACGGTTAAGTCGCTAATTGAACGTTGAATATCGTATTCTGTATGCGTACAACCAGCCGATTCGTAACCAGGGGGTGCCCTGGAGTCTCGGCCAGTTTTGAAAATTTATGGAGGTGAAAAACCTTGCAAACCAACCAACTATCCTGGGCTCGTAATCAGGCTTTACTTAACGTTAGAGAACAGCCCTGTACGACTGAAAAAGAACTACTGCAGAGTAATCCTGCCCAAAAAGTCATACTGAAATACATTGAGAAACTGAAAGACGACCAATCTAGACTGCTGCAGGTTTTGCCGGACGATCTTGCCGATCAACCGGCTCCCACGATAACCGAAAGAATACATCCGGTGCTGATCGACCTGCTGGAGAATCCCCTCACTGAGGTAGGGCCAAAATCAGAACTGGGGGAGAGGATTTTACAGCACAGAGGAAAATTTCACCAATTTATCGAAAAGCTGTACGACTTCTGGCGAGAATATACCAGGTTCCTGGTGAAATGGACGGGATACGGCTCCAGCGAAGAAGGTACCCGCCCCTATCTTCAGTTTAACCGGGAGCTCGACGAATTAACTGAACTGGTTCGCTCTTCTTACCGGTCAATAGCCGAAAATATCACCAATTCACATCCAATAGTTTACCGCCAGGTTTCCGCCGGGTTCGAGGTCGGTTTGGCCGTGGATAAGAAGGAGTTCCAGTATCCGAGTTTCCTCAGAAAAAAATTCGGTCAGGTCCCGGTCATAGAACAGGTAACTATCGAGCCGCCATTTGTAATCGACCCCCCAATGAATAAGCGCACGGGCAGGTTCCGGGAGACCGATCGTAACCCCCTGAAGAATACTGAAATAAATCCCCAGAACTGGCTCTGCTATCCCGCAAAGGTCGGCGATCTTAGAATCGACGTATTCTTTCACCAGGATTTTCTAGATCTGGGAGCTTCTTTAGCCAATCTATTCGAGCTGGTGACAGGGGAAGACCTTGAGGGGAGTCCTGACGCAATCTACGCTTACGGAATTGATCCTTCTAATATGAAAGACTACGGGGATCTTCCCACAGTATTTTATCAGGACGAGGAAAATGAAATGCTCTACGGCGCTTTACCGAGGGAGGATAGATTTGGCTACTTTGGCTACGTAAAGAAGATGATGCTAACTCTCCACAACATCATTGCAATGAAAAGAGGACGCCTTCCTCTCCACGGTGCAATGACCAGGATATTCTTCAAAGACATGAATCCCGTTTCAATAGCAATCCTGGGGGGTTCCGGAGCCGGTAAATCCGAGACCCTCGAGGCATTCCGGGTAATAGCCGAAGACTCAATTCAGGAAATGGAAATAATCTGTGACGACATGGGCTCTCTGGGAATTGACGAGGACGGGCGAATCCTGGGCTACGGTACGGAAACCGGGGCATTCGTGAGGCTGGACGATCTCCAGAAGGGGTACGCTTTCAGCCAGCTGGACAGGTCGATATTCATGAGTCCCCAGAGGACGAATGCCCGGGCTCTGATGCCGGTAGCCCCAATTGAGAAAGTCCTCGAAGGAGTACCGATAGATTACCTCTTTTACGCTAACAACTACGAGGAAGTGGATTCCGAACACCCGACAGTAGAAAAAATCTCCACTCCCGAAAATGCCCTGTCTGTATTCAGCGAGGGAGCCCGGATGTCAAAAGGAACGACCACCGAGAAAGGTCTGAGCCACACCTACTTCGCGAACCCATTTGGGCCACCACAGTTCAAAGAAACCCACGACGAGCTGGCAAATGAATTTTTTGGGCAGCTCTTCAGCGACGAGATATTCGTGGGTCAGCTAAGAACGAGACTGGGCATCAAGGGTATGGAGACGGAAGGCCCGGAAAAGGCCGCCAAAAATCTACTGAAACTGGTAAGGGATTAATACTACCAAAAATCACCGAACTAGTTCCGTTTACTGGTGGGTTTCTTTACTCCTGCCCCGGAGATAAAAAAGCCCCGTCAATATTGACGGGGCTTTACGTATTATTCGAGACAAACCAAAAGAATAAGGCGACAAAAACTGATTCCGGGCCTCTTATCCGCCTAAATTAATATTTGCTAGAGGATCTCAGGTCTTAAACCCATCCTCTTAATTCCATCGCCCTGGCCAGCTTCTCGATCGAGACCATATAGGCAGCCGTTCTGTTGTCGACACCTTCTTCCTGAGCTCTATTGTGAACGTCGGCAAAAGCTTTGGTCATCTTCTTGTCCAATCGCTCGTAGACCTCTGCCTCGGACCAGTAGTACCTATTTCTGTTCTGGACCCACTCAAAGTATGAAACCGTCACCCCACCTGCATTGCAGAGAAAATCGGGTATTATGTAGATTCCTTTTTGGTTCAGAATATCGTCCGCCTCGGGAGTAGTGGGACCGTTCGCCGCCTCGGCTATTATGTCTGCCTTTACCTCGTCGGCGTTCTCTTGGGTTAAGACGTTTTCAATAGCTGCAGGGATTAAGATATCCACATCCAGTTCAAGTAACTTTTTGTTTCCCTCCTCGATATCTCCCAGGTACTCTACCCCTTCCATCTCTTTGGAGAAGACTCCGTGGGCTTTCATGTTATCCTTAACTTTACTGTAGCAAATACCGTCTTCGGAGTAGATGGCCCCCTCTTCGTCACCTATAGCTACCACTTTAGCCCCGAGTTGCTCTTCCATTAACTTATGCACGTAAGAACCAACGTTACCGTAACCCTGAACCGCAATCGTTGCTTGGTCGAGGGACCTGTTTAACTTATTCGCGGCTTCCCGAATGGTATAAATTACTCCCCGGGCCGTCGCGTCACCCCGCCCCAGGGAACCGCCAACCTCTACAGGTTTACCCGTTATTACGCCAGGAGCGTTAACACCTTTGATCTTGCTAAATTCGTCCATCATCCACGCCATCGTTTGAGAGGTAGTATATACGTCGGGAGCGGGTATATCTTTATCCGGACCAATATAATCCGAGATCGCGCATATATACGACCTGGACACCCTCTCCATCTCTCTCTCCGACAGCTGATTTGGGGAGCAAACGACCCCTCCTTTGCCCCCGCCATAAGGAATATCAGCCACGGCGGTTTTCCAGGTCATCCAGGCGGCTAACGCTTTGACGGTATCAAGAGTTTCATTAGGGTGAAATCTCAACCCCCCTTTAGTCGGTCCCAGCGCGTCATTGTATTGAACCCTGTATCCTTTAAACGTTTTAGAAGATCCATCATCCATCTTTACTTGAAAGTTTACGATGAAAGTCCGCATGGGCTTCCTTAACGCCTGATGGATCGACTCTTCCAGATCCAAAGCCTCCGCAGCTTTGTCCAACTGCCGCTGGACCGTTTTGAACGGATTCATTTCCTTCATTTTATGCCCCCTCTTGGGATAATTATGGTACTGTCAATACTATTGTTACTATATTCACAGTTCAATGTAAAACTAGTCCGTCTTTGGTTCACTTACCGGGCCACTCTTCAATTATTTCGCGATCAATTTCTTTGTCGCCGCAAGCCCAATTAAAAGGTGTCGGAGACTCTTTGGCCAGTCTCTTCGCCCATCTCGTAGGGCTCAAGGTCGCCCCACTCCTTCGGGCTCGTAACCCCCGACGAGGAGACCGAACTTTAAATCAGCCCGGCTCGGTCGAGATTTTCTTTCAGCTTCGAGTCAAGAACCCCGCCACAAGGGACGAGTTTTGTAGAAAACTCCTTTTAAAAGAGTTTTTTCGGTCTTTTCAAATCAAGACCCAGCAGCGTTTGTTAAATCGGCCTTAATTGCTGATAAAGCGCCCTTTCTTTTTACCACTAGAGACTCCTCCAGACCTTTCCAAGTCTTTTTATTCCCTCCTCTATCCTGTCGGGAGAAAGTGCGGGAAAAGGAAGTCTAACGAACCCTTCACCCCCTCGATCGGGAAAGAATCCTGCGGGTGAAGCAAGAACCAGGTTTTCTTCTTCTGCCCGACTATAGAACCTGTCCACCTCGGTGTTATCGGGAAGCCACAGTCCGACAAAAAACCCTCCCTGAGCCCTGACCCAGTCTGCTTCGGGGAAGTACTTGTCCAGACTTTCTAAAGTAGCTTTGAGCCGGGGACCGTACAGTCTAACTAATTCCTCGATGTTTTTCTCCAGCCAACCTTCTTCTACCAGTTGGTTTACCACTCCCTGACTGAGCAGGCTGGGAGTAATATAAGTATCCTCCGCGTAGACGGCAAGATCATTTATTATTTTCGGATCACCCAGAACCCAGCCCACTCTCATTCCCGGCCCAACTAACTTGCTGAACGACGACATCTGCACCACCCCTTCCGGGTTGAAACTCCTCAGCGTAGATTTTTCCCCTCCCCGGTACCTCAGTTTCCGATAGGGGGAATCTTCCACCACCAGAGTTCCATGCTTCGCCGTTAATCTAGCTACCTGTTCCCTCTTCTTCCCAGTAGCACATACACCCGTCGGATTTTGAAAGTCGGGAATGGTGTAGAGGAGCTTGGGCCGGTGAGTCTCGAGCAGAACTTCCAGTTCCTCCAGATTCGGACCGTCTTTCTCAAGTTCTACCCCTTGAACCTCCGCCCCCACCCGATTAAATATCGTTAGGGCTCTATCGTAAGAAGGACTCTCCACTAACACGTTATCACCCGGGTCGACGACCAGATTAGCGATCATATCCAGGATTTGAAGAGAGCCGTTACCAACCAGTACCCCCTCGCTCGTGGCGTCCTCGTACCGATCGGCCAGCCTCTCCCTTAGTGGAGAGAATCCCTTAGAGTCCCCGTATTGAAGGAGTGAATGCCCGTACCGACCCATTACTTCCTTCGTTACTTCACCTATTTTCCTTCCCGGCAGGGATTCAGCTGCGGGAACTCCGCGGTTAAAAGAAATCTTTTCCCTGACGTCCTTCATTCATAACCCCCTCTTTAAACCCTGTCATGAATTATCAATAAAACAACTACTTGACTCTCCTGGAACGCAGTACTCAATTGAGTGCCGGGTGCCGCCTAATAATCTAATTAACTGCTTCGTTCCCGGGGCGTACCCTGGCGGATCTCGGCTATCTTTGGTAATCACTGCCCCAGAAGCGTCGCTGAGAAAGTCCCCATTGCAGGTTCTTTCGTGCACTAATTCAGGCAACACTAACACGATGAAACTCTTAACGGGGCTAGAGTTACTCCCCAGATCGCGGTCACATAAACCAGTCCTTAAAAATTTCCCCTGAACTTTGGCAGTATAGACGCATAGACGCTGGAACGCTATTTCTCCGCCGATACCAAAAGTACCGGTACTGGTCTTAACTTGCAAGATATATAAAAATTATGGACTGATCTAGATTTTTGTGGAACGATAGGATTACAGAAGCCCGGAGAGAGTGGGTCGAGAAGAGATTAATCCCCCAGCTACCGCAAGAACTATCCAGACAATAACGGGAAAAATTTCCTCACCCGCAGGACAGGGAGGTAAGTACCCCGCCTCTAAAGAGACGAAGTCGGGGAATGGATAAACATCCGATATACCTCTCTCTCGGGGAGCGGTTCTCTCTGGACAAACTTAAACAGGATACCATTCCCCGGGAGTTTCAATAAAACAGATCATAGATACGGCGGACTACTTTTGATTCCATTTCCGGTTTTACGACGAACTGGACTGCTTCGGGTTCAACCTTCTTTTCTACGTAGTTTGCCCGCCCCACTACCTCTATCGCCCTATTGAATAGATCGTCCGACCTATCGGGAAGTGTGGAGACGGCGGTCACCAGCGAAACGGGTTCGGGGTCAAAGTCCGATAATTCACTCTGAGCCTTCTCCCTGACCAGATAGAACTCACCTTCATCCCCTTCTAACACTACCCGGACCGATCCTTTGCCGCATTCAGAATTTTCCTTCTGTGCAAAACCCGGGTCCTTTACCAATCCGCAGCTGGACATTACAGATATCCCAAGCGGTGTACGTTCGGAAGAAGGCCTACCGTTTACCAAAGTTTCTCCGTTCCCCCAGGAACACTTAATGGAAAAAGGTATTTCGTATTCATTGGCCGCCGAGACGGCTCGGGGATGGATGATGTTAGAGCCGCTAGCGGACAGTTTCAGTAACGCGTCCCGGGGAATGGCCTCAAAAAACGGGGGATCATTCACCCTGCCCGGATCGACCACGGCCACTCCGGGTACGTCAGTATATACCTCCACCCTGTCCGCATTCACGGCCCCACCGACCTTTAAGGCAGTTGTGTCGCTTCCACCTCGGCCCAGGGTAGTGACCTCGCCTTTGCTGGTTCTACCCTGGAAACCCGCAAGTACCACGGATTTACCCCGGGCCATATACTCGTCCATTCTTCCGGTATCTACCTCGCAAATTCTTGCATCACCGAATTCTCGGTCCGTAAGTATGCCTGCCTGATAACCCGTCATTGGCACGGCATCGTAACCCGCCACGTCAAGGTAATGGGAAAACAGAGATGCGGATATTACCTCGCCACAGGACATCATAAGATCCTGTTTCAACGGATCGATTTCCGGGGATACGTCCCTCATGAGTTCTATCAACGTGTCCGTAGCATAAGGATCACCGCCTCTCCCCAGAGCGGAGACAACCGAAATAACTTCGTTACCCTCCTCCAGATCGTCAATTACCTTTTCAACGGCTAATTTTATCCTTTCCTCGGTCTGGAGGGACGTACCTCCGAATTTTTTTACTATTCTGGTCATTATAGCTTAGTAGCTCCTTACGGCGTTCAGCTCATACAAGATCTCTTTCGACCATTGTTTCGGCAATTTGTACGGTGTTAAGAGCAGCTCCTTTCCTCAGATTGTCCGCGACAACCCAGAAGTTGAGCCCGTTCTCGATCGTAGGATCCTTCCTGATCCTGCCAACGAACACCTCGTCCTTCCCTTCTGCCCTGGTACAAAGGGGATATACGTTGTTCTCCGGATCATCTTCAACCACGACTCCGGGACTGTCAGCCAGAATATCCCTAACCTCACCTACATCCGGCTGTAACTCCGTTTGGACGTTTACCGACTCCGCATGAGACCTATATACCGGTATCCTGACGGCAGTAGGACTTACCTCCAGCTCTTCTCCAACTATCTTGTGCGTCTCGTGGACCATTTTCATCTCTTCCTTTGTATATCCATTGTCCCGGAAGACGTCTATATGTGGCAGGGCGTTAAAAGCAATCTGATGGGGATATACCTCGGCCGTTGGCTCCTTCCCCTTACCGATATCTTTTGTTTGCTTCTTCAGCTCCTCTATTGCATCAACACCCGAACCCGAAACCGCCTGGTAGGTGGAAACCACAACTCGGTTTGTTTTGTACCTGTCGTGAAGTGGTTTAAGAGCGACTACCATCTGTATCGTAGAGCAGTTAGGGTTGGCTACAATTCCTTCGTGCCAGTCCAGATCTTCCGGATTTACCTCCGGGACCACCAGAGGAACCTCCGAGTCCAACCGCCACTGGCTTGAATTGTCGACTATAACACAACCGGCATCCGCAGCCATGGGTGCCAGCTTTTTGGAAGCATCGGAACCAGCGGACATCGTAGCCAGGTCGCATTCGGAAAGCGCGTCCGGTGTAGCTACCTCACAGGGTATTTCCTCCCCGGCAAACTCAGCAGTTTCACCCTCCAGTTCCGCTCGTTCGAACATCTTTACCTCTCCGATATCGATGCTGCTGTCGGCCAGAAGATTCCGCATCTGGCCTCCAACCGCTCCAAGTGCTCCAATAACCCCAATCGTATATTCTTTCATAATTACCACCCCTGATAAATATTCGTAGTTCGATAACTTTCTAAATACCCTTCTATTTACAGGTACTCCGGCAACATTTTATGTCGGAAAACACCCCTCCCGCGGTAACCTCTGATCCTGCTCCCGGACCCTGAACGATCAATGGGGGATGGTCGTAATTATTGGTGCGAAACAGGACCACGTTTGCGGTACTATCCCCCCTTCCGAGCGGCTCTTCTCTGTCTACCTCCTCCAGGCCCACAGTGACTTCTCTTTCGTCTATTCTGGCAACGTAGCGCAACCTGTTCCCGTCAGCTCCGGCGGACTCAGCTCTTTTCCGAAAATTTGGGCCGGCTGTCTCGAGTCCCTCCTCAAGTTCCTCTTGAGAAACGTCCTCCTCCAGTTCAACCAGTGGTTCAAGAGTTATATCGTCCAGCGAAAGATCGAGGCCAAGGCTCCTTCCCAGAATTACCGTCTTTCTAGCCACGTCATTTCCCAGCAGGTCTTCCGCCGGATTCGGCTCGGTAAAGCCCTTCTCTTTTGCCTCTATCACCGCTTGTTTTAGGCTAACACCCGCTTCAACTCGAGCAAGAATGAAGCTAAGGGAACCGCTCAATATTGCCGCTATCTCTCTAAACTCTTCCCCGTGTCGCTTCAAATGATCCAGGGTTGATATTACCGGTAGTCCAGCGCCAACTGTCGCTTCATAACTGAGTCCCGCGTTCTTGAAGCGCCAAAATTCCTCTGGTTCCACTCCCGTGAGAGGAATTTTGTTTGCCAGTACTACCGACCATCCTCTATCCAGAGCCCTCCTGTAATGGTCTTCAAGCTTATCAGCATCGGTAACATCTACCAGAACTCCCCTATCCAAACCCTCCAGTAAGTGCTCAAGGAACCCGATATTTTTCGCTTTTCCCGCGTATACTTCTGCCAGTTCATCGCCACTTGCTTTCACTTTTAGTATTCTCGCCAATTCCTCTCCGGATAGCCCGTCTTTGTCGGCTATTAGTCCACTACTATCGGCGATTCCTACGTAGCGGTACCTGGTCCCGGGGTTCTCCCGGTTATTCCAACCCTTTATTTTTTTTACCAGTTCCCCGCCCACAGTACCTGCTCCAAGCTGGACCACAGGTACTTCTGATTCCCCATTTTCACCGTTACCAAACTCGCCCTGACCCGATAATCCAAACCGGTCACCTTTTCTATCCTCAACTCCCTCGTCATTTCCGTCTTTATAATCCGGAAATTCGACCTCATTTTGAGCCATTTAGCTTTCCTCCCCTCTAATAAATAGATCGATCAAGTCGGCGCCACTCTCCAAAACCTCGCCTGATCTAGAGGCCTCTCTTTCGGCAAATTTCCTCCCAGGAGAAACTTCCGACCGGCCAAACCCTGTTATTGCAAACGGCACCCTGCCTCGCTCGTGCGTTTTCGACTCTATTCCCGTAACGTGGTCAGTCACGAGCAAAAGCCTGGAGTCGTCCCTGCCGGACAGATAGTTGACCAGAGGCTCTATTACCCGCTCGTCGATCCGTTCGATTGCTTTCGTCTTCAGTCCCAGGTCACCGGCGTGCGAGGCCTCGTCCGGAGCTTCGATATGGAGGAAGACAAGCGACCCCTCTTTCAGGTTTTCTTTTACCGCCCGAACCTTGCCTTCGTAATCCGTATCAATGGAGCCTGTGGCACCTTTAACTTCTATCGGAGATAGACCGGTATAAGCACCCAGACCCTTGATAAGATCGACGGCACTTATAACCGCTCCGGTCAATTCGTAACGTTCCTGGAACGATGGTAGGTCGGGCTTTACTCCTGCCCCCCAGAGCCATACGCCGTTGAAGGACTTACCTTCATTTTTAAGTACCTCTCCGGCTTTTTCTTGAATCCCTTTGAGCTTTTCAGCCCCGGCTCCCCGGGGGATATATTTCCTTGCGGGTTCACCGGTGATGTCGTGAGCCGGCGTAAGGGAAATATCTCCTAAGTCAACTTCTTTTCTTCCGTTCTTCCAAACCAGAAGGTTGCGGTAACTTACCCCACTGTAGAATTTGAAACCGTTCCTATCTATCTCCTCGTCAAGCAAATTAACGTATTGTTCTGCTACCTCCGGGGATGGATGCCCCCCGCTGTAATCTTCCATAATTTTCCTTTCTCCGTTTGCTCCCAGCCTGACGAGATTGCACCGGAAGACTACGTCATCATCTTTGACGGGAACGCCTTGCCCCCTCGCTTCCAGGGAAGCCCGGCCGGAAAAATATTCCTCGGGATCCAGACCCATTAAACTCATGTTGCCGACGGAACTACCTGGCGGCAGACTCGAAGGTATCGTATTGACCGCGCCCAGTTCCCCGGCCGAAGCGACCTCGTCCATGTTTGGCGTATTTGCAGCTTCGAGGGGAGTCCTACCGGAAAGCTCCTCGAGAGGATTGTCCGCCATACCGTCTCCCTGGACTATCACGTACTTCATAGGTCGGCTACCTCAAGGACTTCATCGACTTCTACCCCAACTGTCTCTGGCTCCGGACTCGACTCGATGGCTATGTCGGGGTCCTTAAGTCCGTGCCCGGTCAGAGTACAAGTTATCACGCTACCCTGGTCGAAATATCCTGTGCCGTCCATCTTGAGCAGTCCCGCAACGGATGCTGCGGAAGCGGGTTCACAGAAGACTCCCTCGGTGTCTGCCAGAACACGGTAAGCGTCAACCAGTTCCTCGTCGGTCGCTTTACCTATCATCCCCCCCGACTCGTCCCTGGCGTTTTCTGCTTTCTCCCAGCTCGCGGGGTTGCCTATCCTTATGGCCGTCGCTACGGTCTCGGGGTTTTCGACTTTTTCCCCGTCCACGATCGGTGAAGCACCCGCCGCTTGAAATCCGGTCATCCTGGGTAACCGCTCGGTTTCACCTGCCTCGTAATACTCCTTGTAACCCTTCCAGTAAGCAGTTATGTTACCTGCATTGCCTACCGGCAGGAGGTGATAATCCGGAGCCCGACCCAGAAAATCGGATATTTCGAACGACGCCGTTTTCTGCCCTTCGATCCTATTTGGATTCAGGGAATTAACCAGAGTAACGGGATAGTTATCCGAAATCTCGAGAACTAACTCGAGGGCCTCGTCGAAATTCCCCTCTATCTGGACGACCGTAGCACCGTGCATCATTGCCTGGGAAAGTTTCCCGAAAGCGATTTTCCCCTCGGGAATGACAACTATTGCCTCCAGTCCGGACCGGGCGGCAAACGCCGCAGCCGAAGCAGAAGTATTGCCGGTGGAAGCACAAATGACGGCTTTCTCCCCCCTTTCAACCGCCTTGGACACTGCTACCGTCATACCCCGATCCTTAAAAGAACAGGTAGGATTTGCCCCTTCGTATTTCAAATACACTTCCAGGTCGTCCCTTAACACTTCTTCGATATTATTTGCTCTGATTAAGGGAGTGTTACCTTCGTTAAGACTTACGATGTGTTTACGTTTTTCAACCGGTAAATGATCGAAATACCGATCGAGGACACCATTCCATTCCATGAAAAACCTCCTGAAGATCAAAATGAAAAAAATGAATTATATCTAACTGGAGACGATCAAGCTCGAAACGAAAGCGAAGAAATCGCTTGAATCGTGCTTTCCCCGGCTACGTGTCGGGGCATTACGCCCGATTCGAGGCTCTGTCACTGCGATTCCAATTTACTTACAAACTTTCGAATTCGTACCCGTCCAGAGGCCGGGGTATTCTCCGCAAGTCAATAAATCAGAAATATGGGGTTGGTAAAATACTAATGGAGGGAAGGAGTCCCTCCCGTCGAGTGAGTAGACTTCGTCTGCATGGAACCAGAAGAGGACCGGGTACCGTCAAACCTGGCTGAATCAAAATATTTAAGACTTAACGGTTCTTTCATGGACGTTCCTCTTCCTTCTTGATTTTTTGATTTACATTATAATATAAAACTAGCTGGTTACTGTCAAGTGATCATTACGAGAAAAGCAATAAATCGGTCTTCATCCGGCCACCGCACCGGTAGCACTAACTAACAATGCTCCCACGGTCAAAAATTGATACGGAAAAAATCAAGAACCCCGTAACCTCAGAGTTCCGGCGCGTCGTATAGACCTGCGAACACGAAAGTATCGGGTTGAACTATCTCCCTCCTTCCCGAGTTTCATCTTTCCGTAATCCGTCACGAGCATGACAAAAGCCGCGCAGACCAGAATAAATGCGGTCCACAACCAGAGCCAGACCCAGGACGTTGTCATCCAGTTGAATACCTGCTGGACGACGGTTTCCATATGAGTCGGGAAGATTATCGACCAGAGGACAAAGCCCGCAATCAATATGGCCGAAAACCAAAGTATATACGGGTCGTACGATCTTTCTTCTTTAGCCATGCCTCGGCTTAAATCCTCCTTTTCATGAGTAAAGAAATCGCTTGAATCGCGCTATCCCCGCCCATGGGGCGGGGCATTTCGCCCGATTCATGGCTTCGCCACCGCGATTTCTATTTGTTTACAAACTTTCGCATTCATCTCCGGCCATAGGCCGGAGTATTCTGC
>JAIPHJ010000015.1 GCA_021735245.1 Candidatus Bipolaricaulota bacterium
GCTCCGTTTACCTCAGGAAAAGTCGTCGAAAAGGATGTCTTCTTCGTCAACTCCGTAGTCGGTCAGCAGGTCTATCGTAGCGTCCATCATCGGTGGAGGTCCGCACAGGTACCCTTCCATGTCCTCACCCTTCTGGAGGTAGTCCTTCATTACTTCCGTTACCAGTCCTACCTCCCCGTCCCAATCCGGGTTGGATGAATCCAGGGCGGGCACGTAGTTGAAGTTGTCGTATTCTTCGGCCAGTTCCTGCAGGTCCTCGTGGTAGTAGAGGTCTTCCCGGGTCCAGGCCCCGTAAAAGAGCCATATTTCTCGGTCCACTCCCTTTTCGAGCAGGGAGAACACTATGGATCGCAGCGGGGCGAGGCCAACTCCTCCGGCCACGCCGACGATGGTGGCGTCGGTGTCCTGAATTACGAAGTCGCCGAAGGGACCGGTAAACTCTAGTTCGTCGCCCTCTTCCAGTTCGTGCAGGTAGGTCGAACCCAGGCCGCCCTCGATTAGCTGGACGGTCAACATTACCCTGTCGTGGACGCTCTCCTTGGAGGCGATGGAGTAAGCCCTGTCCACGGTGTCTCCGTCGGCGGGAACCTGAACCTGGACGTACTGGCCCGCGCTGAAGTCGATGGTCTCCGGTTCCTTGAGGTCGAAGACTATCTCCTTGATCGAGGGGGTGACGTCCCTGGTCGATATTACCTCGGCGTCGTACTTCTCGACTTCCAGGTACTTGTCTTCGATCTCTACCTTCATGTCCTCCCGGACCTTTACCTGGCAGCTGAGCCGGACGCCCTCGATTAACTCCCCGCGGGTGAGCATGGGTTCCTCGGTCGGCAGGACGGGGCCGCCCCCTTCCTTTACCTTTGCCGTACAGAAACCACAGCTTCCCTGACCGCCGCAGGCGGAGGGGATGTAGATCTCGTTGTCCGTAAAGGCCTGGAGTAAGGTTGAACCCCCCTCAACGACGAACTCCTCCTCGCCGTCGTTGACGTCGAGGGTGACGTCCCCGTATTCGGCGAATAACTTATTGGCAATTACCAGGACTACGGCCAGCGAACCGGCAACTAAGTTGAGAATTATTATCGGAGTTAATAAATCCAACTGAACCTTCCTTACTTGATTCCAACCATCCCCGAAAACCCGAGAAAAGCAAACGCCATTATCCCAGCAATCAACATTGTAATACCCGGCCCCTGGAGTGGCTTGGGTACATCGGCGAACCGTAATTTTTCTCTAATAGAAGCTAAAGAAACGATCGCAACTGACCATCCTATACCACTTCCAAGAGCGTAAACTATGCCGGTTAGCAGGGTATAATCCCGCAGGATCATGAACAACGAAACACCAAGAATCGCGCAATTAACGGTTATTAGCGGGAGAAAGACACCCATAGTGGTGTACAGAGAAGGAAAGAACCTTTCAATAACCATTTCCAGCACCTGAACCGTAGAGGCAATGACTATGATAAAAGCAATGTACTGGAGATATTCCAGCCCGTAAGGTACCAGGAGGTAGTTATAAACCGGCCAGTTAACGGCACTCGTGACAGTCATCACCAGCGTAACAGCAACCCCCATTCCCCAAGCCGAAGACAGCTTCTTTGATTGCGATACCAGGGGGCACCAGCCCAGGAAGTACCTCAGGGCAATGTTGTGAGCAAATATGGCCGCAATAAGTATAGAGATATACCTCATTTTAACCCTCCTCCACAGGCGAAATTGATCTCTGAACCCATATCAACAGCCCGAGTACCAGGAATCCACCGGGTGCCAGAATCATACTTACCCACTGTGTCCAACCGGACCCCAGGACCTGTACGCCAAATAGGGTCCCGAACCCAAGCAGCTCCCTCACGACCGACATGGCGATCAACGCCAGAGCGAACCCAGTCGCCACTCCGGCAGCGTCAACGATCGAATCCCAGGGAGAATTATCGCTGGAAAAGGATTCCAGCCTCCCCAGAATTATACAATTTGTAATAATCAACCCTACGTAAGCCCCAAGAGCCTGGCTCAACGGCATAAAGAACGCTTTCAGGAACATGTATACGAGCGTCACGAACGTCGCAATCACCAGCATATATACAGGGATTCTGACCCTTCGCGGTACGGATTCACCTAACAGAGAAACGATAAATGCACTCGCAGTGAGAACGAAGAATACCGCTACTCCCATTGTTACACCGTTGACTACCTTGTTAGTGATTGCGAGAGTAATGCAGAGTCCAAGCATCTGCCTAAATACGGGATTATCTTCCCACACTCCAGCCGTATAAATATCTTTCATATTACTCATGGCTCAACCTCTCCATAACTTTTTCTGTAAGGATATTTGTTCGAACTTCCCTCACGCTATCGTTGATAATTCCCTGTACAGCCTTGCTGGTTCTGGTGGCTCCCGTAATGGCGTCTACCTTATTTTGGGCATCACCAGCATCCGTAACCACAAGAAGTTCCGGCCTTACTACTTTCCCGTTAAACTGACGGCGAAATTCTTTTTCTGTGATCCTGGCTCCCAGACCCGGAGTTTCCTGCTGGTCCAGAATCTCCAGCCCCACGATTGTCTCAAGGTCGGGTTTCAGCGAGATTATCGCCGATATCGGACCCTGAAATCCCGAACCGACCATTTCGAAGGCGACTTCCGTGAGTTCTCCTTCGTCATTGTAGCGCAGGTAAAACTCCTTGCCGTCTATCTCATTCGTCCTGATTTCCGATTCGAATTTATCCTCCAGATTCTCCGATTCGTATTGAACTTTTACTGACTCCAAAACCGACTCTCGAAGTTTCCTGACTTCATTTCGCTTGATGATTGGTCTGGTCGTTACGTTCACGAAACCAAGGACACCCGCACTAACGGTCGCAACCAGGACCAATATGGTTACCATCCAGACTTCTTTCTTCATTCTATCACCACGGGATTATTTGTAAGGTTTCTCTATCGGGCCGTATCTAAGGGTCATTACCATCTCGTCGAAAAGAGGAGCAAACATATTCATCAGCAATATTGAGAACATTACTCCTTCCGGATAGCCAGAGAATGCCCTTATAGATACGGTCATTACTCCCAGAAATACTCCGTAAACCCACTTGGCCTCTTTTGTAGTCGGAGACGAAACTGGATCCGTCGCCATATACATCGCTCCGAACATGAGTCCGCCGGCCAGAAGCTGAAATAGCGGCGGTGCCACCTGGTTGGGCCAGAGGTACATACCCAGCGCGGAAAAGAGAAAAACCGAGCCAAGGTAAGAGACCGGAACGCGCCAATCAATTATCCGGGCAAGCATCAGGAAAATCCCACCGGCCAGGACCAGAAGGGCGGAGCTTTCTCCAAGACAGCCCGGGATGTTTCCCAGGAAAAGCTCTCTCAACGGGGCAAGTGTTCCGGCATTGGCGAAAACCCCCAAGGGCGTTGCCGAGGTAACCGTGTCAACGCTAAACTGGTTGAAGCCCGCCCATCCTCCTGTTAGAGGTATCAACCATTCAGAGGACATTGCAACCGGAAAAGTTATAGTAAGGAACACCCTTCCGACGAGCGCGGGATTAAATATATTGTAGCCTGTGCCGCCAAAGACCTCCTTACCCAGAATCACTCCGATGATTATACCTACGGCTACCATCCACAAAGGCGTATTAGGAGGAAGTATCAGCGGGAACAGTATTCCTGTAACCAGAAATCCTTCCGTTATTTCCTCCTTCCTTATCAGCGTAAATCCCACTTCCGCTATTCCCCCTGCCACATAAGACACTACTATCATCGCCAGGGCTCGCCAGCCGTAAAAATAGATCGAAGCCAGAGCAGCGGGAGCAACTGCGACAACTACCGCGAACATGTACCGCTTAATCTCTATGTAATCTCTCAAAAATGGGCTTTCTTCGGCACTTACCCCCGGTTCAAACACGATCGAGCGAATAGTATCAATTACCTCGGTTATGTACCGGAGGTATGGATGATCCTCGGTATAGCTGGATATCTCTGACAGTAGCCGCTCTAACTTATTCACTCTCCTCACCTCTTCCTTTTTCTTCTTCGGTAATTACTGAAATCAGTCCTTTTTCGTTTTCCTCGTACTTCACGTAATTGTGACTTTCATCCGATTGCTCCTGTTTAGCGCTTTTTACCGTATCGCTCAATGGTAGTTTAGAAGGACAGACGTAGGAACATAAACCACAGTCCACACAGCGCTGAGGCTGTAACCGGTTAACCTCGTCAATCATCTCGTGTTCATGGGTTTTCAGTATCTGGAACGGAAGAATGTCTACAGGGCAAACGTCGCTACACCATCCACAGTAGACGCAAGGCCTTTCTTCCCCATGTAGTCCTGAATCGGCAACTTTCTTCTTGTGAGGCGCCAGAGCGGAGAAGAAGGCGTTGGTATAGGAATTCTTTCTCAGACCGGGCTGTAACCAGGCGAGAAATTGACTACCCTGAGGTTTTGTAAGTTGAACCAGCGAACCCATATCCTTGCTGACAGGCATCTCGGAGTCTTCCAGCTTCTGCCCGGACAATGGACTTCCCTTAATGGTAAGGGCGTCAACGTTATCTTTGACGTCCTCGCCGATCGCATATTTTACCGGGGCTCCGATCGGAGTTTCTATTATACTGTCCTCTGTCGCCGGGCCGCTTAGACTAATTCTCCTCCGGATGTACGGCACTCCTTCCACAACAGCCCGGTACGTGGCCAGGGGGAATATCTCTGGCAGTGCCAGAAGGCCGTGATCGAGCAAATAACCCCCTTCGTCAAGTTTTTCCCGACCCAGAATTTTACGGGCCAGCATTTTCGATTTACTCATATAGCTTTCGTTCTTAGCAGAATGAACTTTTATTCGCTGGCTCGAGGAGAGTTCTTTCAAGTTTTCCTGGGTCTTTTCGTCCATAACAAAGTGAATCTGTGATTTGGGAAAGGTCCGGGCGAGAATTTCCAGGCCGGTCTTATAAGAAGCAAACTCCTCGCTGAAATCAACCAGATGATGAACGAAAGGCTCAGTCCTGACACCATTGACAAGGAGGTGTTCTACCTTCGCGGGGGAAAATAAAGAGCTATTGAATTCCGTCGGGACTCCCGTCTGTCCAAATGAAGTAAGCCCCGCTAAATAGAGCAGTTCTCTCAGGTTCTTTGGCTTCTCCTTTTCCCACTCTATCCCGCTGCCCTTTATACTCTGTTCGGGGGATACTTTTATTTTTATTCCCTGAACTTTCGCATCGAATTTATCCCCGGTCTCTTCGTGATAACCATCTAACTCAACTATCTCAATTATCTCACCGGCCAGGCTTGCAAGAGCGGGGGTTGAAATCGAATCGTCGTTCCGGGCAATTATTTCTCCCGCTTCCACCCTGTCACCAATCTCGACGCTCGGCGATAAACTGGAACCATATCCTCCCTTCGTCGGAACGGTCACGGTTTCCAGTTCATCCCTTACCCGCAAGTTTGGTTTATTTTCAGTTTCGTACTGTTGAAGATCCAGGCCAAATATTTTCACTTTATTCACCGTATTTTTTATTTTTTGAGATGCGTGAACTCATATCGAGCCTCCAGACAGACTAAACCGGTCAAACCGTAAAACCGAGTTTTTTAGGTCCGAACTCAAGTTACCCGGAATAATAAAATCCTTTTCGTTTTAATGCAATATTCTGGATTTTAACCCGGGGAACTCTGCTCATCTTTTCTTCTATTTTTACTTTTTTATGAGTCATTAACCCAGGAAATCCTGCTCCGTTTGTTCCACCTAAGTCGACCCCTGAACGGGCAACCCCCTTCCAAGATAGGTTCTCCCTCTCACTTCCTCTCCGCCAAAAAACCGGGCAGCAATCCGAAGTGAATTTTCTGCTTCTTGATTCTGCCTGGCAACGGGGAGTGCCGCCTTAGCTTTATCCGCAAATTTTTTGGAATACTTCAGGCTCTCTTCGATGGCGCCGGACCCCTTTACTATCTCGATACCCTTTTCTATCTCGTTTCTTTTCGGGTCTTCCCGGCCAAGTAAGTTTCGAAGGATCTCACTTCGAGGAGATTCCTCAAGGGCTATCATTATCGGGAGAGTAAGTGTTCCCTCTTTCAGATCGTTCCCTGGTTCCTTACCCAGTTCTTCTCTGGATCCAATAAGGTCTTTCAGATCGTCGGTTATTTGAAAAGATAGCCCCAGGTTCAGTCCGTAATCTTCCATTTTTTGCTGATCCGCTTTTCCGGCACCCGTCGCCTTTGCTCCGAGAAGACAGCTTTTACCCATCAACAACCCGGTCTTCTGCCTGATCCTTTTGATATATTCCTTGAAAGAAAGCTTGTAATGATCCCCATTGATCGTCTGGTTGGCCTGTCCCCTCGTCATTTCTAGCGCAGCTTCCAGTAGATGCTTTAGATACTTACTATCTTCAAGTTTCGTAAGTGAACTCGCAGCAAAGGTGTAGAGTAAATCTCCGCTTAATACCGCCACTTTGTTACCCCATTTGTAGTTTACTGCCTCGGAGCCCCTTCTAAACCTCGAATCGTCAATGACGTCATCGTGAACCAGGGAAGCCATGTGGACGAATTCCACCGCGATCGCGAGGGGCTTTACCTTTTCGAATTTATAATCAAAAAGTTTACCGGAAAGCAACACGAGCGCAGGCCTCAACCTTTTACCACCTGAATTTAGCAGGTAGGAGGAGCTACCGGTTAACGGCTGAAGATTGGAGTCAACCAATTCCGCCAATTCTTCCTCAAGCCTGATAAGATCGTTTTTTATCGGATCCAGTATATCTTCGAGTAGGGCCATGAATTAGGGCTCCCGTTTTGTCCCCTGGTGTATAGCCGCAATTCCACCAAAAATTTCCTGAAAACCCACTTCCGTTAATCCTGCACTCTGAAAAAGATCCTTTAATCTGTATTGATTCGGAAATCTTTTCAGTGATTCGACCAGGTATCTGTACGGCTCTGTATCCCCCTGTACTATTCCTCCCATCAGGGGAAGCACCCTGTTGAAGTAAAAGTTGTATATTTCTCTAAAACCGGGAAAAGTCGGCTTTGCAAGTTCCAGCGAATATACTTTCCCTCCAGGCTTTACTATCCGGGCAAGTTCGGAAATTACTTTTTTAAGATCGTCCACGTTTCTCAGAGTAAAAGCCGAAGTGGCCAGATCGAAACTATTCGACTGCAGGTCAAGTTCCTCTCCGGCACCACGTGAGAATTCTATCTCTTCTTCGTATTCCTGGGGCAAAGTCTCCCTTGCTATTTCTATCATTTCGGGCGTCAAATCAATACCCACTACTTTCCCTCCATCTATTCTGCTCGCAATCAACCGCGTTAATTTCCCCGTTCCGCACCCGAGTTCAAGGACGCTGCCACCTTTCGGAATATCCATAAGGGAAACCAGTCTGCGACGCCACCTATCAATTTGTCCAAAAGAAATTACCCTATTCACCCTATCGTAATCGCTCGCTATTTCCTTGAACATCTCCCTAACTCGTTCGTGATTACCCTCGTAATTCTTAGCCCGGGGTATGTCTGTCATAGAGGCTTGCCCACTCCTTTTAATCGCTGAGAACTTACTTCTTCATATCTTCTATTTTTGGGGTACTTCCTTTTGGAGGATACGGCTTCTTCGTTCAATTTTATCTTTAAACCGGCTGACCGTATTAAGGTGCACTAAACTCCTTAGCACAACTTAAAATGCTCGCTCATTTGTAAATACAGCACTGAACACTTAAACGATCCAGTTTAGAAACTTTGGTTGATTTTACTGGAATGTAACTAAATGCACAAGACGGAAATTCGAGCCCGGGGTTAATTACCTCACCCTAAAAGGGCGGGCCTCCTATAAAAAGCCTGTACTGTCAGAGGCTGCACCCTTCAAAAACGCGAGACCCGTCATCCCCTCTGCCATTTACTCAGTTCTTTCACCATTCTACGAAAGTGAGGACTAAACCAGCCGATCCGTCCCTGCAGGTCCCTGCAGGGATTTTTCGGCAAGTTTTGGTAGAGTGATAGCGTTTTTGGTTACCGTTCGACAAAACCGCAAGTGAATCCCATGGCGCAGAATTCATTGCTTCCGATCTCGGCCTCGCTCTCCAGCACCTAGTTTGCTATAGATAAACAGAATGTAAAGGTAATCTTCAAACAAAATCTTATCTGTAAATCGACAGCAATTCTGACCCAAATAGCAAACTAGGTGCTGGAACCATGCCCGCTCGGCCTCCGATAGGATTTTCCTGAACGATCCCCAAAAGCCATATAAAGATAACCTTTGTAAGAATCCGGAATAGGGCTCAGAGCCGAGAAAATTCCAGCGACGCGGCGCATATGTCTGACCGAGGCTGGGATTACCTGGAGCTTGCTTCAGGTAATTCCAGGTGAGGGATATGTCCATAACCAAATGAGATTAAATCTTTATGGGTAATACTTGCTCTTAATAAAAAGCACTGACGTGAAGGCACCAGTTTGAGCACGCGAGTCGGAAATTTCTCGGTCCGGAAAGCCCGGAGGTCCTATCGGCCGGGCACGGGGACCCGGCCTGCTAAAAAGAAGGCATGGGGTCCCGAATTGCTATGTATTGGTTAAAGGGTGAAACAGTACCCGCTCGGCCTCCGATAGGATTTTCCTGGTCGGTAACCAAAAACTTTGACCCACTTCAAAAACTTTGTAAGGTAGTTGTTGGACGATATTTCTATGAAATTAGCCGATAGTACCACAGGGTACCTCCTGGGAATGAAGCGGCTGGTTTTGGTGAATGATTGGGCCAAACTACGTCCACCTTTAATATTTATAAATGGTGAAAGAACTGAGATTTAGTCCCCAGGGGGTGTCTCGGAGCACTGTCGGCCACTTCGGTAGCACCCCGGAGCTGGTTCTCGATGACAGAACCGACTTGAGTTAGTAATTGCGGGAAACTAGTATTAATTATCTTCGGAGCAAACTATAAATTTATTCCTCATGGAAAATTGCAATAAATCCCAGGAACGAAAAGCGAGGATCGAATGGAAGCTGACGTAGTCTTTTTACACCCGCCGAGCATATTTGATTTCAGAGAAAGGCCGATTCTGTGGGGGCCTATAAACGACCTGGTTCCGTCCAAATCGGTCTTCGAGATGTATCCCATTGGCTTTGTTTCACTTGCCTCCACTCTACAGAGCAACGGATTTGAAGCCAGGATAGTAAATCTTGCCCTTAAGATGCTCCGAGATAAGGATTTTAGCCCCGGAAACTACCTGAAAGAAGTGGAGACAGAGCTCTTCGCCATAGACCTTCACTGGTTGCCCCACGTCCACGGAGCTATCGAACTGGCCAGGCTCTGCAAAGAAATACACCCCGACACGCCAATCGTACTTGGCGGCCTGTCGTCCTCTTATTACCACGAAGAAATCCTCGAATCCATTCCGGAAGTGGATTTTGTCGTAAGAGGGGATGCAACCGAATACCCTATGCTCGAGCTCGTACGGGGGTTGAGGGACGGTAACGACCTCGACGCCGTCCCAAACCTTAGTTTCAGGTCTGGTTCAACGATCGAGGTAAACGACATTACCTCCGTTCCGGACGAGATAGATTCGTTTTCACTCGATTACGAATACGTTTTTCGAAGCGTGCTTAAAACTCGCAACCTGGACATTCTTCCTTTTCAGGAATTTTTGACCAGACCGATAATGGCGGTATTAACCAGAAAAGGCTGCGACCAGAACTGTCCCGGTTGTGGGGGATCGAGTTACTCCTACTCCAAGCTTTGTAACCGCTCGAAAATCGCGTTGAGGTCACCCGAGAAGGTCGTCAGAGACCTAAAAAATATTGAAGAGTTTCGGGCACCTGCATTCGTAATCGGCGACCTGGCTTTTCCCGACGAGGAGTACGGCAGGGAAATTCTTCGACTGCTGAAAAAAGAAGGGCTTTCGATTCCAGTAGTATTTGAATTCTTTACTCCCCCGGGCCGGGATTTTCTGATGAAACTGGGAGAAACAGTTGGAAACTTCAGCGTCGAGATGTCCCCCGAGTCCGGAATAGAGGAGATAAGGGTCGAAGCTGGAAGGCGTTACACCAACGATGAACTAAAGCAGTCAATAAATTGGGCGTTTGAAGCGGGGTGCAGTCAATTCGATCTATATTTTATGATCGGCTTGAAAGGACAAACGGGCGATACTCTGAACGATACTCTGGAGTTTATCGACGGCCTCCTGGAGAAGCACTCAGACGATAACCTCATACCGTTTATATCCCCCTATACACCTTTCTTGGACCCGGGCTCACTCGCGTTCGAATTCCCCGAAAAATACGGATTTACAAAATATGCCGAGACGTTAATGGATCACTACGAACTACTGGACAGTGGCTTCACCTGGAAGGACTTCCTGAGTTACCGAACCGACGAAATGAGCAAAAATGATCTGGTTAGGTTGACTTACGAGTCGGCGATTGAACTGGCTCAAATTAAGGAAAAACATGGTATAATTTCAGCGGACAAACTGGAAGATTTATCGGAAAAGATTGCCCTATCGAAGAGGATGATCAGGCTCTCAGACGCAAAAAATACCGGACAGCTTGACGAAGAACAACTTGAAGCTTCTTTAACCGAACTGCAGGAGAGACTATTAATAGACAGAGGGGAGCTGGACTGGTCAAACGGGGTAACCGCTCGAAGAGTTATGGCAGTTCTCAAAAAAGGCATCAAGACCCTTTTTACCCCTGCCTAATTTACTCGTTACCGCAATTTTTCATTGCCCAAAAGGTAAAACTACCACCGCTGAGTTCCTTCACCAGCTGGTTGAGCTGAGCAGTCTTCTTTTATGGTAGAAAATGGCGAACGAGATTTTCTTTAAAACTAAGAAGTTCAGGACCCACCTGACCGGTAAAGATATTTGTACCCGGTAAGCCCGGTCCCCCGTGATCAGCCGGAACTCAACTTACCGCACATAAACAGTTTTTGAATTCAATCACAAAACTTGTTATTCTCTTGATGCATCGTCGTAATAACCCTGACTTATAACTTTTGCTAAATATCTAACAGCTGGAAAAAGCCGAACGCTTCCGGGTTAAGGAGAAACATCAAAGAATCAGCCATATAAGGGGATTGGTTGGTTTGCCTTTTTGCTGGAGCAGGGTTTTATACCCCCGCACCCCTAAAGGATTTGATCGGACAGGTCTTCGCGTTCAGCCTGTCACCAACCGCTAACTGCTCAATTGGCATAAAGGTGAACTAGAGTGAGAAAGGACGAAATACCCAAAGAAACCGTAAATCGGTTACCCATCTACCTTCGTTGCCTAAATAGGATCCTTTTAAGGGGTCATAGTACCATTTCTTCCGACGAACTGGCGAATCTTGTCTCCATGAGTCCGGCAAAGATCAGAAAAGACCTGTCTTACTTTGGCAAATTCGGTACCAGAGGGGTAGGATACGAGGTAAAACCGCTGATCGAACGCATTAGAGGGATATTAAATCTCGATAAGAACTGGAAGCTGGCACTCGTTGGGGTAGGTAACGTAGGTTCCGCCCTTCTATCTCACCCTGGATTCCACCGGGGTTGCTTCAAAATTGAGTTAGTATTCGATGACGATCCGGAACTAATTGGAAAGGAGATCTCGGGGAAAAAGGTTCACGATAGTTCGGAAATTTCTAACCTTGTCGAAAAAGGTTTAGTTCAAATTGGAATAATTGCCGTACCTAACGAGAAGGCTCGCGACGTCGCCGAACGGCTTGTCCGGGGAGGCGTTACGGGGATAATAAACTTCGCCCCTGTATCCATTGACCTCCACGACGACGTAAAGATCTATCAAATAGACATATCGACGGAATTAAGCAGACTCACCTATCACATGGTACCTTAATTTCTACATATGGGCCCTCGGCAGTCACCGACGACCGGTACTTTACCGGAAGCTGGAGTTAGAACTCCGGCTGACTAAAGCATGTAAACCACGGAAGATGTCTTCTTGGTGAAGAACAAAGGGTGATGGACACACTATCATCCGCCGCCCACGGGAGGGAATATCGCCACCGTATCGCCCTCGCTTAACTCGGTATCCAGTCCGTCCAGAAACCTCACGTTCCTTCCGTTCACCATAACAGTAACTCCGCTCTTTAACTCTCGACCGGGATCGGTTTCCTCCAGGAGGGCATTTTCTAACCCCTCGTGGTCCTTTACGAGCCGATCAATCAGATCCCCTACTTTTTCTGCCTCCAGTTCTGCTGAAGCCGTCCCGGCTTTATCGCGAAAGCCCGAAAAAAACTTTACTTTTATCTGCATTTTTTAATTAAATAAAGTCATTATTCAGCTAAAACGTTATCAAATTCCTCGTCTGCCCCGTCAAATACCTTTAAGTTGTGAGGTGGTAATTATCACCCTGGATTAATTCTGGCGGTCGGTAGCTCCCCGGAAGTTCTTCGTACTCTTGCCTTTATTCTTCCATGTTTACATGTTTACGGGAAGTAATTTTCTGGCCACATTCCCACCTTTATTCGTTATCATTCTAAAAGAATACCGCTTTCATAGCAAAAGATCTCAATCCGAAATTGTTTTTATCAGTTTAGATACAAAACAGCCCTTCAGTTTCGTAAAGTTAATTTCAGCAACTTTATTAAGGTGATGTCAGATAAATGAACAAAGAATATGGCGAGTTGAATATTTATACGGATGGAGCCTCGCGGGGAAACCCGGGAAACGCCGCCTGGGGTTTCGTAATCCTGGACGAGCACGAAAACCCTGTAACTGACCAGTCCGGATATATCGGCAATTCTACTAATAACCAGGCGGAATATTTCGCGGTCATCAGGGCCTTACAGAGGGCCAAAGAGTTGACCCGGGGTAAAGTCCAACTCCACTCTGACAGCCAACTTTTGGTCAATCAGGTTACGGGATCGTGGAAAGTAAAAGACGACGAACTCCGCCGACTGTATCGCAGGGTAAGATCACTTGTTAGCCAGTTCAGAGAGGTGAATTTCACCCACCTGCCTCGAGAAAATCCTCATATTGGTGAAGCCGACGAGCTCTGTAATCGGAGACTGGACGAGATACAGGATTATTAACCCTGCAGCGGTGGTGGACGAAAGTTTCCCCGGTAAAAATAAAACCTTTTTGGGCCGGCTAATATTAGGTTTAACCTAAATCGTCCGACTCTCTTATTTGAGACCAACTCCTAAGTCAGTTTACAGGATAGAATAACTACCCTTCTAGATATTTAATTGCTTCACCCACCGGGTGAAGGTTAAAAGGGTTAAAATAAACTTGCTCTCCCGAAATTTCAACCCAGCACCCAGATGAGGAAAGCTACCTGGAGGTCTAATCTACCACTGAACGATTATGGTAGACTATTCCGTAGTAAAGTCAAAGATCTTGATCCAGGTCCCGGAGCTCATCTGGGTGCTGGACCAAATCTCGCCTGTAAAATACCCTTTATCGGTAACCTTTCCCCTCAAGCTTACGTGTTAAACCGCTAAATTCAGGTTTAAATCTCCCCACTCGGACATATAATTTGGTGTTATTAGCCATGAACAATCATAAATACAACCTAAAGACAGATATTGACAGGAAGATTTATACGGAAGAAGAGATACAGGCTAGAGTAAAGCGACTGGCCGGGGAAGTTGACTCGTACCTCGAAGACAAGATGAGTCGGCAGGAAATATGGAAAAGACCCCCTATCGCGGTTTGCATTTTACGGGGTGCTTCAGTCTTCATGGCCGACCTGACCAGGTACATGAAAGTCCCAATCGAATACGATTTCATGTCCGTCTCCACATACGGGGACGCGACCGAACCTGGAGAAGTCAGGGTTATAAAGGACCTGGATAGGTCCATAAACGGCCGAGTAGTAATTGTGGTTGAAGACATCGTCGACACGGGCGAAACCCTGCACCACCTGCTTAAAGGGTTCGAAGCGAGAAACCCCCGCGAGGTAAAGATTAGCGCTTTGCTGGACAAGAGCAGCAGAAGAAAAAAGAACATCGATATAGATTTTAAAGGCTTTGACCTGGAAGAAGACCTCTTTTTGGTCGGCTACGGAATGGATTACGCCGGTAAATACAGAAACTTACCATTTATCGGCACACTTAAAAAGGAGTTGACGGAGCAATAGAGACGTTTTACACGCTTGGACTGGAATCATCCTGCGACGAAACCGGGGTAGGAATTGTCAGGGCCAAGAGAGAAATAGTTGCGAACAAGATCTATTCCCAGGCTGACCTCCACGAGAAATACGGTGGAGTGGTTCCCGAAATTGCCTCCAGAAATCACCTGAAGAAGTTCTCGCCACTGATCGAGGAAGCGCTCGAAGAAGCAGACTTATCACTACAGGACATCGATCTGGTGGGAGCCACGTACGGTCCCGGACTCGTCGGTCCTCTTCTCGTGGGCCTTTCTCTGGGAAAGTCACTGGGGTATTCGCTCGACGTTCCCTTTTTAGGGATTAACCACCTGGAAGGTCACGTTTTTGCTCACTACTCGTCTCGCCAGTCTACCCCGCCTTTTCTAGCATTGCTCGTCTCCGGAGGCCACACCAGCCTCGTTCTTGTAAAAGACTGGGGTAACTACGAGGAACTTGGTTCGACCAGGGACGACGCTGCCGGAGAGGCGTACGACAAGGTGGGTTATATGACGGGGCTGGGCTATCCGGCCGGCCCAAAGATTGACCGGTTAAGCGGAGACGGCGATCCCACCGCGTTCGACTTCCCCCGGCCTATGCTGGAAGAGGGCCTGGACTTTTCATTTGCAGGATTAAAAAGTGCCGTCGCCCGGAAAGTGGAAGGGTCCGGAGACTACGAACTGGCTGATCTTCTGGCTTCTTTCCAGGAAGCCATACTGGATACCCTTATAACCAAATCGATCAGAGCCGCCAGGGAAACGGGCGTCACTACCATCTCCGTGATGGGGGGAGTATCGGCAAATTCTCGGTTGAGGCGTAGATTGACCGATGAGGCTGAAGAGAACGGACTAACCGCTACCTTCCCACCGTTCGAACTTTGCACGGATAACGGAGCGATGATTGGTGTAACGGCCGCCTACAAGTACCTGAATGACGGAGAGACGTCACCCCTGAGTCTGGGCCCTGAACCCTCTCTTCTCCTGGGTTAGTCATCCCCAGAACCTGCTATTATCTCGTGAGTCGAGGTCGAACCGGGATTCTTATCGAGTCGAAACTCTATGTTAGAAATATTTATTCCGTATCAGTATTGACCAATCCCTATAAGGATAATTAACCCGATAAGCAAAAATTACAGCGGTTTTAGTGTTACTGGTTTACTGTTCACTATTTATACCTATGTAGGTCCAGTCTTGGATTAGGTATGTTCAGGAGATGGAATTATTTTACAACACAACCGGAGGTAATTAAATGTCCTGGCCGGTTCGAAAGACTTTTCCATCGACGGTCTGGATGACACCGATATCGGATTTTTCATCGGGTCGGTCCACTTTGGGTCGGTCCACTTTATCCTTCTTATCTCCTTCAGTCTTTTTCACATTCGAGTCCTCAGTTCCAGCAATTTCTCCCAGGGATCTATCTGCATCTATTAATCCGTAACCGGTGGAATCATCTTTGCCGGACTTTCCGATATCTTTGGCGGATTCACGCAGTGTCCGCTTCAGATCGGAGAGGCTGAGTTGTGGCTGTTTTGAAAGGATAAGTGCAGCTGTACCGGCCACGTGAGGAGCAGCAAACGAAGTGCCAGAACCCGTGGCGAGATTGCCTCCGGGTCGATAGGATAGCACTTCTGCACCCGGAGCTACGAGCTCAAGTTCCGGGCCGTAATTCGAAAAATTACTAACCTTGCCGGATTTATTTACGGACCCTACGGTAAAAACTTCGTTCCATTTCCCAAAGTAGCCCAGTCTTTCACCGTTGTTACCCGATATACCCACTATCAATACTCCTTCTGACTGGGCACGCCGGAGCGCCTCGTGAACCAGTTCCGGCGGTTTGGCGTTGGCATATATTGACATGTTAATTATATCCGCGCCGTTCTCGACGGCGTAATCTATCCCGTCAGCCAGCTTACCCCAGTCGGAAGTGTAAAACCGGCCAGCCGAGTCGAGAAACCTGAGGTCCATGATGGAGACGTTTGGGGCAACTCCCCCCGAACCCGTCTCTTTATCGTAACTGGAAGAGACAAGCCCGCTCACGAAAGTTCCGTGATAGTAGAGCGAACCTTCTGACTTATTCAACGTATCTCCGTTCCGAAAATCCCAGCCCGACACGTCATCCACGTATCCGTTGCCATCGTTATCCTTCCCGTCACCGGGAACTTCGTCATCGTTCGTCCACATTCTATCTTTTAGCGCCGGAATCGATCTATCTATTCCGGAGTCTATAACTGCAACTACTACTTCGTCGGATCCCTGAGTGATTTCCCAGGCGTCTTTTGCTTTTACCGTCTCGAGCCCCCATCGTGTCGACCCGGAAGACGGAGCGGATATGGAAGAAGCTCCCGCCCTTCCGGCAATAGGAGTATGAAAGCTTATTTGAAATGATATAAGTGTTAACCCTACTGCAAGAATTATTGCTAAAACCTTTGCTGGTTGTTTCCCCATGGTTTTTGCTTTGCAGTTCATTTTTTCTTTCTCCCGTACTTATTTATCTTGTTAATTATAGTGGTTTATGTGCGTCATCATTATTTACCACTATATTATATTATACCTAATTACACATCTTTTAGACGGGAGAGTCAGAAGGTGGAAGTTTACGCTTTAACGACCAGCGATCAGAAAGGGAGTGGGTGCACACTCTTTTTTGGAAGCCTTAAATGATTGGTTTCGTCCCTTAGGGCAATTAATCCCAATTGAAGATAAAATAATCGGAAGTAACAATAGCAACCTGAGTTCCCATGGTCGGGCGATTGATGGCAGGCATCTTTTTGGTTCTCCCAGCTTAACTAAAAACATGTTTCCTCAGGAGTTCATTTCTCCGCTCTGATGGCAGAAAGCAAGGTTGGGGGGTCGGGCTCTAATACCCCATTGGAGAAATAAACCCTGGAGTGCTAAAGGCCCCCTCTACAAACTAAACTCACAAATTATCTAGCTGTTACGACCTTTTGTAGCGGATTTGTAGCGGAATCTTTAGGTTTCCATATCGTGGATATATGTAAACTCTCTGCTGTAAGATTTAAGTGTGAAATAAGGCCAAGTAGGTGGGGACTCTGAACAGAGCAACAGAGAAATGAGAATAGAAAATTTAAATCGAGTCGTCGTAATAGATGTCTACAGATCCGTCGAAACTACTACTGTCGTGTTCCTCTTCGGATTCTTTCTTGCTTTTGTCCCCGGAACCGCCGCGAACGTTTTCCTTATCAGTCAGGTTACTCATTTCCAAATTTACAGTTGCGGTCGGAATGTTTGAAGCGTCATTCTTATTAGCTGAAGCTGAACCTTCAGCTTTTTCTTCGTTCGACTTCGTAAAATCATCCAACATCACTTCATTCATAGATTTCGCTGAAACCTTAGCTTTTCTAGGCATTCGAAAAACTATTTTCACAGTGACCGAAGCACTATCACCGGTGCCGAATGCAAGTAATGAGGAAAAGGAAATTAAACACACTAATAGCACAAAATGAACGACAGCTTTAGGGGTTGTGATTTTTATCAATTTTAATTTGCTCCCATAAAAATTATGCTCATATTTCTCCTATCTACCGAACTTTTTCATTAATTTGTTTATTTACAGAGTGAACTACGAATATTGTTTACCAATTGTTTACATTATTTATTATACCTAAAAAACTAAATTTTAGACTTAAACACCTGTTACTATCTCCCATTAGGACATTTAGATAAATAGGCTCAAAGATAAATAGGCCCAGAATTACTTTTGTTCGTTAACACTGTCCTCAGGATTGGTGATTATTTCTCGGCTACTGTCTGAATTTTAAGGTTTGCCTTCCGCCCCGTTTTCCATATGTTCTTATTGAAAAGGTGAATAAGAAGCTCGGTCCCGAAAACGAAAGAGGTGATCAAGCAAAACTTGTAATAATTTCATTAGCCTTTTATAATGCCTTTTGCTGGTGGTAGGAATATGAAAGGGGGTTAAAAAATGATTTATCCAGGGGTGATAACCGAGAAAAAACTTAAGGAGGAAAAAGTAAATGATGAAAACCAAGTCAACATTGTACGTGTTTGCAGTATTTTTTCTTTCCTTTCTATGTATAAATTTTGTATTCTCACCCTTACCGGAAGCTGCTTCTTTTTCCGGCGAATTGGAAAATGACCTCTATTTAGCACCTGACAACAATGGCGGAGACCTTATAGACGAATTTATCTCCACTCTATCAGTAGAATACACTACGGGAGGAATTACTTACTCCAGCGAATCCGTATTCACAAAAGACGAGCTCGATAGTCAGATATTCGGAGCTGACTACCGAATTGGGATCCTGGAGGCAAGCTCTACTGCTTCATTCGACCCCGCCAACACCAGGCTGGACTACTGGTTGAACGAAGGATCATTAACCCTTGCGGGGGCCAAGCTTGACACCACATTCCTATTGGAGTACTCCTCGGACACAAGTAGCTACGGAGCCGGACTCGAACTTGGAGTAACCGGAAACATAACCGAAGGTGTTAGTGCCGACTTTGTCTCCAGATTCGGCATGGAAGTAAATGAAGCGGAAGCCTTTGGGGTAGTCCCGGGAAGCGGTTATACAATAGTCACCTCTCACGGAGACGGGGACGAATCAGATGTTTACGGTCCTTCTCAACTCCAGTACGTGGACTCGGAACTTCAGGTTACTGGCATGGTCCTGGATTGCTGTGAATACGACGTCACTACCAGGTTCAGCGAAGCCAACGGTTACGAGGAGACCGAATTCGAGTTTCTGATAGGGGGAGAGGAAGACCTGATAAGCTTTGACGTAGACCTTACGTTCAGCGCTCAGACCAAATCCGTCGAGTTAGACCCCGGTATTAGTACAAAGTGGGGCTGTTTCGACGTATATACTGATCTATCCACACCCAACGCCAACGACGTTTTGGGTAACAACTCCACCAAAGAATCTACGATAAGCGGTCTCGAAGTCGAAGGTTTTGGGATATTCGACGTATCCCTGGGCCATGTGACGTTTTCCAGTTTGACCGCCCTAAAGGGCAACCTCTGGCGGCTCGCTGGAACTAATGACCTAGACCTAAAGGCCAGCGATTACCTAATCGATCCTCAGCCAGTTTACCAGGGTCTTTACGATCAAACGGACTACGATCAGATGTTCTCACTCTACAAATCGGGTAAAGACTTCGACTTAACTTACGGCGCGGACGTCTACTTTGACATGAGCAGCGACGCCACTGGTACCGATTCCCTGTTCGATACTGCACTATTTACAAGCAATGGGTCCTTTGCGCTGAGCGACCAGTTCAGCCTCGGTGCTGGATTTTCCATAAAGCCGAATTCAGTGGAGACGGTTCGGCTAAGCTTTGACTACTCTTTCTAGTTTGTAAAAGCATAAAACCGAGCCCTCATCCTTCAACAGGGCATAGAGGCCAATTTCGGGGGAGAGACGGGGCACCGTTTGACCCCGAATCTTCCCCGTAAGCTCGGTATTACAGCTATTTACAATTCTTAAAACTTGTCATAAGTGGTAAACTTGACAAAAAAATTATCCTTTGTTATAGTACGATTTGCAAAAAATTGTCTACACATTAGTTCTTTTACCAAAAATTGGAGGCGCACTACCTTGTAAAAGGCACACCTCTCCGCAAGGGAGGCACGCAAAGCTTCGGGTCCACTCGTTTGGACGGCCGAGCTGCCAGGGCTGACCTTAAAAGAGTGAAGGAGGCAGTCTTGGCTATCTTTTCAAATTATTTGACTGGTCTAACTTCTTCTAATTTTCCCTTTCCTATATTCAATATTCTGTTCTGCTTTCTCAAGTCCTGTGAGGTTGTTATCCAGTGCAAATAACCATTTACTACCAGGACGACGACGAATACCTGATGGAGAAAGTAGAACGGAAGGCAGATAGGGAAAGGAGGTCTAAAAGTTCCGTTGTCCTCTCCATAATAGAGTCCTACTTCGAGGCCGAAAAGCGGATCGGAGAGATACTGAAGGATCTTGAAGCAGCTTCATCCGATCAGATCGAAGAGGGCCTGGAGGATCAGCGGAAAGGAGACTCAGAAGATAAGCTGGGCCGGATACTTCTGGAAAAAGGCTACGTTCAGGAGGTAGACCTGGGCAGGGCAATTACTATCCAGAATCGGACAGGTAAACGAACGGAGGTAAAAACTAAAAGCGGTTAGTTATTTCGCAGGTTAACCGTACCGTCCTGAAAAGGGCATTCCTTCCACAAGGGAGGCACGCAAAGCTGCGGGTCCACCCACCATGGGCCGCCGAGCTGCCGGGACAAAAAAGTTTGGGCGGAGGTAAACTCCCCCATGAACAAGGAGGCAACCGGTGGTTCGGAGTAATTTGTCTCACCTAAAAGGTAAATTCTATCCAGTAAATCACCCCAACTATACACACAATCAATACCGAACCATATCAAAGAAATTCAGTCTTTCACAAGGAGGCCGAAAGGGCAAACCGGCCCAGTTGCCGGGGCGCAAAGGCGGAAACTCGGTTATCGGGTTTGTAGAGTTCTTAGGGTTCATGGGGTTAACAGCTAAAAACCCTATGAACTCAATAAACCCGATAAACTCCACGAACCCGGATTTTTCGCCTACCGAAGCCTCCCGGAGTTGTGAACTTTCTATGGAACTGAAACTTGAAACAGAGAACAGAAAAGCAACGAAAGGGGGTTATGATGGAAATTAATAGTAGATCTGTATTTTTAATCGGTGCTTTAATTCTGGTATTGATCTTTGGAGTAGGTGGGTTTGGACAAACATCGGCAGACCTTATAGTCAATGGAGACGCAAGTAATTGTAGTGTATCTGGTGACAACCTTTACTGCACTATCCAGAATGCAGTAGATGCTGCCTCAAGTGGGGATACAATAAAGATTATTGGCAAGGGTAAGAGGGCAGACTCTGGTGGACCGTTAGCTCTGTTTGTTGTCAACCCCTACTCTGAGAACATCGAAGTTAGCAAGGATGACCTAACACTGTTTGGGGTAGAAGGTACAACTACAGGCCCTGTTGAGTTTTGCGAATATAATCTTGTCACGGGTGAAAAAAGTTGTTGGGAAGAGACTGTAACAGCTTACCACAAACCATTTGTAGAGGGCGGCTGGATTGAAGACGGTAACTACACCGATGCCGGCCATACGCTCTTACTTGAGGGTACTGAATCCGACCCCTTAACGGGAGTCTCGGTGGGACCGGAAGATTTATCTGAGTACTCGCGGTTGGTACTCACCAATGGGGGTATTGGGCAACCTGGGGGTGATGATGTAGCCGGGGCTTTGTGGCTTACCCACGTGGAAGGTTCCGAAATAAGATTCGTGGATGCCACATCGAGCGAAGTCGGTATAGGGCTTTATAGGTCCCGCAAAAACACTATCCGCGATAGCAACAACTACCTTAATGTCGGAGCCGGGGTAGAGTTAAATTACTCTAACAAAAACAATATTATAGACACCACCTTTTTCAAAAACTCCGGAGGCGTCCTCTTGAAAAACTCGGACGGAAACAAAATTGGAGAAGAAAAAGATGGGTCTCTACCAAGTGACTTTAGCCCCGAAGACGTAATTGGATCAGAGGACGTTGGTTTTGAAACAATAAAGGATCATTTCAGTAACATTCTCCTCGGAAACATAGATCCAAACCTCAACGACCCAGAAAATGACCCTACATTCGACCCTTCTGATCAGTCCTCCGGTAATTACGGAATAAAACTTATTAATTCAGAAAAAAACCTTACCATAAATAACTTAATTGCCGGTTATATTAAAACAGATGGCGACGGAGGTAATGGAGGTTCGCTAGATACGGGGGTCGTACTTGAGGATTCTGCAAGCAACAACATTATTGGAAACTGGATCTTATTAAACTCAGATGGAATAAAAGTGGGGCCCCACCCGGAAGGATCTGATGGTAATGAAATTAGGAAAAACTTTATCGCAAGAAATGGCTTTTATTATGACCAAGATCACGAGGACGGACCGTTTGTCCGAGTACCGGGTATGGGTCATGGCATTGAACTTTGGAACTCAGATAATAATATCTTATCTGGAAATAAGATCACTCAAAACGCTATAGACGGTATTTATCTCATGGGTTCGACCGGGAACACGATTGGTAGAGTTCAAGAAAAAGGTTACTCAGGTAATGAAATCTACGAAAATACAAAAGGTCTTTATATCTGGAGTTCCTCGGACTTCAACCGAATCATAGGTAATGAGATTTATGAAAATTATACAAAAGGTATCTACTCCATGAGTTCAGACAATAATATAATCGAGGAAAATCTTATCCATAACAACGAGGATGAGGGAATCTTCTTTTGGGGAGGCAAATCTAACAAGATCCTAAACAATGAAGTCTATTATAACTCGGCGGGAATACAATTTGGGTCACCACACAAACCAGGTGGTGAAAATAACTATATATCGGGCAATAAGATCTACGCCAACAGCGAGGAAGGAATTGCGCTATTTGCTTCAGAAAGTAGCTATATCCTGGGGAACGAAATCTACAACAATAAAGTCGTCGGAATTAGATTGGGAGATTCCGATGGCAACAGGATAGAGGATAATACTGTAAGGGCGAACGCGGCGGGAATCCTCTTGGGGGATGGATCAGAAGATAACGAAATAATCTCCAACTCTATCGTTAGTAATGAAGAATACGGCATTTCTTTATTGAATTCTTATGGTAACTTATTCGACGAGAACGTTGTTAAAACTAATGATGTAGACTATTCAAGTCAAGCCAACGCCAGCGCCTTTGGAATTAACCTGGAAGGCTCAGGGGACAATTCGTTCGAGAATGTCGATATCGTTGACATCTCAAGCGAGGCTGGCGGTTTAACGGCAAAGAGTAACGCCTCGGGTGTCGATCTGTTAGAATCGAATCACAATACGTTCGAGAACGTGGATATCATTGGCATCTCCAGCGAGGCTTATGCCAGTGCAATGCCAATTGCTAGCGCCAACGCCAGCGCCCTTGGAATCAACTTGGAAGGCTCAGATGACAATACGTTCGAGAACGTCGATATCGTTGACATTTCAACCTATGCACGTGCAGTAGGAGATTATGGAGCTAGCGCCAACGCCAACACCTATGGTGTTCATCTGGAAGAATCAGATGACAATATCTTTGAAAACGTCGAAACTCGTGACGTCTCCAATAATACCAGCATCAGTGTCACATTTCCAGGACAGTCAGTTCCAACGCTGTCGTCTGTTAGAAACGAGGAAAATGCTAACTCCGCTAATTCATATGGAATAGGTTTGTATAATTCATCTGGGAACCTTTTTCTGTTCAATACCATCGAAAATAGCGGGTGCGGATTAATAAGTGACAATCTTTCAGAAGGAAATACAATTCATTTTAGTAGTATTATCAATAATACCGAATTCGGAGTGCGAAACGAAAGCACAGATTCTTTGGACGCCATACTTAACTACTGGGGTTCCGACAGCGGCCCAACACACAGCAGTAATCCAAAAGGCACCGGAGACGCCATATCCGATAAAGTAGCCTACTCCCCCTGGCTTGCCGACTCCATCGTTAACGGAACGGGAATAGATACCGCCCCCAATACTGCCGGAGTCCAGCTACCGGATACTGTCAACATAATGGTAGACGATGTTGGCCCAAAACCAACCACCAAAGACGGAAACACTGGATACCTGAACCAGGCAATCTGGGGCTCCAATGAATTACGGGGCACGGACAAGATAAACCTGTTTCCGGGCGATTACACGGCCTCACCTAATCAACCGGTAACGGACTCATCAGAGATAGTCTCATGCACAGGCTGTCCGACAGCCGCCTCTATCGACGGCGAACTGGTAATAGAAACAAGCGACGTCAATGTAGGCGGAAGGGATACCTATACCAATGAAGGGTTCAACGTAAATGCTGATGTTACGATAAATCCCGGCGTGGATGCCACCAATGTTCACATAAACTGGAACAACATCTACGGTGAGGTTGCCAACAACGGTACCGGTACCCTGGATGCCACCTACAACTGGTGGGGCGACGACAACCCGGAGGACTCCGTGGAGGGTAACGTAGACTACTCCAATCACTTGCCCGCTACCGTTTGTTCGGTACTCGACTACATGGAGGAAAACGACCTCGAGGATGATCCCGAAGCCGCCGTTGCCGGCATGGCCTGCGAACAGGGAAGTGCCTCGGAGCAAGCGGCATGCGAGTTAACCACTATGGGTCTTGATACCGACCAGGCAGAGCAGCTAGTCGTACAGCACGGAGCCACCAGAGTACTGAACGCAAAAGAGACCGCGGATACCTCCGGAGAGTTCACCCAACTGCTCGGAGGCTATAGCTTACCCGCTGGTGCTGCCGGAGGATTGACAAACAACGTAGTCGCAGGTGGAGCAGGTTCGGTCGGCGACAGAACGGTCGGAGCGGTATTTACCAAGGGAGAAACCATCGAAGTAAGCTTTCCGCTTGCCGACTTCCAGGGCGAACCAACAACAAACCTGACGCCCACCGTATCGGTGGTTGAACTCGACGAGGACGGAGATAAGAAGGGGCTAGAAAGGGTAACCACCGCGACTTACGACGAAGACGAGGACGCCTACGTCACGACCTTTGAAACCACAAGCTTAGAACCCGGACCTTATGAAGTCCAGATTGACCTTCCCGACTTAAGTGCCCTTCAACAGGTAATCGAAGTGGAAGGAGACTAAGCAGCTTAACCGAACGAAACTAAGACCAACAAAACAGCCTACTGATAAAGAGGGAGGAGGAATCCTCCCTCTTTTCTATTTTCGCTCTAAAGACCGTTTATTATTGGGAGACGAAAATAGTCTTTACGGTTCTGTTCTTCAGGCCGTTTTTATCCGTGACCGTAAGGCTCACTTCCCATTCACCCGACTTGGGTAACTCAAGCCTTACTTTCTCTCCACTCTTATTTATTTCCCTTTCACCGTGTGTCAGCACCCACTCGTAAGCCTCTATCTCAGTCTCAATTGCCGTACTCTCGGATCCGTCCAGCAGTATTTCCTGCCCCACATCTGGCTCAGCAGGGCTGTAAGAGAATTTAGCCGTGGGAGGACCAAAAGTAACCTCAACGGGTCGGGGCTTCTGGTATACGCCAAACCCCACCTCGGTTCGCCCGTATTTCTCCGTTTTCACGCTAACCCTAGCAGGAGTAGTGGACTCGTATCTTTCCGGCAGGGTTTCTTCCTGTAACTTCAACTTATATGTTCCGGGGGTCAGGTCGGCCACGAACCTCCCGTTTGACCCGGAGCGGAGGGTTCTTTTTTTGCCCTGACCTGTAATTAGTATTTCTATTCCTCCCATACCTCGTTCACCCTGATCCCTTTTTCTGTTTTCATTCTGGTCTTCGAATACCAGTCCCCTTATCCAGGAACGAGGCTGCAGTGGAATCTCCACCACCGATCTTTCTCCGGCTTTAACCCGCACCGGCATAGGAATTTCAATAGTCGGCTTTAAGCCTGTCTTTATTTCTTCGATCCGCACCTGGTACTCTCCGGGTGAAACAGGTGGGAATGCAAATTTGCCAGTATCTCCGCTCAACGCACTCTGATTACCGAGACTTAGTAACGCTCTATCAACTCCTTTCTCTCCCTCGTCTTTCCGACCATTACCGTTCTCGTCCACGAACAGCCAGCCTTTGACCTGACCTTTTGTTGGTCCAGCAAAACGGAACAAGCCCGGAAAGGAAGCAGTAAAGGAAAGTGAAAAACTATCTTGCTGGGCAAGGGACTTGGAAAACGCCAGGTTAATAGAAAGATCTTCTGCGCTTGTTTCTGAGACATTAATTCGGGCTATAGTGTCAGTAGCCCCCTTCGACAAAGAAAAAGTCGGAGAAAGCGGAGCATCTGGGAAGCTAGAAGTAAGAGTAAAAGTATTGCTTAAGCTATCGTAAAACGTCCCGAAAGTTCTTTCAAATGAAGTACTAATCGTGTGTTCGGATTCACTCAGTTCGAAATCTACGCTGGCATTGATAGACTGAGTATTTATCTCCGTGTCTACTACCCGATCAAGCGTTGCGGTGAACCTCCCGCCAATCGACCATCCAAAGGTCTCCCCGCCACTCAAGGAGCCCGAGAAGGTTCGGGAAACCAGGTCGGTGCTCCGGGGTTCGTCGTCGCTGGTCCTCTCCGTCCAGCTTAACGAAAAGTTTGAATCAATATCCTCGCCCATTTCTATCGAAGTTGACGCGGAAAAACTGTTATCGGTGCTGTGATAGCTAGTTGCACCTTCTCCGATCCTAGTTCGGCTATAGTCCCAGTTAAAAGTCGAGGTGAATTCTTCTTCCCAATCTATATTCACGCTATATTCCTGGCTGGGTAACTGGTTAGGATAACCAGAGCTTATATTCACGAAGGAGGGGTAAACCTCTATACGCTCTCCCGCAAGTTCCATTCCGGCCTCTATTATCGTGCCGGACTCGTCGTTTGCTTCTGCCGTGGTGATCAATCCGTCCAACACCTGACCGGTACTAAACTCGTAAACTCCCTGAAGCTCCGCAAAAGAAAACCCGTCCGTTTCGTCCGTCGCAACCACACCCCGGACGTCCCAGTAATCGCCCTCCTGCTCCAGGGAAATTGCTTTTGCTTCTTCCGTGAATAGTATTCTTCCCCTGGATTCACTAAAATCCCCGATAAACAGGGGACTACCACTTACCCCGAGATAGGAACCCGATATAGACGAACTATCAAGGGAAAACCCCCAATTTTCCCGCATCACGCGAAGACTACCTCCGTTGAACCCTTCTATATCAAAACTCAGGCTGGAGGAAATCTCGCCCACGTTGGGAATGTCCCCTTTTCCACCAAAGTAGAAAGTCGGGTCTCCTTCCTGGTTTACGCTCGTGTCGAAGGTGGTGTACCATGTCGGGTACAGGGCATCGGGAACTTTCTCCGGCGGAGGAGGAGCAAGGCTCCCGGTACTCGTAAGAGTCCTTTCAAGTCCGGGCCTTTTGGTCGAGGTCAGGGTGATGTCGACTCTATACCTTTCACCGGATCTAGCCCCTTCGGGCACGGAAAAAGATACCGTTACGGCCTTTGATTGGCCGGGCAGAAGCTGGACTTTTTCTTCTTCCACCGTGTAGTCCCAGTTTTCCTCAACGGTTATCTCGATTTCGTAGGTATCCGTCAGGTTACCGGTATTCGTTATTTCGATTCTTCCTTCGCCGGAGGTCCCGGGTCCAACCCTTGGTGGCTCTTTTACCCAGTCTACTTCAACGCTCGGCACCGACTTCACTTGAATATAGGTTGTCGTGGTGGCTTTTTCCTTTCCTGTCGTCGATTCCGCTTTCATGGTTACCTCGTACTCTCCAGCTTTTGCGTCGTCGGGCACGTTTATATTCGCGAACACTGGCTTGCTCTGGTTGGGGTCCAGGCTGACCCCGTCCGTCACGGGTAGACTGCTCCAGCCTTCCGGTAGTTCCAAAGTAAGCTCATAAGTATCCGAAGATGATCCTTCGTTCTTAAAAGTAAAAACGTGGGTTACAAGCTCACCTGGATCGGCAATTTTGAACCCAGTGGATGTAATAGATACATCAGAAGCTCTTCCCGGGATGCTCGGGGCGAGAGCCACCAGGAAGAGAGAAATAAATAAGGATGAGAGGAGGAATGAACATAGTAAATTATCTATTTTCATGTCTTTTACCAGGACTCCGGGTTTTTTAGAGGGCCCACTTAAACAATATTATCACTAGGTTGATATGTTAGCTTAAAGCCGGCACTATAGAAATGAAGTTCGGAGCCATTAAAAGGTGATGTTTGTACGTTAAAAAGATGTAATTCGAGCAGGGCTATGTACTCAATTATTAACTTAAACTTGCCTCCTTCAATATTGTCAAAGCTGACCAAACATAGACCGGCAAGCCTCCCGTTCTTGGAAGTAACGAAACCTATTTATTAAACATTATACCCACAGGTGTTCTTATAACTTTAATGGCTAAATTATTCATGGTCAGCCAGTCCCTATTCTCCCTCGCTTTCGGGGATCTCAATAGGCAGCCCGCCCTGAATCAACCGATCACCGCCAAAATCCATTGTAGCTATAGCATAATATTGGCCCGGTTCTAAGTTGCTCTCAATTTCGTCCCCTCCGACGTTTATTATATGTTTTTCTCCTGGAAGAGTGGGGAATTTACCAATTTCGAACTCTTTTATCGTCTCCCCCTGAAGATCTCTTATCTCCACCCGGCCAGTGGTCTGAAGATGAGCTATACCGTCATTTCGAAAACTCACGGATAATTTTAAAGGAGAACTTTTTTCGAGCTCAATGTCGGTAATTTTTGCGCTTTTGATCCTGTTTTGGGGGTCTTTCTGTAAAATTTTTATTGCATAACTTACGGAGATTCTGGTTGTAACAGGTTGATCTTCCTCTACCGACTGCGTCTCTTCGGAAGCCAAAATCAGGGCCCAGTGATCTCCCGACGTATCTTCAGGGACCGCCAGCTCCACCGTAACATCCCGTCGTTCACCCGGCTCCAGTGACAGGGACGTTGGTGAGTACAATATCCAGTCAGCACAGGATCTTTCTAGGGCACCGGGGTTTTTTATCTGGAGGCTTCCGGAAGGAGTTCTCCCCCAGTCCATGAGCTTCAGGTTTATCTGGGCTGGTTCCTCGCCGGTATTGTGGAGCGAAATTGTTTCCGTCGTAGATTTTCCCGGTGGAAGTTCCACTATCAAACTTAGCGGTGCCACTGCCAGCTTGGCACTCATTGAAAGTGAAATTAAGAGAAGGGACAAAATTAATGAGAACGAAATAAGTGCAGATTTGTGTTTTCTAGTTAGCATTTTTTAGCCCCTCTTTTTTGATCTTGTTACAATATTTCGTCAGCAATAAGAAATAAAATCGTAAGCCCTAATTTATTTTCGCATCAAAGTTCAGTCTCTTTCTAGCTTTACAGATAATCTCTCTCCCAACCTTGGTCTTTGATATTATAGTTCGTCATCTCGAAATTTCCCAATTCCAGGGCTATGTAGTATCCTCCGAAACCGTAAAGTTTACGGTAAAAGTCAATACGTCTTCCGCAGAATAATCCTCGACCAGTTTTTGAGGGTCGACAAGAAGATCGTACTTTTGGGTAAAATCACCATCTCCTTGGGTGAGAACACCACCAAAATCACCTTCGGCTCTGAGTTCGAGCGTTCCGCTACCATCGCGGGGGATGTATCTTTCACTGATGTCTCCCCCGTGATTTTTAGCGCTGTCCAATATAAGTGGGTCTTTCTGTAAAGATGCCGGACTGGCTTGTCCAAGATCAACAGTATAATCCACGCTTACGTCGTAATCTGGAGGATAGGCAAAAGTTACCTCCAGAGAGTCATAAGTTGATCCAGAAACTGGTTCAAACTTTAACTTATCTAAATCACCGGAATTCCACTTATCCAAGTTGTCTTCCTGAGTAATCTCAGCTTGTAGTTCAGAAGGACTAACGGAAAAATCTATTCCAAAATAATGACTGGGATCAGAAATGCTGTAAGAACTATCTCCATAATCATAATTCGCTTCAGCTTCGTTTGAATATTGTCCAATTTGAGCCGTAGCCGCTACATATTCATCTGAATATTTGCAGGTAGTAGAGGTGCCTGGGTCTAGGTCAACGTTACAAACTTCTTTGTCATTAGTAGTGTCATCACCCATATTGTCAATCACGGTAATACCGTCAACTGCAACGCTACCTTCGTTCTTGACTTCGTATATCCACTCTATAGTCTGACCAACATCTATCATAGGCCCCGGTGGATCATCAGCTTTTTGAATAGAGTTGGTATCGCCCATTACTCCAGTTTTTTTCTCAAGCTTAATACTCGGGTTCGTTCCTTCCTCACAATTAGTAATATTATCTGCATCATAACAATCATCTTTGCCATTGCCGCCATCTATATAGTTATCTCCAGACCCCCCTCCTATATCGTCCTTGGCATTGTTCCCGTATAAGCAATCACTACCTGGTCCTCCGTCTATCGTATCTTTCCCGTTGTTACCTTCAATTACATCGTCCCCCTCGTTTCCATCTAATTTATCATCGTTGTTTCCCCCACAAATATAGTCATCCCCGAGGCCTCCGTAAATTTCGTCCGCACCTGATCCTCCAGCTTCGTCAGATTCACCGCAAATAATGTCATCTCCACCCTCCCCTTCTATTATGTCACCTTTCTTTGTACCAATTATGAGATCATTCCCTTCTGTGCCTTTTATAGTGTTGGTCCCGGAAACATAACTATCTCCGTCTTTTGGGCCACCGCGAATTGTGTAATTATTCGGACTCCCCTCAACCCAAATAGTAGTTGTCGTTACGGGAAGTGTCGTATCATTTGGGCAGGAGCTAACATCTCCTTCTGGACAGGTGCAAGAAGGGGTTTGTACTTGACCAGCATACGCTGGAATTGAAAGAGAAATAGTAACAACCAGAAAGAACGAAAAGAGGACCAGGAAGGTTTCTAACCGACGTTCAGTGATATTTTCTTTCATTTTTCTCCTCTGTGTCAGGGGAAAATGTGATATTTAATTCTAAACCTATTAAACATACCATGAGCTCTATCCTCTTTTAAAAATCACTCTTATTTCCTTCTATGCTGATCAAGCTGAAAAAATCGTCGGAAAATTTTTCTAGATCCATCCCCTGGCCCGAGTCCAGTTCCGAGACAAACGGAATATACCCTTTTCCACACCACTGAGCCCCTTCAGATTGACCTGGCAAAGTCAGCGGTGTCAATTCACCTTTACCCTGTATTTGCTTAAAGATCGTTTTACCCTCAAAACCTTGTGCATAAATTGAGGCTTCTGTATTCGCTTCACCTTCCGAGCCCCCCTTTCCACCCAGACTCGAGTTCGCTTTTCTCCCTATAAAAAGTTGACCGAAATTCGGTTCTAGGTCAAACTTGGCAGTACCCAGGAAACGGTATCTCGGTTTTATGGTACCGGATTCAAACCGGGAGGAAAAGTCTTCGCCAATGCTTTCTGAAGATAATTGATCTTTTGATCTCTCTCCTATCATTACCCAATTTAACCCATCATCTATTTCCTTTTCTTTATTACCCCCGTTACCTGATTCCCTGGTATTCCTTGAAGAAAAAACAAGGGGAAAGATACCGGGCTCGAGTTCGTTTATCCTCTTTATCCATCGTTCCCATCTATCTACATAAACATCCTGTTTGCATTCGGATTGCAATAAAACTACAGTCCGATCACCTAAAAGCTCAGTATCGGGATCATCCGATAGTACAATAGGCCCATTATTCCGAACTAAATAGGCACGGTTGCCGATATAGCCCAGATCATCGGGGATCTCCTCCTTTCTGAAGCTAGCCCAATACGAGATAAACAGGCTTCCTCCGGGAGCGATAGAAGGAAGGTTTACGCTGAATACCCCGGTCTCTTCGTCGAACTGGTGAGAAATAGGGTTCCCCCCGAGCTTGACGGATTCCAGGTTAAGGACCAGGTGTTTGTCGACGGGATTTACTAATCTTGGACTGACTATTGTCTCGTCAGAAGTATTTTCGATACTTATGCCAAATTTGATCGCAGTTCCTTTCTCGGCAAACCTTATTTCCGACCGTTCTGACTTTGCATTCTGTTCACAGTTTTCACATTTAGCATTTTCCTCGGATGGCTTTCCGGCACTCTCTTTGGAAAGTACAGATTTTTCGAGTTTCAAACTGATCTGGGAGGAATTGATTCTCGCTACATTGAAATTTCTACCTTTTGGCGTTTGTGTCCACGTAGAATCGTCGATAAAAGGCGTATCCGGATCGTTTGTGACGGAAGTCGGGTAATTGCTGGAGTATACAATTCCCTGTCCGCCAATATGCCCTATATTATCAGGTAAAGCCTCACTTACCTTAGCTTTATACTTAAGGCCAAGAGGAAACTTGATATTATTTTCTCCCTGAAAATCCCCAGTTATAAGCTTAGTTTTTCCAACTTTTGTTAATTTAGCCTCCCCAGCACTGACGGCTAAAGAATCTTTGATAATTTTTAAATGAGGGCTTATTGGTTCCAGATATCTCACTTTCTCTGGAGCACTCCCCTCGACACTATCAATAACTACCTCGTACTGGATTACGTCACCGGAGTTGGCAAGGCCGTTCCCGTTTTTATCCACGGATAGTTCATCGGTTTTAACGGCATTTAACAGTGGTATCCCCGGGGGGCAGATAGGGGTGCAGGATTCCTCTGTGCCTTCTACTTCGCCGGCGGCGCCCGCTTGTTCGCTTTCTTCTTCTCCCCCACCTCCGCCGCCAGCAGGGGGGTCGTCGTTCAATATGTTGCCTGTTCCTTCGCCATTGAGTATGACTGCAGGACCTGAAGCGTTCTCCAGAATCACCCTAAAAGTCTCAGTCGATTCGAAATTTGTATCTTCTAGAGTATCGATGGTGATAACCTTCTCAGTTTCACCGGGTTGAAATGTTAGCGTAAGCGGGGAGGTTTCGAGAATTCCCTCGTAATCCTCTCCACTAACTGCTGTATCGTCTCTTGTATAGTACTGAAGTGTAACGGTTTCCTGAACAGGATTAGACAGGTTAACCGAGAATTCCATCGGATTCCCTTCGTACTGGGTATCGTTCCCTATAATAATCGAGGTGGGATTGCTGTCGTCATCGGCTATAATTCCTACTCCTTGTCCGTCATCGATTTTGGCCGGTCCCTGGGGATTGGACAGATTGACGAAAAACGTCTTGTCCGGTTCAGGGTCTGAGTCTTCCAGAGTGGGAACGGAAATAGTAGAAGTCGTTTCACCGGGCTGAAAGGTTACGATACCGCTAATGGTAGAGTAGTCCTCACCGGCAATGGCCGTGCCGTCCACTGTTGCATAATCTACGGTTACCGTTTCATCGGCTTCTCCTGAAAGGGAAACAGTGAATACCGCTGTCTCGCCCTCGATAACCGAAGCATCATCAATACTTATCTGCCGGTTGACGACAAAAGTTAGAGTGGCTTCCACTTTCCCTTGTGTATCGGCTTCGACGTTATTTGGCAAACTAAGGCTAACGGTTAAAACAAATAACAAAACAGATACCCAGATTATTAATCGTCTCATTTATTATGGACCTCAGGATTTGCCTTATAGATTATGATTTACCCCTTAAATTGGTTTTGTGAAACCCCCCTAAATGCCCATTATAGTACTGCAAAAATTTTTCATTTATCAAGATGCTTTCGGAGGCCAAATCCCTGACGAGTTATGGTCATGAATTAGACGTCTTCATCAGTTACAGTAATCCCCATTTCGTAAACCATAGAATCCCCAGACTCAAAGTCTAAATCCAATCCCGAAGGATCAATTTGCATATTATATGTTACTTGTTCACCGGGATACTCGATGTTATTGCTGCCTGTAAAATCACTTGTTAGGTCAACTTTTGGATCAAAGTTTCCACCGACGGTATACCAAGAAGTAAGTGAACAAGAGCTTTCGGAGCTACTGTTACATTGGATCTGTAAAGTGTTTGTGGTAGGGTTACCTTTTGAATTATCATCGGAGTCCTTCCAAGTTTCCGTATAATTATTTATTTGAATTGAATACGCGGAAAGTGTTATGAGATCAAGAGTAAAAGATCCAATGGATATGTTTGTTAAAGTATCATTAGTATTCCAGCTTTGGAGAGTAGTGCCGTTATCCGCTTGAGTAATTTCTGCCGTATTTCCAGTAGTAGTTACATCAATGTCGATTACATCAGTGATATCCAAAGTTGCATCGGCCGTTCCACTCGTTTCTGCCAATCCTGCCACCGAAAAAACAAGAACTACACTCAATAGTCCTACTAATAATACACTTAGCCTCTTCATCAGAAGCACCTCCTAATGGTGATAATTAAAGATTTAGATGTACAAGTAAGCATCCGGCAGCTCAGCCACCATCAGAAGTTGCGGTAGCTAGACAACCCACCCGGTTCAGGGATTTAGGTTTTATCGGTTCAATATGTTAAACTCGATAAACCCTAAGAACTCAATGAACCCCATGAACCCTATGGACTCTTGGCTTTGTGCCTCCGGGTCGCCCCGGATTTACCTTTTCGTGCTTCTTAAGGCCGCAGCTTTGCGCGCCGCCCTTTCGGACGGTTTGCCTTTTAGATGCTCCTTTCGAGGCTTAAATTTAAAAGAACAGGTAAAAATTAATAAAATAAGTTAAATTGATTTTCGCGGGTGTGAAGCCCCTTTTTCCAGCAGTTAGTTATTTTTTCTCCCCCGAATTAAAGAACAATTCACCAGAAACTTCTAGTGCCCCTAAAAGTTACCGGGTCGTAGAAAGATAACTTTTCTATCAAGTGTCGGATTTTGTCTGAACCCCTAAAGCCCTGTCCAGATCAACTTTCCTCACGTAATCCTCTTCCACCAGTATTTCGCCAATTTTCTTTTCTTCCTTACCATCATTTTGTTTTTCCAACTTTTTTTTGAGCTTATCCTCTGTAAGAGCACCCATATCGGTTAATATCTTCCCTATCCTGTTTTCCGCTTCGAAGTATTCCTCGATAATGGATAGGAGTCAGGCGCTCTTGCTCTTCCTCTCACGGTTAGCTTTCTCTTCCAGCTTATCTATCAATTACTGGTCCTCTTCTCGATAATATAGTAGTTTGCATATAGATCCTCCTGCCAGCTTGGACTTTCAGGAAATATCCCCTGGCTTCGGCAAATCCTCGAACTTTGAGATATAGTTATTGGATATAACTCTATTAAAATATGAAAAGTACGGAAGAAAACTTGTTTTTCTCGAGATGGCGTCGCTACTGACGTTTTTTTGGAATGAAGCCAAGGCCTTCACCTTCAATTAAAATTTTATGCCTTGGTAGCCCGGCTGCCCCTTAACAAAAAGGACCCTTGGCTTTGCGCGACCCCGTTTCCGGAGTTTTGCCTTTTTCAGTCTAACTAACCGTATCGAGAGCTATACTATTTGTCAACTTTTACAATCATACCTATTTCTTTAACTTATGTTTGGGCTTTATCTACCGCTTCGACTCAAAGCTATTCGGGATATTTTGGATATTTGAACCCGACCAGGTGCGAGAAAATCAGGTGCGCCCACCTACGAAAGAAGCAAATCGGAACACCTCAGACAGGAATCTTATTTTCTATTGGTCCTGAACCTGGAGGGCTCTGTCCAGATCAACCTCCCGCACGTAGTCGTTTTCGACCAGTATCTCTCCGAGCTTCTTGTCCGTCCCCTGTTCCTGAGCTTCCAGTGCGTCCTTAATCCTGTCGAACGTAACCGCACCCATGTCGTTGAGTATTTCCCCGATCCTGCGCTCCGCCTCGAAGTACTCTTCCAGAATAGAGAGAATAACGGCACTCTTGCTCTTTCTCTCTCGGTTCGCCTTCTCTTCAACTTTGTCAATCAGATACTCGTCTTCGTCTTTGTAATAAATAGTAGTTTGCATATAAGTATACCTCCCGGACAATTCTCACTTAGATTTATAAATTTAATCCTAAACCAGGCAGGGAGTGAAGCCTAAGAAAAGCTAAAGCCGAATTTAGAGACTGGATTCTAATCTGGATAAGACCAAGGACTTCACCTTTTACCTGGTGTTACCCCTGGCAACCCGGCTTTCTTCTCGGGGGGATGAATTGAAGTTGAGAAGACCCGTGGTTTTGCGTGGTTATTTCTCAATAACCTAGCCTTTTTCAAGGATGCACAATTATGTTACATTGAAAAAACTTATCTGTCAAGTGTATATTGTACCTATAAGGTTATTTTATGTTTATACTAATTTATTGAATTTAAATATTCTTGAGTAAATAAATCGCTTTAATCGCGCTATCCCCGTCCACAGGGCGGAGTATTCCCCGTAAGTCAAGAAATTATAACTGCAAAATTAATTGATAAATTATTCAGTGATTTTCATTGAGACTTAGAACTATGGGGTTAGAGCTGGATACTTTTAAAGGGTGAGGAAATCTCATATGGGGCCTGACGCCCCTGCAGGCTGTTAATCAAAAAACAAAATGGTAAACTACATCAATTTCTCTGTGGTAGTTTTCTGACCGTTCACTTCTAACCAGTTTTCATTCCGCCGACTATATTTGAAACCGAAGCGGGGATTTGAGGAAACTTTCTTACCTTCCATTACCGTGTCCCGTGAGTTTATGGAATCCTTGGGCTGGGTAATTTTACTCAGTGATTCACCAGTATCAATGATTCCGTAACCTCCGTGTTCGTCTTTGCCCGATCTCCCGATATCCCTGGTGGATTCTCGTAGCATTTCTTTCAGCTCGGAAAGTTTTATTTGTGGTCGTCTGGAACGGTGAACGCTCCGAGGTAAGGGGTAAAATGGGCGACTCTGGTTTTTTCTGCCATGGAGGACCTCAGCCCTCATTAGCCTCTAGAGGTTGTTATTTGGGAAGTATTCGGAAAGCCCACTTCAGAAGTTTGAAAGCGATAAGTCCTGTCATGGTCATAGCAATTTGCCTTGGGCATTCGTTCTAATATAATTTAACAGTTAATTTATTCTATTTTGTAAGCAGGAACTCTTAACTGTATAAATTTTCGTTCCCCAGAACCTGCTGAGATCCCCAGGGCACCCCTGGAGTTGAATCGGCTGGTTGGATAAATTATTAGACGGGGTCCGACACTCAACCGAGCACTAAGTTCCGGAAAGCAAGTAGTTGTTTTATCGACAATTTACTAAAGCTTTACCGGTATATGAATGGAGGCTCCAATTTAGTGCCGGGTTCTTGGTCTTACCTCGTTAAAGTAAATAATTCGTAATCTCGGGGATTCTATTACAGGACCCGTACCTCGGGGGTAATCGACTATTAGGTTCTACTATGCAATATCGTAATCTCTTGAAGACCAGCTGGGTCTGGATTTTTCTGGCACTATCGGTCGTACTAATTCTTTTATCCTTCGACCCTCCTGCCGGGCTTACCAGGGACGGACAAATTTCCCTGGCTCTGCTCGCTGCGGTCGTCATTCTCTTTATTTCTGAACCCATCCCTCTTCCGGGGATAATATTTTTTATCGCAATATACCAGGTATTTTTCGGTCTGGGAACTCCGAACCAGGTAGCAAAGTCCTTTATGCACGATGCCGTGTTCTTCATTATGGGTGCACTCATGATCGGTGTTGCTTTGAACAACCAGGCCATCGGGAAAAGACTGATACTGGTATTAATAAATAAAGTGGGAAATAACGCAAAGAGGATAAGTCTTGCAATAATTACGACCGCGGCATTGTTGGCCGGGTTCATCGCGGACCACGTGGTTGCCGCAGTCCTAACACCGATGGTAATTTCGTTATTAAAAACCACCAGAGAACAGACGAACAAAAGTATCGCAAATCTGAGTAAGTTCCTTCTGTTTTCTGTGGCTTATGGAGCCACTATCGGCGGACTTTACGCTCCCAGTGGCGGTGGTCGTAATATAGTAATGATGGGACTACTGGACGAGATAGCAAACCAGCAGATAAGTTTTGGCAGGTGGATAGCCCTATCTTTACCTATAACTCTCTTAATGATACCCGCTACGTCTTTGATATTGAACTTCGTCTTTAAACCTGAAGTTATAGACCTCTCCCTGGCCGTTACCGGATTGAGAGAAGAACTCGAGGAACGGGAAGTAACAGGAGAAACGTGGTTGACTATATTCATATTCGCGGTAACGGTTATCCTCTGGATCACCGCGGGATCACTTCTCGGTCTGGGTATACTGGCCCTGCTCGGGGCAACCCTTTACCTGGTTTTCGGCCTGGTTGATTGGGAGGACTATCAGAGGGGAGTTAACTGGGGTGTAATAGTAATCTATATGGGAGCCCTGAGTATGGGTTCTCTGTTAAACAGGACAGGGGCAGCGGGTTGGATTGCAGATTCAGTAATGACGTTTATGCGAGAAGGCTTAAACCTTACCGGAATTGGTCCGATAGCCGCAGCAATTTCCGCCCTTTCAGCTGCTATGACAAATTTGATGAGTGCCGCGGCGGCTGCAAGTGTCGTCGGCCCGATAACGTTAAAATTGACCGAATACAGCACCCTGGATCCGGTCTTTGTAGCTCTACTTACGGCTGTTTCCAGCTCTTTCGGATTCTTACTTATCATAGCGACCCCTCCGAATGCGATTATTTATTCGTCGGGACACATAAAAGCGAAAGACTTTATTAAGGCGGGGGTATTGATGACCATGGCAGCATTCGGTATTCTGTCCCTGGTGGTTGCTTTCTGGTGGAATTTATTGGGTTTAATATGACAGAAGAACTTTCAATAAGTTAGCGGAGTTTTTCAATTGGGCGTAGCCTGTTCCTGGCAAGGTGAGAATATTTTATGGCTCTGAACGTACTTTATTACAGTCAAGGCCGTGAGGAAGATAAGAACGCTCTGACCTATTTAAGGAGTTTACTGAGCGAGAAAGTAGACGAGATAGCTATTATATACGTTACCGAAAAGAGTTCAGAGGTCGACGAGAAGCGCCGCAGGGACCTGGCGCGAGAGCAACGGGAACATTTTACCAGCGTGGAAAGCGAGGAAGCCCTTCAGCAAGCGAGAAATGTATTTTCAGAAACCACTATAAACGTTATTACGACCTCGTCCACTGGAGACCCCGTGGAAGAAGTAATTCACGAGTTAGGCGATCAACAGTTTGACCTCTTTGCTCTGACTGCGTTTGGACGTGGCGGGTTTAGCAAAGAAATTCTTGGCGCTCACGTTAAACCCATTCTGGAAAGGTCGAATCTGCCCGTGTTAATTCATAAAGGCGAACTTGCCTCGTGCGAAAGGGTGTTGATGCACGTCCCCAACGATGAGGAACGGTGTATCAACCTGGCAAATTACATGAGTAAATTTCTCAAACATTCCAAACCCTCAGTAACCTTCCTTTCAATTCTGGAAGAGGGACACCCTCATTTTGACGGCTATACCTCTCCCGAAGATGAAGAAGGTCTAGCCGAAGTCAGAAAGGATTACGAATTTGAAGAGAAAGAATACTTACAAAAGGCGAAAGAAATACTTACCGAGGAGGGTATCGAAGCCGAGGTGAGGCACAGAATAGGCGGTTTGTCTGACGAGCTGCTGAAAGAAGCCAAAGAAGGGAGGTACGATTTAATGTCTTTCGCTCCCGAAAAACCCGGGCTCCTTCAGAGTCTCTGGGAGGGGGACGTGTCGTTCGAAATTATCAGAGACGTCGAAATCTCGGTTTTAAAGTTTTTGAAGGTTTAATACCTAACTGCATTTATGCCAAAAATACTTAGGAATCCGCTAGCATCCGAACTTATTTACCTTCTAAAAGACGGACCTGCCGGTCGAAGGACTCTGACCAACGAGGTCGGTGCATCGGAAAGTTCGGTGAGAACCGTTTTAGAGCACCTGCAATCGGAAGGGATAGTGGAAATGGACCGGCGAGGAACCAGTCTATCCGAAATGGGGAGGCTGGCATTCGGCCCCCTGCTGGAGTCAGTCCTTCAGGTAAAGACGGTTAACCCGCCTGAATTATCCATGGGGGAGATTAGCAGGGCAGCTCTTATTACAAAAGTCGACGAACTAAGCGGTCGGGCATGGAGTTTTCGCGACCTGGCAATCAGGGAAGGGGCTAAGGGGGCAGTAATTCTGGAGATCGACGGCAAGATAAGGTTCTTGCACTCTCAGGATTCACTCGAGGAAATCAATCCTGAAGCCGACAGGGCACTAAAAGATTCCTTTCCCGAGTGGGAGAAATCCAGCCTTATAATAGTTGTTTCCGGAGACAGTTCAGAAGTTGTGGAACAGGGCCTATGGAGAATTATCGGGGAAATAGTCCTAAAGAAATCCTAAAAAGCTCGATTTCCCTCAACTGTAACGCCTACCCAACTCTCCCCGTAATATATTTCTCGGTAAGTTCTTTCTCGGGGTTTTCAAAAAGCTCTTCCGTCTCGCCCATTTCTATTAATTCTCCCAGCCAGAGCAAAGCTGTCCTGTCGGATATACGGGCCGCCTGCTGCATATTATGAGTAACGATAAGAACCGTATAGTCGGTGCTGAGATCTTCGATCAGGTCCTCAATTCTCCCTGCCGATATCGGGTCCAGCGACGAAGTCGGTTCGTCCATCAGGATTATTTCTGGCTTTGTAGCCAGACACCTGGCTATACACAGCCTCTGCTGCTGGCCTCCGCTCAACTCCATGGCTGATTGATGAAGCTTGTCCTCCACCTCGTCGAGCAAAGCCGCCTGTTTCAGGCTATCTTTTACAACTTCGTCCATTGGACGATCGTCAATTGGGCTTCTCTCTTCGGATTCAAAGAAACCAGCAAAGGTACTGAAAACACCTTTTTCTTTCCTCAAATGGTGCCTGTAGGCTCGAGGGCCAAAGGCAATATTATCGTAAACACTTTTGGGAAAAGGATTCGGCTTTTGAAAAACCTGGCCGACTTTTTGTCTGAGCCTGCTTACCTGGAGACCTTTGGAATAAACGTTATCTCCGTCTACCTTTACAACTCCCTCCACTCTGGCGCCATCTATCAGGTCGTTCATCCTATTTATCGACCGAAGCAGGGTCGACTTTCCGCAGCCCGAGGGCCCGATTAAAGAAGTTACTTTCTTTCTGAGAACGTCCAGAGAGACGTCGTCAATTGCTTTCTCTTCGCCGTAGCAGACGTCTAGATTCCGTATCTCTACCGCGGTCTGCTCCGGTAGATTCAGAATACCTTCTTCGCTTCCCTTATCACCAGACAATTCACCCTCCTGCTGGACGGAAACCATAAGAATTCCACACCTCTTTATTGAATATGAACCTAAGTCATGCAATTCTCTCTCCTAAGACCAACTTATAATTAAGTCTACAGGAAAAAATAGTCCCTATTTGAGAAACTTAGTTATCTTCACCTATTAGGTGATATCTAAAGCGTTAAATCAAGTCCCTCTTCCAGGGCTTTCAACCAGCACCCGTTTATCAAATAAGTCCTTCGGTTAACTCTTCCCTGTTAATTTAACAAATCAAAACCGCACAATTTTGGT
>JAIPHJ010000016.1 GCA_021735245.1 Candidatus Bipolaricaulota bacterium
AAAAAACCTCTTCTGTATACTGGTTTCATTTTTGAAGTCCATATTAAACTGGGTGCTGGACCAACTCCCGTTTATCAAATAAGTCCTTCGGTTAACTCTTCCCTGTTAATTTAACAAATCAAAACCGCACAATTTTGGTCTCAGTTCATATTATATGGATATTTCGTGAGAAGGCAAATATATTGCGGTATATCGGAGTATTTCCGGGAAGATCAGGAACTTGCCGTGATCGATGGAATATTTTCGATTTTAATTTCTTTTCCCGGAAGCTTACTCCTTTGCAAAGAATAACCCGTTCTAATATCCTTAAACGAAATTAAAGGAGGTGTTCAGTTAATGCACGATAAATTATTTACACCGGGCCCGACCGAGGTAAGAACCGAACTTCTCCAGGAACTGTCCACGGCCCAAATACACCACAGAACGGACGAATTCAGCGAACTGTACGACGCCATTCAGCCCAGACTACAAAAACTTCTCTACACCGATAATCCAGTTTTTCTGTTCTCTTCATCCTCCACGGGAGCGATGGAGTCGGCGGTAACGAACGGGGTAAAGAAAAAATGCCTGACCGTTTCCAACGGTGCTTTTTCCGAACGGTGGCATAAAATAGCGCTAAAAAACGGAGTCCCGGCCGACATGGTCGAACGAGACTGGGGAGAACCCGTCCCACCCGAGGTAATCGACGAGAAGCTCTCCACCGGGAACTACGACGCGGTAACCATGGTCTTTAACGAAACGTCGACGGGCATGATGAACCCGGTGAAGGAAGTCGGTGAAGTAGTTAATAATTACGACGACGTAATGTTTCTTGTAGACGCCGTATCCGGTATGGCAGGTGCAAAAATCAAAGTCGACGAGTGGGGGATCGACATGTGCCTCGCGGGGGTACAGAAAGCCTTCGGGCTGCCCTCCGGCCTGGCAGTCGCATCCGTGAGCGATAGACTGCTTGAAAGGGCAGAAGAAGTCGAACCAAGGAGCTATTACTTCAACCTGCCGTTACTGTACAAGTACCACAAGAGAAGCCAGACGAGAACGACGCCCGCCATACCTCAAATCATAGTCCTCAGGAAACAGCTCGAATACATAGTTGAGGAGGAGGGAATTGAAAACCGGTTTGCCAGACACGAAAAACTTTCCGGTATCGTCCAGGACTGGGCAAAGAAGTACTTCGACATCTTTCCAGCCAAGGGATACTGGTCGCAAACACTTACCTGTGTCGAGAATACCAGAGGAATCTCAGTTGCAGACCTGAACCGGGAATTGATAGAGAAGCACAACCTCAGAATAGCGAACGGTTACGGAGACATGAAGGAAGAAACGTTCCGAATCTCCAGCATGGCGGACACTTCCGAACCGGATATTCGAGGTCTGCTGGCCACTATAAACGACATCCTTGGACTCTAGGGAGGGGGTAAGTCATGGTTAAATTACTGATCTCGGATCCGATAGCGGAGGAAGGGATAGAAAAACTCGAAGGGGCGGGATTCGAGCTCGATCACAAATACGACCTATCCGCCGAGGAACTCGAGGGTGAAATAGGGAAATACGAGGGAATCGTTGTTCGATCCGCGACCAAACTAAGGGCTCCTATCCTCGAAGCGGCTGACAAGCTGCAGATCATAGTCAGAGCTGGCGTGGGGTTGGATAACATTGACCTCGACCGCGCCGACGAACTCGGTATCGAGGTCCAAAACACCCCGGCAGCCAGTTCAAACTCCGTAGCGGAGCTGGCTCTGGGCCACATGTTTTCTCTTGCCCGACAGATACCGCGGGGAACGGCGTCCCTGAAGGAACAGAAGTGGATAAAGAGCGACCTGCACGGTACCGAACTTTCCGGAAAAACCCTGGGCGTGATAGGGGCCGGAAGGATCGGGAGTCTGGTCGCGGAAAAAGGGACGGCACTCGGTATGGAAGCAGTTGCTTACGACAAATTCGTCGACGAATCTCCAGTTGAAGGAGTAGACATGGTCGACCTGAGTCACCTTCTTGAGAACTCCGATTACGTGACGCTGCATATTCCGTTCGTCGAATCGGAAGGGGCGACGATAGCCGAACCCGAACTGAAGAAAATGAAGGACTCGGCCTATTTGATAAATTGCGCTCGTGGAGGAGTAGTAGACGAGGAAGCGCTAAAACGGGCTTTGAATAACGACTGGATTGCCGGAGCCGCGCTGGACGTATTCAAGGAAGAGCCCCCCGAGGACGAGGAATTACTCTCATTTGAAAACCTCTCATTGACACCTCACGTAGGTGCTTCTACAGCGGAGGCCCAGAGAAGAGTCGGAACGGGGGCCGCAGATAAATTAATTTATTTCTTCGATAAGGAGGAATGACAGATGGCTGAAGTCTATCCTTTTCAAGGGTACCGATACAATCCGGAAAAAGTGGGCGATGTAAATCGCGTAGTCAGCCCACCGTACGACAAGATCGACGAAGAAGAGCGAGAAGACCTTGCCAACAACAGCATCTACAATATAGTCAGGATAATTCTAAGCAGGGCTAAAGACGAGGGAGAGGACAAGTACGAACGAGCCGCAAGTAACCTTCAGGATTGGATTGACGAAGGGGTCCTGCAGAGGGACGAAGAACCGGGATTCTACGCATACTATCAGGAGTACGAGGCCGAGGGCGAAAAGAAAGTCCGAAAAGGCTTTGTCGGCCTGGGAAAAATTGAAGAAGGGGAAGGGGTCAAAGCCCACGAAGAAACGATGTCCGGACCCAAAGCAGACAGGCTGAGGCTGCTCAAAGCAACGGAAGCAAACTTCGGCCAGATATTCATGCTCTATTCCGACCCCGAAAACGAAGTAACCGAGGTAATGGACGAATCAAAAGGAGAAAAGCCGGTCCTGGAAGTAAAGGACAAGTACAGGAACGCTCACAGGGTCTGGAAAATAACTGACAACGAAATAATTGAGGAAATAAAAGGGCAGATGGAGGATAAGAGTCTTTACATAGCCGACGGTCATCACAGGTACGAAACCGCACTCAATTACCGAAACGAGTGCAGGGAAAAGGGCTGGAAATCGCCCGAAAGCGGTGGTTTTGATACCCGAATGATGACTTTCGTAAACTTGGACGATCCCGGCTTAAGCATACTGGCGACTCACAGACTGCTCCACGACCTCAAGAATTTCAGGCCCCACGGAGTGCTGGACAAAGCCAGGGAACACTTCTCCATAGCTAGATACGACGAAAGAGAGGACCTGCTGGAGAAGTTAGACAACGATAGAGGAGAGAAGCATACCTTCGGTTACAGGGCAAAGGACGACAAAGCCTACTGGAGCCTTACTCTCCGGGATGAATCAATTATGGCCGATCTACTTCCGGACAAGTCGGAAGTCTGGCGAAGCCTGGACGTCGCTATCCTCCACAAACTCGTCCTGGAAAACTACCTTGGAATTGATCAGGAAGCCCTGGAAGAAAAAAGGAACCTGGAATACATCAGGGGACGGGAGAAAGCCCTGGACATGCTCAAAGAGGGAGGATACCAGGGTGCTTTCATAATGAATCCAACCAGAATAGACCAGGTAAAAGAAGTTGCCGACAGGGGAGAAAAGATGCCCCAGAAATCGACCGACTTCTATCCCAAATTGTTGACGGGTCCCGTAATTCACAAATTATCAATTGATAAAGGTTAGGTTATGGAGTGGACAACGGACGAACTTAGAGAAGCTTATCTGGGGTACTTCGAAGAAAAAGACCATCTGAGAAAGGCGGGGTCCGGGCTGATACCCGACGACCCGTCCATGCTATTCACCTCGGCGGGCATGGTACAGTTCAAAGACATCTTCTGGGGTAAGAGAGACCCGGAGGAAACCAGGGTTACAACCTGCCAGAAGTGCTTCCGGGCAAACGATATCGAGCGCGTCGGCGAAACCTGGTATCACCATACCTTCTTCGAAATGCTCGGGAACTTCTCCTTTGGAGATTACTTCAAGAAGGGAGCTATCGAACTTGCCTGGGAATTTGTCACCGAGGTTCTCTCTTTCGAGGAGGAAAACCTCTGGATAACCGTCTACGAAACGGATGATGAAGCCTACGATATCTGGCGCGACGAAATCGGCATCCCCGAGCGAAGGATAGTCAGACTGGGCAAGGACGAAAACTGGTGGGGGCCGGTGGGCGACTCCGGACCCTGTGGTCCCGATTCCGAGATATTTTACGACGCGGGTGAGGAGTACGGCTGTGGCCCGGATTGCGAGGGCGTAGCCTGCGACTGTAACAGATTCAACGAACTATGGAACCTGGTCTTCACCGGCTATCAGATGAACAGAGAGGGGGAAGTTAAAGAGCTGGAAAGACAGAATATCGACACCGGCATGGGACTGGAACGGGTGGCTGCAGTTCTCCAGGGAGTCGATTCCGACTTCGAAATAGACGTGTTTCGGCCCCTAATCGAAAAATTAAGAGAGATAATAGGTCTTAACGAATACTCACCCCGGCAAACAAGTTTCGTTCACCGAATTGGTGACCACCTTAGAGGAGCGGCTTTCTTAATTTCCGAGGGAGTGATTCCTGCCAACGCGGGCAGGGGCTACGTTCTGCGCCGGATTATCCGACGAGCCGTACAGGCCGGGGACAGACTCGGAATGAAGGAGACCTTCCTGACGTCTGCCCTGCCCCCGATTCTCGATACCATGGGAGGAACTTACCCGGAACTTGTCGATCGAAAGGACCTGATCGAGAACGTACTTGACCACGAAGAAGCCAGCTATAGAAATACCCTTAACGAGGGGGAACAGTTATTTTATCGTCTGTCTTCCGATTTGAAGGAAAGTGGAGAGGCGGTAATTCCCGGCGAGGACGCCTTTCGACTCTACGACACTCACGGACTGCCGCTATCATTTCTGAAAGAACTGGCGGAGGAGAAAGACCTCGAAGTCGACGAAGAAGGCTTCGAGCGAGAAATGGCCAGGCAGAGATCCCGGTCGAGAAGCGAACAGGAGGATAGTGAAGGCCTGCACGAAGTCGCCGACGTCCCGGAAACGAAATTCGTCGGCTACGAAAAGGACTGTATAGAAGCACGAGTTATTGCACTCATCGGTGACGGAAAAGAAGTCGACAGTCTTTCGGAAGGGGAGGAAGGAGTAGCAGTACTGAACAGAACCCCGTTCTACGCCGAGGCCGGAGGCCAGGTGAGCGACGTGGGCACGCTGGAAGACGAGCATTCCGGAGCTAAAGTCCACAAAGTAGTGGAGAGAAAAGGCATATACTACCACAGGCTGGAGATGGAAGCGGGTAAATTGAAGGTAGAGGATAAAATTGAAGCGAGGATAGAAACGAGCAAGAGGAGAAGCACGGAACGAAATCATACGGGTACTCACCTCGTCCACCAGGCCCTCCAGCAGGTTCTCGGTCCTCACGTCGTCCAGTCCGGATCTAAAGTGGCACCCGACGAATTGAGGTTCGACTTCAACCACTTCGAAATCCCGACCGAGAAAGAAAAGCGGGAAATCGAAAACCTGGTAAACGAGGTGGTTCTTTCCGATAGACCGGTATCCGAGGACTGGGTGGATAGCGTAGAAAAGGCAAAGGAACTCGGGGCAGCCGCCCATTTCGAAGAGGAGTACCGGGGGAAGGAAAAACTCCGGACGATAACGGTAGAAGGCTTCAGCAAGGAGCTCTGCGGTGGAACCCACGTAAACCGAACGGGAGAGGTCGGCGGGTTTGCGATTCAATCGATCGAAACTATTGCCTCGGGCATACGTCGGATGAGAGCCTTAACAGGTGAAAATTTCCTATCCGAATACAGGCACCAGCGTGACCGGCTCGAACGGCTGGCGGAACTGGCCGGTTCCGGAAAGTCGGACATCGTCAAGCGGTTCGAGTCCATATTATCACAGCAGGAGAACCTGAGAGACGAACTGGAAAGGAAGACGGAGAGGCTATTGTCCACGGTAAAAGACCGGATTCTAGAAGAAACGGAGACTCTCGACGGAGTCGAGCTAATTTCCGCTCGGCCCCAGGTCGACGGGTCGGACCTAAAACGGTTAGCCGACTACGTGGAAAAGGAAATTGACGGAGTAGTTATCTTAGGCTCGACCGAGGACGACAGCGCGTCGATAGTCTGCAAGGTTACGGAATCCCGAACGGACGTGCTGGACGCGGGAGAAATCGTCCGGGAAGCCTCGGCGGTGCTTGGCGGCGGAGGTGGGGGCTCACCCAACTTTGCTCAGGGCGGAGGCCCGAAAAAGGACCAGATAGACGAAGCGCTGCGGTCCGGAGCTAACATAGTAAGATCAACCGTCGGTTAGTCCAGGTTCGATCGTACCGGCTCGATTTATTAACCCCTCAAATATTTCCCCGTCGTACGAAATCGAAACTAATTCATGGTGGTTGAGTTAATCTTTTATACAGGTTCTCCGTCCCTTGCCTGGCAACTGATTTAACCTTATAAAGCTTACCGGTAGAGGTAATCCGGCAGCCAGGTAAGGGACGGAGAGCAGTCGTCCAAACTGGACAATTTTCTACGACGGTGGGGAAAGAACTTAGTTTCGCTTACCGCTCAGCCGATATTGGCATACAGACGTAGAGAAAGTCGCCTTCACCCTTTGCCGGTTCCAGCAATCCCGCGGTCTCCGAATCCAGCAACCAGAGAACCACTTTGTCGGTGCTCATTCGGCGCAGCGCGTCTATTAGAAATTCCGCTTTAAAGGAAATCTCTACGTCGCCGTTACTGGGCTCCAGCAGTTCGACAACCTCTTCCAGTTCACCTTTTTCGGGAGACGAAGAATACATCGTCAGACCGTCAGATCCTTCTTCTGCCCGCAGCTGGACCGCACCCGATTCCTCCGAGGCCGTGATTTCAGCCCGGCCGAGCGTTTCCATAGCCCTGCTTCTATCGAGCTTGAGCGGCAATTCGTTGTCATCCGGTATAACCGCCTCGTACTCCGGGAACTGTTCCATTATGAGTTTGTCGGAAAAGACGACGTCGTCGGAGACGAAGAATACTTCCGACTTCGATGCATAGACAGAAACCTCGTCGGATTCCGTCCCGGAAAGAATCCTGTCCAGTTCGGTCAGAGCACCGGACTCTATAAGGAGATCCGTCGGCTCCTCTACCTCTGACAGGGGTATCGTCTTGACCGACATCCTGTATCCGTTAGTTGCTACCATCTTTAGCTGGTCTTCCTCGAATATCGTCTTTACTCCGGTCAACGATAGCCTGGTCGTCTCTTTAGCCTTCAGCGCGGCAAACGTGGTCTGTTTGATCGCGTTTTTTAATTCGTCGACATTTATTTTGGCTACGGGTTCTTCCGGCAGTTCGTCAACGCTCGGATAATCCTCCGTGGACAGCTGAAACAGGTCGAAATTAATCGGGCCCGAGGAAAGCTCCACCTTCTGGTTTTCTTCCGGGTCGGACTTCAGCCTCACTTCTCCGTCCTCCGGAATGCGCTGCATTATTTTAGCCAGTACGTCACCTTTGAGGACCACCGTAGCGGAACCTTCGAGGTTTGATATTGGAACCGTGCATCTCGTGGTCATCTCCAGATCCGTCGAGGTAAGTTTGAGCTCCTCGTCCCTTATTTCCAACTTTACCCCGGACAGTATCGGCATGTCCCGTCCGGTCCCAATACTTCTCTTCACTATATCCATGCCGTAAATCAAATCCTTCGTGGCACACTTGAAGTCGACTTCGGCTGGGCTGTCAGTCCCCACGTCAAGCTCCTGATCAGTCACTATTTTACCTCCTGATTGCGTTCATGTCTTTTGAGTTGTTTCACTTTAACATAATACCAACTTTCTCGACTCTAATCACACAAGCCACACCGCCTTATAGAAGCTCGGACTCTAGTTCGGAAATCACTCTCCGGGAAATCTCGTCTTTCGGCAGTGTTCCGTCTATCAGGACTGCGTCGTCCATCGAGCGGATTTCCTCGAGGTAACCTTCCCTGACCCGTCTATAGAATTCCCGGGCTTCTTTTTCGATCCTGTCCGGCTTCTCCCCGGTACTCCGCTTATCACGCTCTTCCAGATCAATATCAAGGAAAATTGTCGCGTCAGGCTCTACGCCATTCAACGCTACGCCGTTTAAGGACTTGACCACGTCAATCGGTATTCCACGGCCGTGACCCTGGTAGGCCACGGACGACACGGCAAACCGATCCGAAATAATCACGTTTTCCTTTTTCAGTTCGGGGATTATTTTCTCCCTCACGAGCTGAGCCCGCGACACTTCGTAGAGAAAGAGCTCGCTCAACGGTTCGATATCCATTCCGTGGTCCTGCAGCAGGAGGTCACGTACCGCCCGGCCCAGACTCGTTCCACCCGGCTCTTCCACCTCAAGGACCGAGTGACCTTTTTCTTTCAGGTAGTCGGCCAAAAGCCCTGACTGGGTTGTCGTTCCCGACCCGTCGAGCCCCTCGAATACTATCAGACTGCCACCAAAACTATTGCCCAATAAACCTCGAACCTCCCGCAAGCATAAATACTACCAGACCGGCTCCGGTCACTATGGCTACGTCGGCAAGGTTAAATATGGGAGCCCTCCAGACTTGAATAAAATCGACCACGGCTCCGGACAGGAGTCTGTCCATCAAGTTACCCAGTGAACCACCGAGCAAAAGGGCCAGACCTAGTTTCGTTACCGTCTGACGAAGCCCGGAAAAGAAAAGAAGATAGGCCAGCAGGCCGACCGCTATTACCGTTATCGCGAGAAATAGGTAACTTTTTCTCGGGAAAAGTCCAAACGCCCCACCCGAGTTTTTGACGTACCTGAGGGAAAAGAATCCATTTCGAAAGAATATCGGATGTCCCCCCCGGTAGCCGACCCCCGCGAGAAACTTGCTCAACCTATCAAGTACGAAGACGACAGACGCTATCAGGAAGTACTGCAAAATTCCCCCTTTCTCCAATCCTGGTGTAGAACTTTCTCTCTTTCCCGGCTCCGCTTTTCAACCTTTGTCCGGCCCAATCGTCGCTCAGTAAGATAAAATCTTTTCGATCCGGTCATGTCCAGACCACAAGCCGACTTAGCCGGGCGTTTTCCTTGAGGTTCAACCCCGAAGAGTTTACGTGCAGAACAGGTTTCTTATCCAGATCCCCCTGGAAGACTATCGGATGGTGGTACGACCCCCCTGAAGTCATCCTATCCAGAGGAACAACTATCCCAAGGCCTTTTGAAACGCTAACCTCTTCGTTGAAATCAATTATATAAATACCGCCTTCCAGGTTCCACCAGCCGTAGTCGTCTCCGGGTGACCTTTTTTCGGGCTCGACCACTTCGAGGTCCCCCGACTTCTCCTCACTCCCCCCAAAGTCAAGGTCGGTGGGAGAGGACGGTTTTTTTACCCCGTCGACCGTCAAATCGATTCCGATATTCGCCAGCTGCGTTTCTTCGTGAATAATACCATCTACGTAACCCTCAAGTTCTTTACCAAATAGAAACATATTAGATCACCCCGAAAAGTATGTCAGGGGAGAGATTATTGTGCAAACCTTCGTCCGTTTCGGTCTCAGGTCGGTTACCACTGGAATACATCTTGTGAATAATTTACTATTCAATTGAATACATAGTGTGGCGTTTTGTGTGTAAAAATTAGCTTTGGAAACCGTTCAGGAAAATCCCATCGGAGGCGAGCGGGCACGGTTCCAGCACTAGATTGACATTGGAGTCAAAATGGCTGTTGATTTTTAACCAAAATTTATTCCGTATATTTCTTTATAATCCGGTGATCTATATCAATCTAGTGCTGGAGAGCGAGCCGAGATCGGAAAGGGCAATTTCCCCGCTGGGGAAATTGATCCCTGGTTTTATCGAACGGTTTCCAAAGCTACAATTTGGTTTTACACAGTTGTTTCTACACTATCATTGAATATGATAGGGAGGTAATAGTTAAGCCTATGTGTCTTGCAATACCCGGTGAAGTGCTCACTGTCGAGGAAGACCTCGCTACCGTAGATGTTGGAGGGGTTGAACAAGAAGTCAGGCTTGATACTCTGAGTGAAGACGTTGCCGAGGCCGACTACCTGTTAGTCCATACCGGTTTTGCCATCCAGAAACTCTCTCCCGAAGAGGCCCGGGAAACCCTGTCTCTGTTCGACGAACTGATAGAAACGAACAAGCAGCTGGAGGAAGAACGTGAAGTTTAAGTTCAAAGCCAGGGAACGGGCCGACGAACTGGTCCAGCTTATAAACCGTCGGGTTCCGGACCGGCGGATAAAGATAGTTCACGTCTGTGGCACGCACGAAGTGGCGATTACCGAAAACGGTCTTCGCAGTTTGCTCCCCGACCGGATCGACATTAGAGAAGGACCCGGTTGTCCGGTCTGTGTTACCCCAACCGCGGACTTGGACGCGGCGCTAAAGCTCGCGGAGCGCGGAGCAATCTTAACCGCATTCGGGGACATGATGAACGTTCCGGGAACGGCAAAATCGCTAAACGAACTAAAGTCCGAAGGTGCTGACGTTAGGCTCGTCTACAGCGTAAGCGAAGCGGCAAAAATTGCCGAAAATACCGACAAACAGGTCGTGTTTTTCAGCGTCGGGTTCGAGACGACGACTCCCATGACGGCCGCTGTACTGGAAGACGACCCCCCGGAAAATTTCAGCATCCTCCCGAGCAACAAGTTGATTCCACCGGCAATGGAGAGCTTGCTCGAACTGCCGGATAACGAAGTAGACGGTTTTATCGCCCCCGGTCACGTTTCGACGATTATCGGCGTTCGGCCTTACGAGCGACTGGCCGATGGTTACGGAGTGCCGATAGTGGTCGGAGGCTTCGAGCCACTGGATATACTTTACGCCCTAGCCCTGATAATGAACCAGATATCGAATAGCGACCCAGAAGCGGAAAATGGATACACCAGAGCAGTTGATTACGAAGGAAACCCAAAATCCAAAAAGTTGATAAAAGAGGTCTTTAAAGAAACAGACGCAACCTGGCGGGGGATCGGCACTATTCCGAACTCGGGCCTGACGCTCAACCGGGACTACGAAGAGTGGAACGCCCTGAATAGGTTCGACGTCGAACCCGAAGAAGGGATAGAAGAGCCCCCGAATTGTCTATGCCCCCGGGTAATTACCGCCCAGGCTACACCGGGAGAGTGCGAGCTATTCAGGGAGAAATGTACCCCGAGCAATCCTTACGGGCCCTGCATGGTGGGAGAGGAAGCGATGTGTAATATCTGGTATCGATACGGGGGTAGACCAAAGCTATGAATTACCCGGAAGAAGAAACGGTTCAGTTAACTCACGGCGCCGGCGGGCGGGCTATGGGTGAGTTGCTGGAGAAGCACGTGTTGAATACTTTCACCCGCAAGAGCGCGGGAGAGATAGGACTCGATCAGCTGGACGACGGTGCCACGATTGACCTGCCGGGAGAAGGGACGCTCGTACTGACGACGGACAGCCACGTCGTAAACCCGCTGTTTTTCCCCGGTGGAGACATCGGGAAGCTCGCAGTATGTGGCACGGTCAATGACCTTGCCGTAATGGGAGCGGATCCGATAGCCCTGACCTCCAGTATTATAGTCGAGGAAGGGTTTCCAATCCCGGAACTCCGTCGGGTCATGGGGTCAATGGAAGAGTCATCTGCCGAATCGGGGGTTCCGATCATTACAGGAGACACCAAAGTACTGGAGAAAGGCGACATGGACGGTCTGGCAATAAATACGGCGGGAATCGGCCTGGCAGAAGAGTCCATCTCCGACGCGGGAATGAATCCGGGGGACAGAGTGATACTTACCGGGACGATCGGCGACCACGGCATGGCGCTAATGCAGTACCGCGAAGGACTCAGTTTCAGAACGGAGCTGAAATCCGACATCGCACCGCTGAACGACCTGCTGAAAAGGGCCAGTGAAGCAGGGGATATAACTGCTATGAAGGACCCGACAAGGGGAGGAATCGCCGCCGCACTGAACGAAATGGCCCAAAAGAGCGATCTCGGGCTGTCGATCAAAGAGGAATTAGTTCCCGTTAGAGAAGCCGTGTCCGGTATTGCCGAGTTAATCGGAATAAGTCCTTACGAAGTCGCAAACGAAGGCAAAGCAATAATAACGGCTGGTGAGGAAACGGCCCGGGAAGTCGTGGAGAGTTTGCAAAGCCACCCACTCGGCCGTGACGCCCGGATAATAGGAGAGGTCAATCGGGAACGACCCGGCAGAGTAATCATGGAAACGGAAATCGGAGGAAGAAGGTTCCTGGAAGCCCCGCTGGGAGACCCCGTGCCCAGGATTTGTTAGGATGGTTAGGGAATAACTCCTCGATTGAGGTTGGATATTAACCTGGCAAATCTTATACTAAGCTCAGTTATAATAGTCCTCGGGTATTCGCGGGGGTCAGGTTAACCGAATTCGAGGCCTGGTTTGTTCGGTTGACTTTCAACCGAGCGCCAGCGTGACGATGATCTCGATAGCTTTCAAGATTGTCCGGGTCAATGCCACAAATAATATGGCCTGATGTCTTTTCTTCAGGAAAAATTAAGCCGAAACCGGGGTGAGAATTTGCCCCCGTGGAAGTTACAATTAACTGTACAACCGATTAATTTGCTTTTTGCCTGGAGAGATAAGATCGAATGGTTGATTTTAAAAAGAGTATTTTAACTTGAGTAGTGAGTTTGGAGGGATAATTTAGTGTCAAAGCACAGGATTTACGAAATCGCTGACGAGCTAGGATTGGAGTCAAAAGAAATGCTAGGGATCCTCGAAGAGCTCGGTATGGGGGATTTAACGCCCTTAAATACCGTGGACGACGAGGAATACAACCTTATTCTGGATCTTTACGAAGAACAGCAGGGTAAACTGGAAGAAGAAGGGGAGGTCGAGGAACCAGCAGAGGAAAAGGAAGAAGAGGAAGTACCCGAAGAGGCGGAAGAAGAAGCAAAAGAAGAAGATGCTCCTGCCCGCCCCGCGGTGGTCTCGGTACTGGGACACATCGATCACGGAAAAACTACCCTGCTCGACACGATAAGGGAAGCCCGCGTGGCAAACAAGGAAGCAGGTGGCATCACTCAATCCATAGGTGCTTACCAGATAGACTGGGAAGGCAACAAATTCACGTTCGTCGACACTCCGGGTCACAAGGCATTTACATCCATGAGGTCTCGCGGTGCTCAGGCCACGGACATAGCGGTTCTCGTTGTAGCCGCGGACGACGGAATAATGGAGCAGACGAAGGAAGCCATCGCCCACATAGAAGCCGCGGACATTCCTATGATCGTGGCCATCAACAAGATAGACAAGAACAATGCCAACCCCCAGGAAACGATGAACCAGCTCGCCCGGGAAGGTTTTACCCCGGACGAATGGGGAGGGGACACGATTATGGTCCAGCTTTCCGCACTCACGGGAGAGAACGTGGATGAACTGCTGGACATGTTAAGCCTCGTTTCAGAAATGGAGAACCCTACCGGTGATCCCGAAGGAGAACTGAAGGGGTTCATCGTAGAGAGTCATCTCGACTCACGCATGGGACCTCTGGCAACGGCAATTATCCAGGAAGGAACGCTACGACCGAGAGACGCTCTTCTGGTGGGTAATACGTACGGTAGAGTAAAGTCCCTGTCCGACGAAACCGGGCAAGTAGACGAAGCCGGTCCGAGCAAACCGGTGGAAATTATGGGGCTCAAGGACGTACCTCCCGCCGGAGCGAGCATCGAGAGGTTCGACGATCTCGGCGAAGCTAAAGAGATAGCTCAGGAAAGAAAGGAAGAAGAAAAGATCAAAAGCCGGAAGGCCAAACCTTCCGTCGAGGACCTGTTTGCTCAGGCACAGAAGGACAACCTCGACCTGGTAATTAAAGCCAGCTCCCGCGGGTCTCTAGACGCGGTTAAGAAGGAACTGGACGAGATCGAGGTCGAAGATATCGAAATAGAAGTCCTTCACGAGGGAGTGGGCGACATTTCCGAAAGCGACATCATGCTCGCTTCGTCCTCGGAAAACTATTCCGCCGTCTTAGGATTTGGCGTCAAGATAAGAACGAAAGCGGAAGAGAAATCCGAGCAATTGGATATTCCGGTAGAGACTTACAACATAATTTACGATCTCGTCGATAGCGTTAAACGCGCCATCGGGGAGGTCAAAGGACCGCAGTACGAAGAGGTCAAAATCGGCGAAATCGAAGTCCGAGAGGTCTTCGAAATAACTGGTTCCGGTCAGGTTGCCGGCTGTTACGTTGATTCGGGCAAAGTTACCAACAAGTCCCTAATCAAGGTCTGGCGGGACGGAGAGTTAATCCACGAAGGTCAGGTAGGTAGTCTAAAAAGATTCAAGGAAGACGTCAAAGAAGTCGGCGAAGACTACGAATGCGGTATTTCGGTAGAGGATTTCGAAGGATTTGAAGAGGGTGACACGCTGGAAGCCTTTACCAAAAAGAGGGTTGAGGCTTTCTAAACTGAGTTATCGTCGGGGATCGAGATGAGTATTGGGGTCTTAAAAGTTAAATTTATAATCCCTGGAGCCAGCTCGCTCAAGGAGAAGCGGTCGATCCTCCAACCTTTTATTCACAGAATCCGCAACAACTACAATATATCGATCAACGAACTGGACGGGGAAAACGACCCGGGGACGGCCACCCTCGGATTCGCCCACATCGCCAAAAGCAGCGATCTGAACCACAAGAAGATGGCTCAGATCGCCGACGAAGCAGCTAAAGTGAAGAACCTTCAAATAGAACGACAGTCCACAGAGGTAATCTAATGGGAAGCAAAGCCAAAAAGAGAAAAGAGGAAAAATTCAAGCGTGCCCTGGCAAAGATCATCGAAAAAGATACCAGGGACGATACGTTCGACTTCGCGACCGTGACGGACGTGGAGCTGAGCGACGACTTTAAGTACGCTGACGTCTACGTCGACGTCATAGGGGACGAAGAAGAAAAGGAAAACTCCCTTGAAAAGTTTAACGACAAAGAGGGCTTCTTCAGAACCAACCTAGCCCACCAGCTAAATCCCAGATTCACTCCCGAACTAACCTTCAAGCTCGACCGCAGCCTGGAAAGGTTTAACAGGATAGAAGAGATCCTTGAGAAGGACGAAGAGTCGAGGGACAAAGAAGACGGTCGATAGGTCCCATCAAAGAGTCCAGGCCATAGACCTCCGGATAATTTACGAGTTGCGGGTTGACAGATACACTCCTGTCGGTTAATATTTACTGTAAGTTAGTAAATATAAACTAACTAATTAAAAAGAGGAATTATTATGACCAGAAAAGATACCGATACACGACAGAGAGAAATAATCGAGGCGACTCTCGAGCTGCTCGCGGAAAGCGGTACCCAGAACCTGACGACGGCTCACATCGCTAAGCGAGTCGGAATATCGGAAGCGGCTCTTTACCGACATTTTGACGGCAAGTACGATATAATCAGTTCGAGTATAGAGTTCGTCGGGAAACGGATGAGGTCGGAGCTGGCAAAGATACCGTCCGAAAAGTCAATCAGGAAAAAACTGAAGCGGTTGTTCTTTAGACACCTGGAGTACATTGAAGAGCACCCCGGTAACGCCCGGTTGCTTTTTTCCGACGACATTCATTTCGACGACGAACAGTTACGAGGTCTTTTGCGAGGCGTGGTGGAGGAGAGAAAAAGATTTATTCAGAACATAGTTGAAGAAGGTCAAAGCCAGGGAGAAATAAAGTCCGACGTGGCCTCCGAAGGGATAGCGCTTATGTTTATCGGTCTTATCCAGATAAAAGTTTTGATATGGTCGCTGTCCGGCAGAGAAGGTTCCTTAACCCGGGACAGCGAAGAACTGTGGAACGTATTTAGTCGGTCGGTCGAAGCGTAATTTTTTTAGAATTATGATAGTGAATATTAACTAACATACAGCCAGGAGCGGGGAGGAATAGTAATGGACATCAGCCAGAAATTAACTCAGTTACTCGAGAGCCTGTCAGCCTCAATAACCAATTTTCCAAAGGCCACGATAATCGTCGTTTTACTGGTGACTCTGTTTTTCGGATTCTGGATTCCCGGTCTCGAAATCGACAACTCCGTCGATGACATGCTTCCCTCCTCCCATCCGGCAAAAGAGCTCTACGACGAGGTCACCGAAACCTTTGGAGGAACGGATACGATAATTGTTGCCTACCGGAACGACGATATTTTCAGCGTAGAAACTCTCTCCAGGATCGACGAACTGACGGAAGAATTCAACCAGGTTGAAGGTGTAGACGATGTCCGGAGCATTGCGAACGCCAAAAAGCTGGAAGGAAGTGGGGGAAGTCTGAAGGTCTCCGATCTGGTGCCCGAGTCGGGTGTTGATCCAGAACGAATTTCTGAAATAGAAGAGTACGTAAAAAACACTCAAACGCTAAGGGGTACAGTGCTGTCCAGCGACGGAAAGTACGCGGGATTCCTGGTCGAACTCTCGGAGGACGCGTCGGATAGCACCGTTAATAGCGACCTAAAAGAGATTATCGGTGAAGAAGAAAACCCAGGAAATTTCTACGTCGCCGGTGGGCCCGCGGTAAACGCGGAAATGACTTCGTCGATGAAAAACGATCTGGTTACGCTGGTTCCGATAGCAGTCGGCGTGCTTGCTCTCGTGCTTTGCCTCACACTAAGGACTACCGGAGGTGTCTACATCCCTCTCTCGGTGGTAGTACTCAGCACGATATGGACACTCGGGCTAATGGCGCTGACCGGGACGGAGATGTCGATGATTTCCACGACCCTCCCGGTAATGCTTATCGCCATCGGGGTAGCCGATGCTATACACATACTGAACGATTATTATCACAAATTGGGGGAGGGCCTGAAGCTGGGCCAGGCAATTGATACCGTAATCAAGCACATTGGCACGGCAATCGTCCTGACCAGCGTGACCACGGCAGTGGGTTTCCTCTCGTTAGTCACGTCCCCCGTCAGCCAGGTTGGGGAATTTGGGTTATTCATCGGCTTCGGAGTCATTGCCGCGCTGATTATCTCCATCACCTGGATTCCCGCACTTCTATCATTAACCGATCACGCGGAGGACAAGGGAGATAACGCGAAGGAACGAGAATCCGAAAAGCAGGGGAGCGAAATACTGGCGAACCTGGGCGAATTCGTGGTAGGACACAAAACGGTCATTCTCATCGTCGGGATCTTAATTCTAGGCATAGCCGCTTACGGAACGACGTTGTTGACCGTCGAAACCAATACGCTACGTTTCTTTCGGCCAAACAGCGATATCCGTAAATCCACTGAGGTTATAGATGACAGTTTTGGTGGCTCGGAAAACTTGTCTATAGTCGTGAACGGGGACATAAAGGACCCGGAGGTACTGAACGGGATGCTCGAACTGCAGGAACAACTGGGTGAAATCGAGGAGGTCGGCTACTCCCAGTCAATCGCGAACCTAATAACCGAGATCAACAAAGCACTGCATGATAACGATCCTGATGAACTAAGAATACCCGATACGAGAAACGCCGTATCACAGGAACTCCTGCTCTACGAAATGTCAGGTGACAGTTCCGACTTCGAACAACTGGTTAATTACAACTACGACAAGGCGAGAATAAATATCCGAATGACTTCGGTAAGCAGCAGCAAGCTTGCGGAGATAATAGATCGGGTCGAAAGAGAGGCGAAAGAGATAGCGGGGGGCAAATTTGACGTTCAGGTTACCGGTTCAAGCTATCTCTTCAAGGTTCTGACGGACCTGCTCATTAAGGGTCAGGTAATCAGCTTATCCATTGCCCTGGTTGCCGTGGCAGTCATCGTCGGTCTCATCTTTCTATCAGTTAATTTTGGGTTGTTGAGTATGATACCGCTCGGATTTACGATCGGTGTAAACTTCGGGTTGATGGGATTGTTAGGAATACCACTGGACAACGCGACAACGATGCTGGCCAGCATAGCTATCGGGATTGGCGTCGACTACACGATACACTTTATTTCTCGTTACAGACTCGAGCTAGATCGAGGCGAAAGCCCCGAATCCGCCGTTATTGACGCCACCAGAACGACCGGGCAGGCAATCTTCTTCAACGCAATCGCCGTGGCTATCGGCTTTGGCGTCTTACTAGCGTCGAGTTTTACCCCTATAGCGACGCTGGGTGCTCTGGTCGCTCTAACCATAGCACTTTCCGCAGGGTCGGCACTGACACTGCTGCCCGCGGCTTTATTGTGGACGGAAAAAGTTTAACCCAACCACAGATTAAGGAGTGATGAAAATGACAAAGAGGACTAAATTCAGTTCAATTCAGAAAATAACGCTAATAAGTCTATTGACTCTTACGCTTCTGGCTTCAACCGGTGGCCTTATTCTATCCGCCGAGGAACTCACCGGGCGGGAAATTATCGAGAAGGTAGATAGTGCCCCCACACCGGAAACCGTGAACGCAACTTTGACGATGAACCTTATAAATAAAGATGGTGAAGAAAAGATCAGAAAGTTAGAGGCCTGGAAAAGGGGAAACGAAGACTCGGTCATGGTATTCCGAGAACCGGAAAACTTAGCCGGAACTGGGCTACTAAAGACGGTAAACGATGAAGGTGAGGAAAAAACCTGGCTTTATCTTCCATCTCTTGATATAACCAAGGAAATGAGCCAGGAAGCGGAAAACAAGCAGTTCATGGGGTCGGACTTTAGCTATGACGATTTAGGATCGAGAAACGTAGACGAATATACCTACGAACTTATACGAGAGGAAAGTTCGGACGGGGAAACAATATACGTAGTGGAAGGAGTAGCTAAAAATCCTGAAAAAGCAGGGTACAGTAGAGTGCGATCCTGGATCAGTGAAAAAAACTGGAAGCCGAAAAAAGTCGAGTATTACGACCTGGACGGGGAGTTATTAAAAGTCCAGAGGAACTCCAGTATAGAGAAGATCAGGGATTTCTGGGTTGTCCGGAAAATGATAATGGAGAACGTTCAAAGGGGAAGTAAGACGGTCCTAACGTGGAAAGAATATAAGATAAACACCGAACTTCCCGCTAATATATTTGACCCGGAGGCACTGCCAGAATTAACGAAGGAAGGCTAATTATGAATAAATTAGAAAGTCGAAAAAGCTCGCTTCTGATAATAAGTATGGCCGTACTTCTGGTATTTACTTTGGGCCCGGGCCGCCATGAAAATTCCACAGGAGATGATCGAAATACAGTTCCTTGGGCCGGGTTTCATGGCCACGAGACTTGTACTAACGCTCGTTTCCGTCTCGCTTATGGGTCTGTTCATGGAGAAGTTAATCGAAAGGTTCGGTTATCTCGAAGTTCAAAATAAAATTTAAACCTAAATGGAGCGGTTTTGTCCTTTTAGCTGTAAAGAATAAGATACTTTAGGGCTATCCTACTCTTCCCTTTAACACAAAAACCCGCTTAATTCAAGCCCGAATTATTTGAATTGAAAAACCAACTTTGATAGTGTAATACTAAATATAATGTAATAAAAAAATGTACGAGGCTATTTTTCATAGTAAGTTTTGGACCTAACATATTTTCTTTTGACGATTTTAAAGGAGGTGTTAGACATAATAATTTCCACGTTCTTTCTTCGCACCGTTTAATCTTTAGGATAACAAAAAAACTTTTCCAACCTTGGAGGTACCTTTTTAATGAAAAAATTAACCATATTTCTAGTGGTCTTCTCTTTGATTTTTAGTGGTATGGTCGTTGCTGGGTTCGCACAAGAAACAGAAAAAGAGGTTATCAAGTTAAAGGTACTGGGCGGAGAGACAAGTGCTCCGGAAAGGGCGGACTACTTTGGCCTTTTTGAAAAAGCATCGAAGGAAAGCGTTGAAAAATTATCACCCGAAGTACGCAACAGTTTCCCTGTGGCCAAATACGAGTTTAAACACCCCGGTGTCGATATCCAAATTGAGGGCGAAGCACCTCCTTACGGCGATATGCTTAAGGAGATCCAACTGGCCGTTTCTTCTCAGGCAAGCTACGATCTAATTGAAATGGACGATATCTGGCTCGGTCAGATAGCCGAAAGTGGTTATCTGTCGGCCAAACACTCCGATCAGTACGAGAAATGGGCCAACGACCTGGGTTTCTACGACGTCTTCAAAAAAGGCTCGAAGTATAAGGGAAAATACTACGGCCTCTGGAAAGCTACCGACACCAGAGCTATCTGGGTCTGGAAAGACGTTCTCCACGCTGCCGGTTACACAATGGAAGACATCAGGTCAGCCAAAGGCTTATTAAACGCCCTACCGGAAATAACCGAGACGGCCAAAGAGGAATTTGGCATGAGTGGCGGGCTTGAATACCCATTCAACGGAAAATGGGTCGTAGATCAATGGTACGGCTGGCTTTACCAGTTAGGTGGTAAGATCCTCAAGCAAAACGAGGACGGAGAATGGGTGGCCGGATTCAACAACGAAGCCGGTTACGAATCCTTAAATTACGTAAAGAAACTGAAAGAAGCCGGTGCAACAATGAGAAGGACGTGGCAATGGAACCTCGCAAACTTTATGGATAGAAGCTACGCCATGACATACGAGGGAAGCTGGGATTTCCTCACTATCAAAAACGAGTTCCCGAATCTCTCTCCGGCGGAAATCAAGGAAAAGATAGGAATGATTCCAACCACCGTATTTGAAGGAGAAGAAATGAGAGTCTTGACCGGCGGTTGGTTGTGGACTATTCCGAAGACGGCCAACCATCCCGATCTCACATTCAATATACTGACTGAAATATTCGCGGACCGTAAAGCATACGCTCAGCATCTAGCATACGAGGCCAAATTCCCGACATCCGAGAAGCTCTGGGAATCCTCACTCTATCAGGAAAAGATGCTTGAGAACATGCCGGAAGAATGGTTCGAGAGCTTTCAGAACGGAGTTGAAGGTGGAGTATGGAGGCCTTTCTTTCCTGAATACCCGAAAATCCAGAAAGCACTCTGGGACGCAACCCAGAAAGTAGTAATGGGTAAGGCTACCGCCAAAAAAGCTTTAACCACGGCGGAGAAAAAGGTCAATAATCTAATGGAAGACTAATCTCTTCGTTATTATCCACGGGAAACGGGTCCTGCACTGACCCGTTTCCCGTGGTTCTAATTTTGCCAACCAAGTACTGACCTGGATGATATTGATAACTTTGGGCAAGCAGAACGCTTCTTTGAACACTCACGTGTGACGCGAGGTATCGGAAAAACATGAGAGATTACAGTTACGCTATACCCATATTATTTTTACTGCCTGCTATAGGCATACTCTTCTTCCTCCAATTTGTCGGGTGGGGCTGGAATATAAATATCGTTTTGCACGACGTGACGGTAATGAACATTCTCAGGGAGTGGCAGTTCGTGGGGCTGGAGAATTTTCGGGAAACCATTTTAGACCCTCAGACCCTCACGTCGCTGAAAAATACGGCAATATACACTGGAGCCTGTGTTAGTTTGCAACTGGTCATCGGCACGGTAATAGCGTACTTTCTTTACCGGGCTGTCCCCCGGGTAGAGAAGTTTTTCCGCCCGATGTTCATCCTTCCCTGGCTAACTTCAGTACTGATTGCGGCCTTCGGGTGGGAACTACTTTTCAGCACGGACGTCGGGTTGATAAACTTAATGCTTACCACCATTGGCATCCCTAAAGTTGATTTCTTTGGCGGCTCCGTTACAGCCATGGTATCCATAATAGTAGCCAATACCTGGTGGGGGACCCCGTTTACAATTCTCTTTATAGGATCCGGCATGACTTCCATTTCTCCTCAACTGGTGGAAGTCTCGAAGATAGACGGGGCAAGCGAATGGATGTTCTTTACGAGAGTAGCTATTCCTATGCTCCTGCCGTTTATCGTAATGGATATTGTACTCACCACAGTCTGGACCTTTAATGGTTACGCACTAATTTTAGAGATGACCGGTGGTGGACCACTCAATGCTACCAGAGTTTTGCCTCTGCATGCGTATCTTGCCGCTTTTGAAAGTGGCGACTTTTCTTACGGAGCCGCAATAACTATATTTTCAGTCGTCATAACGTTGATCCTGGTTTACTTCTACTTCCGAGTAGCAGATATAGAAATGGTCTAGATAGGTGAATATCATGTCCGAAAAAGCAACACGAGTGATGATTTTGATCGGCTACGCTCTTTTTTCCTTATTGCCGCTTTATTGGCTCGCCAGCGTCTCCTTCCAGCAAGAATTCAATTTCCCTCCCAAGCCACTCCCGACGGATCCAACGCTATCCCACTATACGACTCTTTTCTCAAAACCAAGCCTCGTAGTTAGCATAATTAATTCGATCCTTATTGGTATAATGACGGCTATTCTTTCCGTACTAATATCTTCCATGGCAGCTTATGCCTTTGGAAAACTAAAATTTGCAGGGAAAAAGATAGTCTTTCTCGGTGTCATTTTGACCTTTCTCTTGCCTCCCAACCTCAATATAGTTCCGCTATATTCCTTATTTGCGGAGATGGGTCTGCTCGATAATCGGTTTGCACTGATATTCCTGTACCAGATTCTAATTCTGCCGCTGAATATATTTCTATTTATCAACTATTTTGATACGATAAAAGAATCGATTGTAGAATCTGCAATAGTTGACGGAGCGGGACCGATCAGACGTTTCTATAGAATTTTTCTTCCGCTATCAAAACCGGCTATAGTAGCTGGGTTTATTTTTGGCTTCAGGTTTTCCTGGGGAGAATATATCTTTGCCCAGACTTTTATTCGAAGTAGAGCACAGATGTTATTTCCCGCTACGTTGCAACAGGCAGTCTACGGAGGTCAGTATACAGTAAATTACGATTTGATGGCTGCAGGGGCGATGGTGCTGTTGGTCCCTACGCTAGCTGTGTTAATTTTTGGGCAAGACTATCTCGAAATAGGCCTTCAACTGGGCGGTGTTGACTAAATTAACAATGCCACGTAGATATTAAGCTTCTAACTTTCATAGTGGTTGTTCAACGAATTCGTTTGCGAGCATCACGAACGAGGCGATATCGAGTAATTATTGATGATTACAACAGAACTTAAAATTGCCGGAAAGATCTACGGGAAAAACTTCTTTCGGTTAACTTTGCCGTTCCTAATCCCGTTCGGGCTGTCAGTATTTTTTCGCGGATTCAGGAATACATTGCCATTTATACCCCGGATGCTGACGTTGACAGGAATCAGTTTTATTTGCTTGATGCTGTTAGGCGGAACAGTGATAGATACATGGGGAGCTATAAAAAGCAAACAATTTAGCCTCAGGAAAAACTGGCTTCAGGTCTCCAGCCGAATCCCGCGCTTACTTTTACCAACGATACTTGTCCTAGTTCCCTGGTTGACCCTGTTTTACCTTTTCCTTGAATTCTTCAATTTTTTCCTCTTCGTCGCCCTGGTCATCTATCCCTTTTTCTTCCCCTTCCTGCTGCCCAGTCTACTCATTAGTGGTTCTGGTATGATGGGGGGATTAAGAAATTCTATCACCACTTCCTGGAACTATTCCACCAAAGCGGCAGTCGTTACTTACGTGCCGGGAATTCTTGGAGGTATTTTGAGCATAATTGGACTGGCGTCCTTAATTTACCTTTTTCTCCTTCCGGCCTGGATGGTGTTATCGACGGTGACTTACTACAAAATCTCCCAACGTTCCGATCCATCGGTAAACCAGCTGACGTTAGACGAAGGAAGAAAGTAAATTTGAACCGGCAGTTAAAGAGGCCAGAATATGTTCCAATGTCCGAAAGAGCTACAATGGCTTAAACGAAGACTTCTAACACCGGCAGGATTCCGGCACAGGAGAGGCAAAGCCACGATAAACGGCATCGAGGACTTCTGGAGGGAAAAGATGCTTGTTAAAACATTGCGGAAAGGCCGGAAAACTTCTTAGCGTACCTAGCCGGAAAAGAGGTCAGGTTTAATCACCACAATTTGACTGGTGATCAATTTGTCAATAAAATTCTTGAAATGCTATTGAATAGAGAGAAAAGTACTACATGAAACGCCAAACGCCCTGGTTTATCAAAATCACGCAGAATATTCTGGCCTATGGCCGGAGATGAATGCGAAAGTTTGTAAACAAATAGAAATCGCGGTGGCGAAGCCATGAATCGGGCGAAATGCCCCGCCCCATGGGCGGGGATAGCGCGATTCAAGCGATTTCTTTATTTCGTCAAGGCTGCAATCTTACTCAAGCCGCAGGAAAATTTTTTGTTTCTTGGAGGGTTAACGTGAGTACAGACAAGACAAAGACTAAACGCGCCGACGACACCGAAAAGAGGTTAGAAAAGCTAGTTGTCGCAGATAGAAATGAACTGGACGACCTGAAATATTACAAAACCCCCGACTTTCTGAAACCCCGGGACCTGGATCCGACTAACTTTCAGCCCTGCGAGGTCGGTTTTACCTGGTCACGCAATCGGCAATACAGCCCCGAAGAGAGGAAGCAGATCACCGGGGATCTGGCCCGGGGCGGGAAATTACAAGAACAGCTGTCGATTGGGGACAGCGTCTGGTTTCATCTGAACTTCCAGGTCCCCGAATCAATGAAAGGACTACCCGTTTACCTCCGTTTTGTGGTAAAGCCCCAAAAAGATCCCGAGGGTAGCCCCCTCTCAAATCGACCGGCCGTGGAGGCATTATGCTACAGGGACGACCAACCCTGGCAGGCACTTGATCAGGGCCATCGAAAACTTCTTCTTGAGGAGGAGGCTAAGCCCGGAACGCAGTACGAGCTGAAGATCGAGGTAGGCACTACCCTTTACTGGGGTGGGTTGGACGTAGAAGAGTTTAGATTGGAAGCCGCCGAACTACTCGCGACAAGGAAGAAAGCCCAAAAGCTTTACCATACCTTTAAAGTCTTTAACGATCTGCGGAAAAACCTTGACGGGACTTCGGTAAACCGAACGAAAATACTTCGGGGACTCCACGAGGCCAGCCTGGAGGTACCTGTAAAACCGGACTCTGAAGAACAACTGCTGAAAGGGGTTCAACTTGCCCGGGAAAGACTGGAACCTCTAAAGGAGCTCAAGTCCGACATTTCCGATTTTACTTTAACTACGGTGGGCCACGCTCATATCGACGCCGCCTGGTTGTGGCCCTGGTCGGAGACCATCCGCAAGTGCGGTCGAACCTTCTCCTCCGCTTTGAAACTGATGGAAGAATACCCGGAGTTTAAGTTCCTCCAGTCCCAGCCCCACCTCTATGAATTTGTTAGAAGACACTATCCCGACCTTTATGATCGCATCTCCCGGGCTGTAAGCTCTAATCGCTGGCAACCGGTAGGGGCCCTGTGGGTGGAAAGTGACGTCAACCTTGCGGGCGGGGAGACTCTGACCAGACAGTATCTCTACGGCAAACGGTACTTCCGCAAACAGTTCGATGTCGACCCAAAGATCACTTTTATCCCCGACGTCTTCGGTTATTCTCCCGCACTGCCGGGCATAGCCCGAGCTGCCGATTGCCCTTATTTCTTTACTCAGAAGATGAGCTGGAGCGAAGTCAACGAGTTTCCCCACCACAGCTTCCAGTGGGAAGGGATTGACGGATCCAAACTCCTGGCCCACTTCCCTCCCGCGGATACCTACAACGGAATGAGCACGGGGGAGGCTGCAGAAGAACTTACCAGGTCGGTCAAAAACTACAAGGAAGCCGGCGTCCACAACGGAGCCGCTTACTTAATTGGTTGGGGTGACGGAGGCGGGGGTGTCAACAGAGATATGCTGGAGACCACCCGAACCGTAAACGAGATTGATGCCCTCCCGGACGTGGAGTTTTCCTCACTGCAGGATTTATTTGCCGATCTGGAAGGGGTCCGGGACCAGCTGGAGAAGTGGCGAGGAGAACTCTACCTGGAAAGACACAGAGGCACGTTAACCACCCAGGGAGAGACCAAGAAAAGCAACCGGGAGCTTGAGTTCTTACTGCGGAAGGCGGAACTATGGTCGGTCGCTGCCACGATAGAAGATCCGACAGTGGGATATCCTCAAAAAGACCTGGAACTTGCCTGGAAAGGTTACCTCTTTCACTGTTTCCATGACGTGTTACCCGGTTCTTCCATCAGGGAAGTCTACGAGGACGCAGCCCGGGACTACGGTGAGGTCAAGTCACGGGTTTTGGATATCCTCAATTCGGCAAAGAGTGAACTGTTACCCTCACGGGAAAGTTCCAACTACCTCTCCGTTTTTAACTCCCTCAGCTGGGAAATGGATCGAATAGTGGAAACCGATAACCACCAGTGGGACCAGGGCCAGAGATTGCAGGCGGTTGACCGCCAGGGAAACAAAAGCCCCGCTCAAGTGAGCGGCGACGGTCAAAAGCTGATCTTCGAAGCAAACGAGTTGCCGGCCATGGGTGCCAGAAGCTTCCGGGTTGAGCGAGCGGAAAGTTCCCCTTCACCTCGGCTCGACGTTCGCCCGGATCTCGTAGAAAACGAGAAGATCGCATTGCAAATAGACGATGACGGCAGGTTGAGTTCCATTTACGACAAGGTGGAAGACCGTGAAGTACTCCAGGGTCCGGGTAATAAATTACTGGCCTACAGAGACGTGCCCACCGAATTTGAGGCCTGGGAGCTAGAAGGGGACATTTACGACAAAAGCGAGTCTTTGCCCTCCCCGGAAAACGTGGAAGTCCTGGAAAGTGGGCCCCTGCGGGCAGTCGTCAGACAGAAGAGATCCTTCGGGGAGTCCGAACTGGTTCAGGACATAATCGTCTATGCCGATTCCAAACGGATCGATTTTCGCACCGGAGTCGACTGGAACGAGGAGAAGGTACTGCTTAAGACTCACTTTCCTATCAACGTGCGCACCGATCGGGCTACCTACGAAGTACAGTACGGCCACTACGATAGGCCCACCCATTCCAACACCTCCTGGGACCAGGCCCGGTTTGAAGTGTTTCACCAAAAATGGGTCGATGTATCCGAGTTCGGATATGGTGCCGCTTTGTTGAACGACGGCAAATACGGGGTCAACGTGAAGGACTCTACTATAGGACTTAGTTTACTGAGAGCGCCCAAATCTCCGGATCCGGAGGCCGATATGGGAGAGCACCGATTTACCTACTCTTTGATCCCTCATCAGGGGGACTTCCGGGAAGCCGGTGTTATTCAGCAGGCCTACGATCTAAACAGTGAACCCATGACCAGGCCAGTGGAAGAGTTTAATGCTGTGGAGCCCCCCTTTCAAATCGAGGACCAGGGAGTAGTTGCCGAGGCCGTTAAAATGGCTGAGGACCGAGAGGACATGTTAGTTATCAGGTTCTACGAGGCCTGGGGCAGGAAAACCACAACGGAGCTGGAGTTCAACTTCAAACCACGGAAGGCGGTTGAACTAAACAGCATCGAAGACGAGCAGGGTGAACTGAATCTTTCCGACCGGTCCGTTCAACTAACTTTCAATCCCTTTGAAATCAAAACAGTCGGGGCGAGGCTACCTAGATAAAGGGTTTTATTTAGAAAATCTATAGGAGGATTATGAAGAAACGCTGGTGGAAGGAAGCCGTGATCTATCAAATATACCCCCGGAGTTTTAACGACTCGAACGGGGATGGAATTGGAGACATACCGGGAATTACGGAGAAAGTGGATTACCTGGAGTGGTTGGGGGTCGATGGGGTTTGGTTGAACCCGGTTTATGACTCTCCAAACGATGACAATGGATACGATGTCCGGAACTATGAAAAAATCATGGACGAGTACGGCAACATCGAGGAGTGGGAGGAACTGTTAAATGCCCTCCACGATCGAGATATCAACCTCATAATGGACTTCGTACCCAACCATACCTCCGATGAACACAGGTGGTTTGAGAACTCCCGATCCCCCCGGAAGAAGAATGAGTATCGAGATTACTATTTTTGGCGCTCCGGCAAAAACGACGGTCCGCCAAACGATTGGGATTCCATCTTCGGGGGCTCCGCCTGGGAGTACGACGAACGAGCCGGGCAGTATTACCTGCATTTGTTTTCCAAAAAGCAACCTGACCTCAACTGGGATAACCCCGAAGTTAGAGAGAGTATTTACGAAGCGATGAGGTTTTGGTTGCGGAAGGGTGTAGACGGTCTCCGTCTGGATGTGATCAACTTTATTTCTAAAGCCGCTAATTTACCCGATGCCGGATCCGATAAGCACCCCGGGGCAAGAGGTAGCAAGTATTACATTGACGGACCTAACGTACACCAGTATATCCAGGAGATGCACGAAGAGGTTTTCGCTGACTTCGATATGGTTGCCATAGGGGAGACCTCTCTCGTCAACCTGGAAGACGGCAAGCAGTACATCGACCCCGACAGCAATGAACTGGACATGTTGTTCCATTTTGATCACGTGACGTTCGACAAAGGACCAAAAGGAGACTGGGGAAAACAGAGGGATTGGAACTTAACCGAACTGAAAGAGATCTTCGGTCGGTGGATAGAGGCCGCTGACGAGGTAGGAGGCTGGATGGCCCATTACCTTAGCAACCACGACCAGCCCCGAGCGGTATCACGCTACGGAAACGACCAGGAATACCGGGTAGAATCCGCAAAAACCCTGGCAACTCTCTTGCTGACCTTACCGGGAACTCCTTTTATCTACCAGGGTTGCGAAATAGGGATGACTAACTATCCCTTCCAGAGCATAGAGGATATTCAGGATGTAAGTACGAGAAACCACTTCCAGGAACTCAAACAGGAAGGGAAAATCGACTCCTTCGAAGAGGTAAAAGAATCCGTGCGTTTCTGGAGCAGAGATAATGCCAGGACACCAATGCAGTGGAGCGACCAGAACTACGCCGACTTCTCCCAAAGTAAACCCTGGCTGCCGGTACACCCCAACCACGAGGAAGTGAACGTCGAAAGGGAACGGTCCGATCAGAACTCAGTATTAAACTACTACCGTCGGCTGATTGCACTCCGAAAATCTGCTGAAGTCCTGGTATACGGGGAGTACGAACCACTTCTTCAAAACCACGAAAAGATTTTTGCTTACCTCAGAGAGTGGAAAGGGGACCGTGTTATGGTAGCGATGAACTTTACTCCGGAGGAGGTAACGATACCCGAAGAACTTTCGTTCGATCGAGGGCAGTTGTTACTGGGGAATTACGGGAATGAGTCTGCACCGCTGAAAAATCAACGCCTGCAACCTTATCAAAGCGCAATTTTCCGCGTTCATTGATTCCGGGTTGCTGAATTATGACGAGACGAGGCGTAATTAGCCGAAGAATCAGAAGCCGACCTGTTTTTCCTGTTGTCGTTCGAGTGATGATTATTTGAACAGTCACCTGGGGAGGTGTATTAGTTGAACCCGACGGATTCCGACCGATTACAGAGCGAAGATTTTAGTTTAGATATACAATCGTATGAGAGTACAGCTTGCCGGGTTGATATTAGTCCGGTTCCCCGACCCGAGTACCAAAACCCCTTCTTGCCTTCATTAAACACAGGCGAGGAATCTCAGCAAGGAGGGACGTTCCATCTAGAAGGAAATCCCCAACAATTTAGGGTTTTTTTCGAGGGAAATCAGCTAGCAGAATTTGGTTCTCTGAAGAGCTCCTTCCCCGCGTGGGCGCGTGATAAAAGTAGAGCTCCCGAAGAATGGACCAGTCTGATTCATGAAATCGAGGGAAGTCACAGTATCTTTGGTCTCGGTGAGAAAACGAAGTACTTAGAGAAAAGCGGCGGTACGTACGAGATGTGGAACCGTGATCCCAGCGGTCTTTACACTCACAACGAAGATCCCCTCTACACTTCTATTCCCTTCTATATCGTTAGAAAGGACGATGACCCCTTCAGCTACCTCGGACTCTACCTGCACCACTCCGAGCGGAGTAAATTTGACGTGCAAAACCGCCTCGGAAGGGGAAAGGTAGGTTTGGGCGTCGCGGCTCCCCGGATTTCTATGTTCTTGTTGCCCGCTACCACGTTAAAAGAAGTAGTCAAACAATTCACGCAACTGACCGGTAAGCCTTTTATGCCTCCGAAGTGGGCCATTGGTTATCATCAGTCCAACTACGGAATCCCTCACGACGAAGAAGAAGCAAGGGATATGGCCCGGAAGTTTCGCCAAAAGGAAATACCCTGCGATGCCCTCTATTTTGATATCCAGCACATGGACGAACACAGAGTATTTAGCTGGGACCGGGATAGGTTTCCCGACCCGAAAGGCCTAATGGAGGACCTACACGAGCAAAACTTCAAAGGCGTGACCATAGTGGATCCCGGCATTAAAAAAGAAGAGGGTTATTCTCCTTACGATACCGGTCGAGAGCGAGACGTATTTATAAAAGATTCCGAGGGAGAGGATTTCGTTGGATCACTGTGGCCCGGATTTTCGACCTTTCCTGATTTTCTTCGTTCTGAGACTCGTGATTGGTGGGCCAAATACAACAACCAGCAACTCGATTGGGGCGTGGACGGTATCTGGAACGATATGAATGAGCCGGCCATTTTCTTCAGTCGCAAAAATCTCTACGAGCAGGCTCGTCAAATTCAACAGGATATTGATAAAGGAAAATCTTTTGGTAGTGAGCTCAAGCACCATCTCATAGAAATGGCTACCACCACGCCGGAAGGCCTGCAACACAGAGACGATTCGGGGGAATATCATCCACACGAAAAGGTCCATAATCTGTATGGGTACTACGAAGCCAAAGCCACCACGGAGGGGCTTAAACAACACAGACCCAACAAACGTCCATTTATCTTGACCCGAGCGGGGTTTTCGGGAATACAAAAATACGCCGCAAAGTGGACCGGTGACAATTCCTCGACCTGGGAGCACATGAAACTTTCGGTCTACATGGTGTTAAACCTTGGTCTATCGGGAGTACCCTTTAGCGGGCCGGATATAGGCGGCTTCGAAGGGGACGTAGAGCCGGAACTTTTGACACGCTGGATCCAGCTGGGTTCTCTATTTCCATTCTGCCGGAATCATTCCGGGTTAGATACGGTTCCTCAACAGCCGTGGTCTTTTGGAGAACCTTACGAGCGAATAAATAAAGAGTACATCTCTCTTCGATACCGCATTATGCCCTATCTGTATACCTTATTCTACAAAGCTCACAGAACGGGGCTCCCCCTATTTCGACCACTCTTTATGGAGTTTCCCTCCGACAATGAGGCCCGTTCTATTACGGATCACTTCATGGTGGGAGACGCTTTACTTGCTGCCCCCGTTCTGGAAAGAGGTGCCAGTAAAAAGTCACTTTATTTGCCGGAAGGGAAAAAGGGAACCCTCGACTGGCAGGACTGGTGGACGGGGAAAAGTTACGAGAGCGGTTATCATCACTTTGACGCACCCCTGGAAAAATTACCTCTTTTTATACGCGAGGACCACGGGGTACCGCTGACGGAAACTGTACAACATACCGAAGATTTGCCGGACACGCTTCGTCTGCGGTATAACCTAAAGCAAAAAGCAAGGGTGCCGATTTACCACGATGACGGAGAGACTAAAGATTTTCAGGAGGGGGACTACTTTTTCGGGGAGTTCGTTATCGACGCTCAGGAAGGGGAGAAGCACGCCGATGTATCTTTAGAGGCCAAACACGAGGGTCGGGAGCCCTTCTGGGATAACGTGGTATTGGAGTAATGAATCCCGCCCGGGGGACGGGACTTGGTGAAAACATTTGAAAACAGACCAAAATTGTGCGGTTTTGATTTGTTAAATTAACAGGGAAGAGTTAAACGAAGGACTTATTTGATAAACGGGAGTTGATCCAGCCGAAAAGGTCCCGCAGAAAGCTCCGGGGCCTTCTCGGCAAGTGTCGGTAGCAGGATAGAATCGGCAAAATTCCTAATTCGGCCAACTGGACCATCGGCGGTTCAATCCTGGCGGAGAGTTTCCGATTACCACCCTTCCACCGGGGCGCGGGTTCTCAATTACCCTCCCTAAAAGATGCAATTTGAGGTCGTCGACTTTATTTTTCTTTACTTTACCTTTTCCGCGATTTCTTCCCCCAGCTCTATAACCCTCTCCAGATCCCCCTCTTCCGGCGATCCTTTAACGTCGACCGCGCCCAGCAGTTCGCCGGAGGTGCCCTCGACGAGCTTCGATAGCTCCCTAACGGCCCCGCCTGCCCAGCCGTGTGATTCGACGATACCAAAGTACTTGGTCGGCGGGTTCAACTTTTTGGCAAGCGTGGCGGTATAGATTATCTGGGGATGGGGGCCGGCTAGGACGGTTGGCGTCCCGAAAACTACCCCGGCACTATCTACCAGCTCTCCGGCCAGATTATTAAGGTTCTGCGACGATACTTCGAACGGTACGGCGTCCACCTCCGAGGCAATAGTCTCTCTCAAAACGTGAACCATTTCAGCGGTGCTACCCCACATGGAGACGTAGGGAATCAGGACTTTTTCGTCCAGTTCGGCGCCGGTCCAGGACCTGTGGGCCTCGAGGATCTTCTCGGGGTTCCGGTAGATTACCCCGTGACTCGGAGCTATGGTATTAACTTCGTATTCCTCGAGCTTATCCAGGGCCCGTTTTGCCCTCGGACGGAACGGCATCATGATTTCCCCGAAGTAATCCTTGGCCCGCTTCAGGACGTCCTCACCGAACTCGTCGGCGTATAGCTTGGGTGTAGCTACGTGAGCGCCGAAGAAATCGGAGGGGAAAAGTACTCCTTCCTCCCGGTAATAAGTGAACATGGTCTCGGGCCAGTGAAGCCACGGGGCTTCTATGAATTCAAGAATTTTGTCCCCCAGGTCGAGCGTATCGCCGCCTTCGACCACGTGAAATTTCTCTTCCGGTAAGTCGTAAAGGGAGAGAGCCATATCCTTGCCCTTTTTCGTGGCCAATATCTCCGCGTCCCCGGCGAGCGAGACCATGTGGCTGAGACCGTTCGCGTGATCCGGTTCCGCGTGATTCATGATCAGATAATCCAGGCCTTCTGGATCGGTAACCTGTCTGATTTTCTCCTCCAGTTCTTTTTCGAACCCTGGGTTAACCGTATCTACCAGTGCCGTTTTGTCCTCTCCCTGAACCAGGTAGGCATTGTAGGTGGTGCCTTCGGGTAGAGGAACCAGCTTGTCGAAGAACTTTCTATCCCAGTCCCTCACACCGACCCAGTAGACGTCGGACGATATCTCTCTTACTTCACGTGTAATAGCCATGACTGTTGCCTCCCGTTATAGAAAAATTCTTAGCTAAATATTAGTAAAGCAAAAATTAATCCCAGTCGAGAAGTCTCCGTTCTCCCTCTAGTTCCCGTATTTCCTTTATATCCTGGGTTACCTCGAGCGTGCCGAGATATTCTCCTTCCTCGTCCCGGACCGGAAAGTACCTGATGTGAACGAATTTCGGCCCCATACTTATCCAGAACTCCGCCTTCTCTCTGTTTCCGGCTTTGAACTCCTCAAGAATGCTGTTGACGACGTCGACGCTGTCCGGCGGATGACAGTTCTGAACCGGACGGCCAAGCACTGTCTTCGTCCGGGGGAATATCCTTTCCCCGCCGGAGAAGTATCTTACCCTGTCGTTGGCATCGATAAAAGTCAAGTCAATCGGCAGAGTCTCGAATATCGCGTCGAGCTCGGTCGTATTAAGGAATCCGACGTCAAGACTCTGATCCCCGTCTCTAACGGGATTGTAGTCGTCAGTCTGGAGAGAACTCACGTCTACCATACCTTTGATCTCCTGGGGAAGCTTCTCCACCTGGCCCTTCTCGATACCCTCAGTTACCTCGTACGGCTGTTTCGGTTCAACGTCGGGGTTCCAGTCGGCCGGCTCGATTTCGTAGTAGCCTATCCCCCGGCTCTGGTTATGAATCGCGAGCCATTCGCCGTCGGAGAGCAGCTCCTTGACGGTCGGATATAAAATGTTGTTTTCCCGGAAAACCATGTCGATGGCGCTCTGAGAAACCTCGTTTGCGGTCTCGGTTATCTCCTCTATCGGCGGTTTACCCTCCCAGTTATCCCTGTCTAGCAGACCCAGCAGGTCCTTTATCTTTTCCCTTGTTTCGTCGTGCTTCCGCCAGAGAACTTCGGGGACGGAGGTGATGCCGCGTCGTTCTATGTAGGGGAAAAGCAGGGTTTCCTCGCGGGTGTAATGGGTTCTGCCTATTTTATTGAGCTTGCCGGCAAACTGAGCTAGTTCGCCGAAAGCTTTACCACCTTTCTTACCCTGCGTGATGTCCTTGACCCGGAGGCCCAGCTTTTCGGCGTCCTTCGTTATCTCCTCGTTTTCCAGGTAGAGGCTCTTGAGCGGATGTCCCTCGCCAAGCCCCTCCAGGTCGAACTTATCCTGGACGGATTCGCGGAACAGCTCGACGTGGATGTCGCACATGCTGGCGATTTCTTCCGCGTCCACGCCTTCCTCCATCATCTCCTGTTCCATCATCGGAATCTCCAGCGGGGAAATTTCCCTCAACAGATCCTTGAATTCTTCCTTTAATTCACCTATCTCGCCCTTTTCGTGGATCTCCCGGAGCAGTTCTTTGATTCTCTCCTTTCTTTGTTTCTTGCCTTCGTTCATGGTTTTTACCTCCTGCGGACTTCTGACAGCTCTTCACCCTATCGTGAATGAATTTACAAAATACCTTGAACTTAATTAGGTTATACCCTAGATTTATTTATATGTCAACGCTATGTATTAGCCCAACTATTTAGGTGGTAAAAATCTTTACAGACAAAAGCAAACTTTCCGAAGAACCGGCAAAAATCTCACTTTTATTATATAGAATTTCCCAGGGCATTAATAAACTAATCAGGGAGAAAGCGAAGGAAAACAACATTTCTTCCACCCAAATTCAGACGATCATCTTTCTCTCCGGGGCTCACCCTCAAAACAAGGACGTGGGCTCCATAGCCAGAAGGTTACAGATTGCCCAGCCGACGGCCTCGAGGGTTGTAGATTCGCTGGTCAAAAGGGAGCTGGTGAAGAGGGAAAGGAGCGAGGTCGATAGAAGAAAGATAAAGCTGGGATTAACGGAAAAAGGGGAGTCAATAACTGAAAGTCTAAATGATATAAGCCGGACCCTGGAGGAAACCGTCCTTAAATTGTCAGAAGACCAACAGAACGAGCTGAGTCGGGACCTAGTCGAAATTGCTGGCACGCTGCAGAGCCAGGGACACCTGAGCACCGCTTTGACCTGTCAGTACTGCCGGTTTTTCGACCGGGGAGGCGGAAGTTCCGATGATCAACCCCATCACTGCCAGCTGACCGGGGAAGATCTGAGCCGGGACGAGAGCTCTACGGAGTGGGTCCACAGGGAAACCGGGGTCAACCTGATCGAGTGAGAAAATTTAATTATATAACTTAACCACAGGAGGAAGTTTTACTAATGAGCATGTTTTGTTATCAATGTCAGGAGGCAGCCGGAAACGAGGGCTGTACGGTAAAGGGAGTCTGTGGCAAAGAACCCGAGACGGCAAATCTGCAGGATTTATTGATCTGGCTCCTCAAAGGTATCTCTTACTACGGAGAAAAAGCCAAAGAAGAAGGAGTTACGGACGAAGAAACGAACGTATTCGTGACAGAGAGCCTTTTCGCGACGGTCACAAACGTGAACTTCGACGACGACTGGTTCGAGCACAGGATAAGCCGGGCACTCGAAATCAGAGATAATATCCGAAAAAAATACGAATCCGCGAACGGTGAACTGGACGAGGCGGACCTTCCGGAAGCAGCAACCTGGAGATCCCACAAAATCGAGGAGTGCTACAGCAAAGCAAAAGAGGTCGGAGTAAAAGCTACTGAAGACAAAAACTTACGGTCTCTGAGAGAACTCCTCACTTACGGAATTAAAGGTATAGCGGCTTACGCGGACCACGCCTACGTTCTGAATAAAAAGAAACAGGATATATTTGATTTCATTCAGAAGGGTCTCGCCGCGACACTGGACGACAGCCTGGGCGTAGACGACTTAGTTAATCTAGTTGTAGAGTCGGGAAATATTGCCGTTGAGACCATGGAAACGCTGGATAAGGCCAATACGGGCGCTTACGGAGACCCTGAACCGACAGAAGTAAACATCGGGGTCAGAGACAACCCGGGGATCCTGATCAGCGGCCACGACCTCAAAGACATGGAGGAGCTTCTCGAACAGACCGAAGGTGAAGGCGTAGATGTCTACACGCACGGAGAGATGATGCCGGCAAACGCCTATCCGGCCTTCAAAAAGTACGACCACTTCGTCGGCAACTACGGAAATTCCTGGTGGAAGCAGAACAAGGAGTTCGAAAAGTTTAACGGGCCCATCCTGATGACGACCAACTGTCTCGTCCCTCCCGAAGATTCTTACAAAGAAAGAGTTTACACGACCGGGGTGGTCGGATTTCCCGGACTTACCCATATCGAGGACAGGAAAAACGGCGGTCAGAAGGACTTCTGGGAGATAATCGATCAGGCGAAAGACACGGAGCCGCCAGGGGAGCTGGAAACTGGCTCCATACCCGGAGGCTTCGCCCACGACGCCGTACTGAGCAGGGCAGACGATATCATCAAGGGAATACAGTCGGGCGATATTAGAGGGTTCGTGGTCATGGGTGGTTGCGACGGAAGGCACGCTTCCAGGGATTATTTCAAAGACGTGGCCCGGGAACTACCCGAGGATACAATTATATTGACCGCCGGCTGCGCTAAATTCCGCTACAACAAGCTGGACCTGGGCACGATAAACGGAATACCGCGGGTCCTGGATGCCGGACAGTGCAACGACTCCTACTCGTTAATCAAAATCGCGAAGGAGCTCGCGGAGGCAACCGGCGTCGACGACATAAACGAACTACCGATCTCCTACGACATCGCCTGGTACGAACAGAAAGCAGTCACCGTACTTCTGGCTTTATTGAGCCAGGGAGTGGAAGGGATCCGACTCGGTCCGACGCTTCCCGCGTTTGTCTCGGAGGACGTCCTGGACGTCCTGGTCGATAAATTTAACCTCAAACCGACCGGTTCCGTCGAAGACGACGTAGAGGCAATACTCGAAGAGCTTTAATTAGTTGAAGGGTGTTCGTAACCGAAAGCCAGCCGGAAAACTAATTTGAGAGAATTAATCTGACACACAAAAGCCCCGTTAGAAGCGGGGCTTTAACGGAAAAAGGCGACCCACTCGGGCCGCCTTTTTAGTTGAGGGTTATTGAGTCTAAAGATTATCGACAGCGTTAGATTAAATTTTTACCTTCACCGGAGCTATCCTCCAGGTTGTGCTCCCAGTCGCAGCTGGTGCACCTTTCTGCCCTCGGAGATTCTATTCCTCTTTCCGCATCGTTCTCCTCGTCCTTTCCGACCAGCACTTCAATTTTAGCTCCACACTTTGGGCAATTGTCGCCTTCGTTAACCACCCATTTTGACATTTTCGACCTCCTTACAGGGTAATTAAGTATAAAATTTTTCTGAAGTTTAGCAAAAAATCGCCTGGATAGCTAAGAGGGGACCTATCTTCTATTTTGACTGGAAACTATGAAGGTTCCTATCCGATATTATTCAGAGGCTCTCCGGGTTAACCTTTCCGAAAGCAAGGTGTACCGATCTTCCACCTTCTCGTTACTTACGGCAATGCCAATAGCTTTCTTCGTTCCTACAATTACCGCCAGATCCCTGGCCCGGGTTAGGGCGGTGTAAAGCAGATTACGCTGCAGCATCATGTAGTGCTGAGTGAGCAGGGGGATAACAACTACCGGGTATTCGCTGCCCTGGCTTTTGTGAATGGTGACAGCGTAAGCCAATACGAGCTCTGACAGGTCTCCGGTATCGTAACTTGCCCGCTTGTCGGGAGCAAACTGGACCATAATGCCGGACTGGTTATCGTTTACGCCGACTATCCTGCCGATGTCCCCGTTGAATACTCCCTTCTCGTAGTTGTTTCTTATCTGCATTACTCTGTCCCTTTTTATGAATTTCCGGCTGGAAAGGGGCAAATCTATTGGCTCTCCCGCATTGAGCCTATCCTGGAGCAGCTTGTTTAAGCTATCTACACCGGCCTCTCCCCTGTGCATCGGTGCCAGTACCTGAATGTCGCTTTTTGGGTTCAGGTTGTACTTTTTCGGAAGCCTGTAATCCACCAGGTTAACCACTTTTTTTGCTACCTCTTCCGACTCCGACTCCTCTATGAAGAAAAAGTCACCGTCCGGACTGTTTTTCAGGTTCGGGAAGTCACCCTGATTTATCCGGTGGGCGTTGGTTACTATCCGGCTCTCCCTGGCCTGGCGGAATATCTCGGTCAGCTCTACCCTGGCTACCGCCTCCGAGTTCAGCAGTTCGTGGAGGACGTTTCCGGCTCCGACCGAAGGCAGCTGGTCCTTGTCCCCAACCAGAATCAGCCTGGCTCTGTCGGGTACAGCTTTAAGTAAATTATTAGCCAGGAGCATGTCGACCATACTAACTTCGTCTACGATGACTGCGTCCGCATCCAGCTTGTTATTTTCATCGTGTTCGAACCTATTGGGCGGCCGAAAGCCCAGCAATCGGTGAATCGTCTCCGCTTCTCTACCAGTTGCTTCCTCTAGTCTTTTTGCCGCCCTGCCGGTGGGAGCAGCTAACCCTACTTCCTTGTCCAGCTTCTCCATCAGCTCGATTATTCCCTGCAGTACGGTTGTTTTGCCCGTACCGGGCCCGCCAGTTATTAAGAGCACTTTGTCCGTGACGCTTTTCTTTATCGCCGAAATTTGGTCTTTGTTGTAGTCTATTTCCCTGGTTTCGGTAAACTTTTCCACCATGTCGGCAACGGTCCCCTCGTTCACCCTTGGCGAACGTTTCATCAATTCCTCTATCCTGTTAACCACGCCGACTTCGCCGTAGTAGAAGGGGGCCAGGTACTGCGGAGTTCCCTCTCCCAGATCGGATTCTTCTATTATACGTTCTTCCCGAATCAATTCGTCCACTGCAGGTTGTATTTGCTCCTTCTGAGCATCCAGAAGTTCAGCGGCATTTTCAACCAGTTCCCGTCGGGGTAAATACAGGTGACCATCGTTTGTCGCTTCCTGCAGGGCGTACTCGACTCCGGCCTTCAGGCGGGGCAGTTCGGCCTCCCCGAGTCCCAGCTTCCTGGCAATTCTGTCGGCGGTTCTGAAGCCGATACCGAAGACGTCCCGGGCGAGCTGATAGGGGTCATCTTCCAGTATTTCTACCGTATCCTCTCCGTACTCTTTGTAGATCTTGACCGAATACGCAGTGCTTACCCCGTGTTCTTTGAGGAAGATCATTATGTTCCGGATCTCTTTCCCTTCCTTCCAGCCCTCCTTTATTCTCTCCAAACGATGGGTGCCGATACCCTCGACCTCAGTGAGTTTGTCGGGATTTTGATCTATTACGTTTAGGGAGTCTTCTCCAAACTTATCCGTAATCCTCTCGGCAATCACCGGACCTACCCCGTCTATGAAGTCGGAGGCGAGGTACTGCTGGATGCCGGCTTCAGTGGCCGGCAGGTCTATCCTGCAGTTCTTTACCTGGAATTGCCTCCCGTACTCACTGTGGTGGTCCCAAAAGCCTTTGAGGTTCAACTTCTGTCCGGGGAAGACGGCCGGTAGGTTTCCGACAACCGTAATCTCGTCTTCGATCATGTTTTCGGGGGCTGCGCGGGCAACGGTGAAGCCGTTTTCTTCATCCTGATAGACTATTCTTTCCAGACTGACCTTTATTTGTTTTAGTCCGTTATTGTTTGCCATGGATAGATTATACGGGTAGAAGGAGTGCGGGGTAAACAACTAAGGGCACAGACAAACCAACCGCCTGCGATGCTATTAGAAAGAAGAACAGATAGTACTCTCAAAGAGAAAGAGTTTCGGTGCCATTGCCGGAACTTGGAATTTGCCGAACAAGCTGTTAAGATCATCCAGTTGCCAAGAGGAGAGCCGGGCTAATTCTATCGGGTTCTCGGGGAAAATTTGGCCAATGTTTCCCCCAGGGCCTCGACCTATAGTTAAGGAGAAAAAACGTGCAAACTAAAAACATTGTTCGCGTTGCGATCGTGGTAGCGTTAATTTTACTGGTGCCCTTGATAGCCATGCAGTTCACCGATGAAGTGGTCTGGAGTTTGGCTGATTTTGTTATTATGGGTACCCTTTTATTCGGCACCGGCCTCGCGCTTGAAGTCGTGCTGAAAAAGCTCACCGAACCAGTATATCGAGTCACTTCGTGCACGGTGATTGTGGTAACGTTTCTCCTTATTTGGGCGGAACTTGCCGTCGGCGTCTTCGGGACTCCGTGGGCGGGATCTTGATTGTAACCTAAGTCGAGCAATTCTCTCTCCTAAGACCAACTTCTAGTTCAGTCTACAAGAAAAATCGTCCTTATTTGAGAAACTTAGTTATCTTCACCCGTTAGGTGGTATCTAAAGCGGTAAATCAAATTGCGCTTCCCACACTTTCAACCAGCACCTAGTTTAATATCGATAATTAACCGTGGTAAATACCTTCAACAAAAAACCTCTTCTGTAAACCGGTTTCACGTTCGAAGTTCATATTAAACTGGGTGCTGGACCAATTTCTGTTTACCAAATAAGCCTTCG